>NZ_JBYSYD010000010.1:0-70954 GCF_058782905.1 Bradyrhizobium sp. FW305-F6
TTCAGCTTGGCGACGTATTTGTCGTGCTCGTCGAAATAGATCCGCACCGGAACGCGCTGCACCACCTTAACGAAATTGCCGGTGGCGTTCTGCGGCGGGAGGATCGCGAATTGCGCGCCGGTGCCTGGCGAGAGCGAGCCGATCGTGCCCTTGAACACGTGGTTCGGGAAGGCGTCGACCTCGAGCGTGACGGACTGCCCTTCGGTGACGTGGGTGAGGTCGCTCTCCTTCGGATTGGCATCGACCCAGGGGTGCGCGACATCGATGATGGAGAAGACGGGCGTGCCGGCGGTGACATAGCGGCCGAGCTGAATCTGCTCGACCTGGGTCGCGACGCCATCCATCGGCGCGCGCAGGACCGTGTGATCGAGGTTGCGCTCGGCATCCTCCAGCTTCGCCTTAGCCTGGGCATAGGGCGGAAACTGCTCTAGTGGCAGTTCGGGGTTACCAAGCAATTGCGTCCTGGCATTGGAGAGCTGCTGCTTGATGAACTGCACCTGTGCGCTCGCGGTCACCATCGCATTGGCCGCATTGTCGAGGTCGAGCTGGGACCCGAAATTGCTTTTGACCAGTTGCTGTTTGCGTTCGACATCCCGCTGTTTCAGGTCGACGCCCTGCTGGGCAAGATCAAGCATCTGGCCATAGATCTTCACGTTCTCGACCAGATTGTCGTAGTTCGTCTTCGCCTGAGCGAGCTGCGCCTTAGCCTCGTCTACTGCGAGGCGAAACGGCACGGCGTCGATCTCGAACAGCTCGTCACCCTGCTTCACGGTCTGGCCTTCCTTAACCAGCACCTTGATGATCTTGCCGGAGATGTCGGGTGTAATCAGCACCTTCTGGGCGCCGACATAGGCATCGTCGGTGCCGACATAACGTCCGCCGTGCAGGTAAAACGCCAGTCCGCCGAGTGCGGCAGCAATGGGCAGCACCACCAACAGAAGGGGACGGCGATAACGGCGCAGACCCGCTATCATACGGCGGCGCGGTTCGGCAGCGACCTTCCTATTCGCGCCTACTTTGTTGATGGTCGTCCCATCAAGGCGATCTGCCGAGAACTTGGCGTATCGCGGAAGGTGGTTCGCAAGGTCATTCGTTCTCAAGCGACGGAGTTCCGCTACGAGCGAGACGCAGCCGCTCCCGAAGATGGATGCCTGGAGTGCCGAGCTTGATCGGTTACTGGCAAGGAATGAGAGCAAGGCGGCGCGGGAACGGCTGACGCTGATCCAGCTATTCGAGGAGCTCCGCGGCCTGGGTTATGCCGGCGGCTATGATGCGGTTCGTCGATACGCCCGACGGTGGAGCAAGGAACGCGGCACCTCGACAGCGTCGGCTTATGTGCCGCTGAGCTTTGCACCAGGCGAAGCCTACCGGTTCGACTGGAGCCACGAGGTCGTCCTGCTGAGCGGCACCACGGTGATGGTGAAGGCTGCTCATGTCCGGCTCTGTCACAGCCGCATGCTGTTCGTGCGGGCCTATCCGCGCGAGACGCAGGAGATGGTGTTCGACGCCCACGACCGGGCGTTCGCCCTGTTCAAAGGCACCTGCACCCGCGGCATCTATGACAACATGAAGACCGCCGTGGAGACGATCTTCGTCGGTAAAGGGCGTCTCTAGAATCGCCGCTTCCTGCAGATGTGCAGCCACTATCTGGTCGATCCGGTCGCCTGCACGCCAGCGTCGGGCTGGGAGAAGGGGCAGGTCGAGAACCAGGTCGGGCTGGTGCGAGAACGCTTCTTCACGCCGCGGCTGCGGTTCAAAAACCTTGCGCATTTCGCAAAAACGGGACAGTGGTTTCGCTAACTGCCGGACAGTAGTTTCGCTAAATCGCGGACAGCGTGGCGGCGCTGGTTTTTGGTTGCCTGGTTGTTGAGTCAATTGGTATTCGTTTCGCTGTTTTCAGCGTCGGTCAAGGGGCGCGTGGCTTTTTTCCTTCGCATGCTGTCGCCTTCAAGGGCGATGCGGTGGGCATTGTGGATGATGCGGTCGAGGATGGCGTCGGCGACGGTGGGCTCACCGAACACGTCAGAGTACCCCTATTCTCGAGCGGGTCGTGTCTCACGTCACGATCACTGACCCGCATCATTTTCTGTTCGGGCACCGGCTTGAGGTGCTGAAGGAGCGGTCGGGGCGCGGTCCCGCCTATGTCGTTGTCGCGCTGCCGGACGGCCGGCCGCGGGCGGTTCGCATCGCGTCGACGGATCTTGCCGAGACGATAGATTCTGGCCCGAACGCCGCCGATCTGCCGCGCATCAGCGCACGTACGCTGATCCCATTGATGCAACATTTGAGCGCGAGTCTGAGCCTTCTTGACGAGAAGGTGATTCGCGATGACCCACCCACCGCTTCCAGGTCGCGTTGCGTATCGACCCATGCCGACGTTGGCAAATCCACCCGGCCGTCCGACGGACGATATTCCTCCCCTGTGGCCGAATCTGTCGACCGCGACGCAAACCCAGATCGCTCAAATCCTCGCCACGCTGCTGCGGCGGATGCAAGCGGCTCCCGGCACGCCCGGAAGGGAACTGGGTCGTGCTGATCAACTTAAACGTCGCTGACGAGCGGCTCACGACTGCGCACAGAGCGAAGTTGGCCTATGTCTACGTGCGGCAGTCATCCGTGAACCAGGTGCGCCAGCATCAGGAGAGCACGGAGCTGCAGTACCGCCTCGTCGATCGCGCCATCGGTCTGGGCTGGCCGCCGGAGCGCGTCCAGGTCATTGACGAGGATCTGGGCAAATCCGGTGCTGGCGGTGTGGATCGTCATGGCTTCCAGAAGCTCTTTGCCGAGATCGGTCTTGGCAACGCCGGTCTTGTGGTGAGCCTCGACGCTTCTCGCTTGGCCCGCAACAACCGGGACTGGCATCAGTTGCTCGAACTGTGCTCGGTGTTTGGTGTGCTCATTGCGGGTGGCGAGCGGCTTTACGATCCGCGCGCCTACCACGACCGCCTGCTGTTGGGCTTGTCCGGCATAATGAGCGAGGCGGAGTTGCATCAGCTTCGGATGCGCCTTCACCAAGGGGAACGCCAGAAGGCGGCGCGGGGCGAACTGCGGCTGCCCCTGCCAGCCGGGCTCGCCTATGATCGCGCCGGAACGATTATTCTCAATCCTGATGAGGAGGTGCAGGCCCGCCTTCATCTCGTTTTTGCCAAATTCCAGGAACTGCAAAGCGCCCGCCGTGTGATGCGGTACTTGGACCGGAACGGATTGTCGTTGCCGGTTCGGCCGCTGCTTGGACCAGCTCCACACGAGACCGTCTGGCGTATGCCAGATAGTGCACGCGTCCTTAGTATCCTTCAAAATCCAGCTTATGCTGGGGGGTATGTTTATGGCCGCCGGCAAAAGGATCCGAGCCGATGCCAGCCGGGATCGCTGACGGGAACGGTCAAGGTGGCGATCGCCGACTCGGCGGTTTGCCTCCGCGCTGCTCACCCGGGTTATATCAACTGGGAGGAGTTCATGGCCAACCAGCGGCGACTGGCAGATAACGTCGCGCATTTTGAGGCAGGACACGCTGGCGTGCCGCGCAAGGGGGCAGCCCTGTTACAAGGAATTGCGATCTGCGGCCGTTGCGGACGGCGCATGAGCATGCGCTACACTGGCCTGAATGCCGACTATCCGGTCTATTGCTGCCGGTCGGATCGGGATCAGGAAGGCAGTGCACTGTGCCAGGAAGTCCGGGCCTTAGCGGTTGACGCCTTGGTCCAGCGGGTGGTCCTCGACGCCCTGGTGCCGGATCAGATTGAGATCGCACTCGCGGCGGCGAGCCAACTGGAGCAGGACAGCCGCCAGCTCGAGCGCCAATGGGCGCTTCGCGTAGAGCGCGCCCGCTACGAGGCCGAGCGCGCTCGACGTCAGTATGACGCCGTAGAGCCCGAGAACCGTCTCGTGGCGCGCTCACTTGAGCGGGCTTGGGAAGAGAAGCTGCGTGCCGTCGAGGCGGTCGAGCAGGAACATGCGCGTTGGCGTGGGCAAGAGCCGCTTCTGATTGGCCCGGTGGAACGCGCAGGGCTACAAGCACTCGGCGAGAACCTGCCGCAGATTTGGAACGCGGCCACCACGTCGGCAGCCGATCGCAAGCGCATTCTGCGATTTGTCATCCGCGAAGTCGTTCTTGATCAGAAGCGGATCCGAGGTCAGGTGTGGCTCAAAATCGTCTGGCAGACCGGCGCAACCAGCGAGCATCACGTGCAACGGCGCGTTCACACCTACCGCAATTACATCGACATTGATGGGTTGCGGCAGCGGATCGTCGAGTTGAATGCTGAACACAAAATGGACGCCGAGATCGCGATAATACTCAATCAAGAAGGCTTCGTCGCGGCCCGAGGCTGCGCCTTCAAAGGCGATAACGTCTGGCTGTTGCGCACCCGCTGGGGCATCCCCACCGTCAAGATCAACTGCGTGGACCAGAATCCCATGCGCTGGCCCGACGGCAGCTTCTCGATTCAGGGGGCAGCGGCTGAGCTTGGATTAACCCCGCAAACAGTGTTCGATTATCTTGCGCGCGGATTGCTGGTAGGTCGTCAGTTAGTCAAAGGTCAGCCATGGCAGATCGAGCTCTCAGACGAACAAATCAGTCAGCTGCGCAATCGGGTACGACGCACCAAGCATTCGAAGAAGGAGGCATCATGAAGTCATCGGCTCGGCAATGACGTCGTGCCATTGCGACACGGGGACCTGACTTGTGATCAACAAGGATCCCTTGTCGTAGCGATCATCGACAATCTCGAGCAGATCGCGGTGCTGGTCGGCGGTGAGCGGTTCGGGTCCCCAGTCATCAAGGATGAGGAGATTGACGCGTTCCAGGGCGGCGATCAGGCGCGCCAGACGGCCTTCGCCGCGCGCCTGGGCGAGATCGGCGAACAGGCGGGATGTTCGCTTGTAAAGGACGGAGAAGCCGTCGCGGCAGGCCTTGTTGCCGAGCGCACAGGCAAGCCAGGACTTGCCGGTGCCGGTTGGGCCGACGATGACCAGGTGGTTGGCCTCACGGACCCATTGGCAGGTGGCGAGGGTTTGGAAGAGCGAACGGTCAAGGCCGCGAGCGGTGCGATAGTCGACGTTCTCGATGGCGGCGACTTGACGGAGCTTGGCACTGGTCAAGCGGCGCGTGAGGCGGCGGTTGTCGCGGGCGGTGACCTCGCGATCGACGAGGAGGCCGAGCCAATGGGCGTGCGGCATCCCGGCCGCCTCTGGGTTGTTCTGCAGTTCGGCGAGGGTATCGGCCATGGCGGCGAGGCCGAGGGAGCGCAAGCGATCGACGGTGGGATGAATAAGCATGCTGATCTCTCCTGATCAATTGTAGTAACTGCGGCCACGGATGTTGGCGTGGAAGAGGATGGGCGCCTCCTCGGCGGGAGGCGCGGTTCTGTCGGTGCCGTTCTTGAGGATGGCGGCGACCGATTTGTACGAACGGGCGTTGAGCAGGAGGGCCCGGGCGCAGGCGGCGTCGACGCGTTCCTGGCCGTAGCGCTTGACCAGCCCGAGAATGCCGATAGCCGAGCGGAAGCCCTGTTCCGGATGCGGCCGCGACCGCAGGATGACATCGATCAGGGTGTCGGCGTCGGGGCCGACCTTGGCGGCTTCGGAACGAATACGCTCATGGGTCCAGTCGCGATAGCGGCGATGCGAGCTCGGCATATGCTCGGAAATCGTGGTCGGGCGATGCGGTAAGGTGCTGCGCAGATGCGAGGCCACGCGCTTGCCATGGAGGAATATCTCGACGGTCTTTTGGGTGATCCGAGCCTCGACCTCCTGATGTACGAGGCTGTGAGGGACGCTGTAGTAATGTTTGGCGATCTCAACGTGATAATCGAGGTTGACCCGGCAGCGCTTCCACTCGGCATACTCGTACGGTTCATCTGGCAAGGGGGTAAGCGCCGGGCGATCGAGCTCTTCGAACAGGTCGCGCCGGCTTCGTCCCCAGCTCCGGAGCGGTCGATTGTTGAGATCGACGAGCAGCGCGTGGATCGCCTCGTTGAGGGCGGCAAGCGAGAAGAAGCGGCGGTTGCGCAGGCGCGCCAGAATCCATCGCCCGACGATTTGGACCCCGACTTCGACCTTGGCTTTGTCGCGCCGCCGATACGGCCGTGCCGGTACGATAGCGGTGCGGTAATGGCGGGCGAGATCGGCATAGGTCCGGTTGACCATCGGCTCGTGAAAGCAGGCCCGGGTGACGCCGGCCTTGAGATTGTCGCTCACCGTCTGCCGGGCCACGCCGCCGAAATAGGCAAATACCCGAACGTGCGAGGCGATCCAGCCCGGCAGGCCCTGGCTGAGACTGGCCTCGGCGTAGGTGTAGTTCGAGGCGCCGAGCACGGCGACGAAGATCTGCGCGCTGCGCACCTCACCGGTGAGCCCGTCAACCACCTCCATGGTGTGGCCGGAATAGTCGACGAACAGCTTCTCGCCGGCGACATGAACCTGGCGCAGGGTTGGCTTGAGACGGCCGGCCCATTCCCTGTAGCGTTCGCAACCACGCATAGCTGAAGCTGTCGGAGTTTGCGTCGCAATACTCCTCTCACAAGAGCATCAGCGTGACGTTCGGGCGCCGCAGCTCGCGATGCACAAGCGCCCAGTCCGGATGCGGACGCTCGTCGCTGGGCCGATCGGACGGCGGCGGAAACAGGCGATTCTCGAGCCGGACGTCGTCATCGAGCTCCGGCGGCAACGGCCAGGTCAGGTCAGCGCGGCGGGCTTGGTTCACGTATTTGCTGACCGTGCCCTGGGCCAGGCCGAGGCTGCGGGCAACGGCGCGTTGCGACATGCCGACGCTGTAGTGCAGGCGTAGAACTTCGCGAATGTGGCGCATGGACAGTCTCTCGGTCGGCATCTCGATCCTCTGCGGTTAGGCAAAAGACCCAAGCTACCCGGGTTGCAGACTGTCAGCGGTGCGCGCCTCCTGATTGCCCCTGATCGCGATCGCTGGAAATAGCGATCACGATCGCCTGGAATCGGTGATCACGATCGGCTGGAACACGCACCACGGCATCGTCGCGACTGTGTGGGCGAGTTGATTCAGATCGACGGCTCTGAACACTGGTGGTTCGAGGATCGCGGCCCACATTGCACCCTGCTCGTCTTCATCGATGATGCGACCAGTCGTTTGATGCACTTGCGCTTTGCAGAGCCCCTTGCTCGCGCCCTTGGCCCGATCAATCGGGCCCCTCACATCCGATCACTGACTCGCCGACGCGCGGCGACCACAGGCGCGCCTTCTCGGCAGCCGCACTGGCTGCACTATCCCCATAGCGCCCACAACTCCGCGGCTTCGTTCAATCCGGCTTCTATGAGGTCGCAGGCTACGACAGAGCGCGCGGCTGGCCTTTGCCCGGCGACCTCACAGAACCCTCAAGAGTCCTAGCGCGTCCAATCTGTGATTCACTGCGTCGCATGGATGCCGATCGCGACGCTGCTCCGGGCGACGTTACCGCCCCGAAGGCGGCGCTGGCAGCCGAGCGCGCGAGGGGTTTGGAAGTAGCTGCCGAGCTCGCTGTCGCTCGTGCGAAAGCGTCGGAAGACGAGGCGCTGATCGCACAGCAGAAGCTGCAGATCGCCAAGCTAAAGCATCAGATCTATGGGCAACGGGCGGAGCGTTCTTCGCGCCTGATCGAGCAGTTGGCGCTGACGTTCGAAGAGCTGGAAGCAAACGCCACCGAGGACGAGCTTGCGGCCGAGCGGGCCGTGGCCAAGATGACGACGGTGCGCGGATTTACACGTAAGCGCCCCGAGCGTCAGACCTTCCCTGAGCATCTGCCACGGGAACGGGTGGTGATTGATCCGCCGACAGCTTGTGATGCTGCGGCAGCAACCGTCTGCGCAAGCTCGGGGAAGACGTCACGCGGACGCTGGAAGTGGTGCCGCGCCAGTGGAAGGTAATCGAGACGGTCTGGGAGAACTGCCGCGCCAGGCGAGCTTCCAGCTCCACACGTTGGCATTCGCCGCCGCCGGAGTTCCTTCCAGGCAAAGGCATCGTCGATGTTGTCGTGCGCAGCCAAGGGCCGGTGAAGATCCTTGTCGTTGAACGGCTCCTTGGCAAAACGGCGATTATAGTCCGCCATGAACGCCGGCAGGAACGCGTTGCCGGCCTCGATGGTCGAGATTCCGGCCAGCCGCATCTCCTTGACCAGGCGGTCCTGCAGTGTGCCGTTGGCTCGTTCCACGCGCCCCTTGGCCTGTGGGACATTGGCACAAATGATATCGATGTTGAGCTCGTGCAGCGCGCGGCCGAACTGCGTCATCCCGTCGCCGCCGGTGGCGCCGACCTTGTTGACCCGGAACGTTGCGTGCTTGTCTGAGTAGAACGCAATGGGCTGCCGTAGCGCTTCAGATAGGCGGTCGTCGCCGTAAGTAGTCAAAGGTCGACTCCGTCTCGACAAATTGCAGATGCATCAATCGGCTGGTGGCGTCGTCGATGAAGACGAGCAGGGTGCATTGCGGGCCGCGGTTCTCAAACCACCAGTGTTCGGAGCCGTCGATCTGGACCAACTCGCCAACGCAATCGCGGCGATGCCGCGGCTGGTGCACCGGCTTCAACCGCTGCCGGCGGTCCTTCTAAATCCCGTCCACCAGCATCCAGCGCCGCACCGTCTCAACGCCGAAATGCAAGCCATGCCGCTCCGCCCGCTTCTCTGCAGCAAGCGTCAGCCGGAGTGCCTGCCGCGATGTGAGCCGAAGCAGTTGCGCTGCCTCTCGCAATGTATCCGTTCCGCCACAACATCCCGCAACACATGCACCCGGTCGATCTCAGCCCGGCTCATCGACAGCACCGTCATCACTCAAAACCCCCAGGCCCATGCCTTAGACAAGTCCGATCGTGACATCTCTAGCACTACTTTGGCAGAATGTTGATTTTGTCGCGTTTTATAGGATTCCCGAATCGATTTTTCAATGATCATGGGTGGTCAGCTCTTGAAGGGCTGACCATGGCGGGATGGGAAGACGAACTCGAACGCTGGCTGATGCCGTTTCTTGGACCGGCTGGGTCATAAGACCCGGCAGCGGATGTGTCCTCTGTATGTCGCGGGATTGATTGGTCCTGGCGATCGCAAGAGCGTTCAGCCAATGGCAGAGCGCCTTGCCACGGGCAACTACGATTAGTTGCACCATTTCATTGCGGAGGTGTCTGGGAGGCGACGCCGCTGGAGACAGAGCTGCTCAATCAGGCGGACCGACTTGTCGGCGGCAGGGATGCGGTGCGGGTTATTGATGACACCTCACTGCCGAAGAAGGGTGAACGCTCGGTTGGTGTTGCTGCTCAATACGCGTCGGCTCTCGGCAAAACGGCAAATTGCCAAACGCTGGTGTCTTTGACGCTTGCGCGCGGCGAAGTGCCAGTGATGGTCGCGTTACGTCTGTTTCTGCCTGACAGTTGGACAAACGACGTGTCTCGTTTGAAACGCGCTCGCGTGCCAGTCGAACACCGAACGCCAGGAGATTGCTTTGGCCGAGATTGACCGCGCGATGGCAGCCAACGTGCGCTTTGGATGTGTGCTGGCGGATGCAGGATACGGGCTCAGCGCACCGTTTCGACAAGGGCTAACAGAGCGCGGGCTCGCGTGGGCTGTCGGTATCCCCCGGCACCTGAAAGTGTATCCGGTCGATGTGAAGCTCATTTGGCCGCTTACCAAAGTCCGCGGGAAACCACGAAAGCACCACGTACCCGATATCTTATCGATTGCGGCAGAACAAATGCTGGCCAGCGCCAAATGGAAAACCGTGAGTTGGCGCAGCGGAACGAGCTCGATTTGCAGCTCTCCGTGTCCGCGCCGCCGACGGCCCTCCTCAGCGGATTTGGGATAAGGGTCAGCAGCATCTCCCGGGCGACGAAGCCTGGCTCATTGGCGAGCAACGTGCCTCAGGGGAGAAGAAATACTATCTTGCCAATCTTCCTGCGGCGACGGATATGCGCACACTGGCCGCCACCATCAAAGGCAAGATGGATTTGTGAGCAGGCCCATCAGCAGTTGAAGGAGGAGCTTGGACTTGATCACTTCGAAGGGCGATCTTGGCAGGGTCTTCATCGCCACGCGCTGATGACAATGATTGCCTACGCCTTCCTGCAACATTGTCGCCTCGCACACGCGGAGCGGAAAAAAAGAATCAACGGTCCTCCGCCTCAACCAACCAGCCCGCCATACGTCACGCCATCGTCGATCTCATCCTATCCTTGAAAAACACTGGCGAAAACACATTCTGCCAAAGTAGTGCTAATGGGGAGGATGGTGACCTTTCTAATGAGCGTCTACATCCGTGATTCGCATAATATTGATTATGGAATACTTTTGCAACTCTTGGAATGTGGCCGCAGAGGACTTAGGATTACTTTGATATACTTGCACTAGCATTTTGTCCAGATCGGGCAGCTTGCAGCGTGTCGCATGCTGGCTCCAGGCACGGAAAGTGCCGCTGGACGTAACCACGGCGGGTTTTGCGCCTGAGCCAGGACTCAAGAGCCTCGACGGCCTGCACCTGACCATCGAATAGATCGAGCCGCCGTCGACCGCGCCCACCGAGACGGCCCCATTCACGCACCAATGCGGTATCGCCAAAGAGCGTCGGCTCGATCGTGAGCACATAGAACCGCGCCATGTTACGGGCCGGATCGCGACGCTCGAGCACGAGATATTGCACGGTGAGTTCGGACATGCGCCAGAATCGCAATTACCGAATCGAGCGTCCAATTAAATAAATGAATCGATCCGCGCCAACGATTCAGAAAATTTATGCAGGCAACGAGACAGTCGAGGTCAGGCTAGGGATAGGCGGCTGAGCTAAAGCCCGCAAGCTGGCGCACTCCCTGGAGATGTCGTCTGAACAAGTCGGCCCGCGCGCGCTCGACGGAGATCCCCTCGTCCGACCTCAGGCATTGCGCAAGACTTCCTCGAGTTGCGCGACGAGCTTCGCCCGTTGCGCGGAAGGAAGTTTGTCCAGATTGATCTGCTTCCAGCGCACCGCCGGCAGGTCCGCCGCGCCAGGGACGCCCAGCAGGCTCCAATCCGGCTCGCCGCGCTTGAATCTCATGAGGAAATCCTTGTGCGCTTGTGGCATTTTTCCGGCGATTTCGGCGATTAGCGTCTCCCGAGCTTCGAGCAACTCGTCCAAGGTTACTTCGTCGGCGGTCATGCCCTCGAAGCCGTGCGTGAATTCGTGCTGGATGTCCTTGCGACGAGGAACCACGACCTCGGAAATCGGCCTGTCATGGCTGATGAGGTAGACGATGAACGCCTTGCGGAGATCGTCTGTGATGCCTTCGTTGGCGAGCAGATCGCGGACATCGAAGAGGTCACGCGGATGCTGCCGGTCGAGCGCCGCGACGAGCTTGCCGGCGTATAGATCGGCGAACGAACGACTTTCATCTGTACGAAGCCGAACGTTTCTTCGACGCTCGGCGAGACGTCGCGCAGCTCTGGCTCGAAGACGCTGCCCCTGATCACCGGCGTGACCTCAATCTTGATCTGCGCATCACCTTTCTGGACGGTAAGCTTGGTGACGATCTTTTCACGGGCGTTGACGACTTCCGTCACCCGTGAGCCCGGCAATCCTTTCCTGATGGCCGCTGCCATGCGCTTCATCGCCGCATCGATCGCAGCAAGAGATTCGGGGCGCGGAGCCACCGGCAGATAGGTCAGGTCGATATCGACTGATAAGCGTGGCATATCGCGGTGGAAGAGATTGATGGCGGTGCCGCCCTTGAGCGCAAAATCGGGCTCCGACGCGACGAACGGGATCGTCTCGATCAACAAGACCACTTGATGCCGGTACTTTTCAGACAGGGGCATTGAGGTCGTCTGGGATGGTTATGAGGTATTTGGTGTCGAGTTTGCCGCCCTTGACGAGCATGCGCTTTCCCGTGCCGAGATTGACTTTCGACGTGTCGATCTGTTTGAGCCAGGCGTGTTGATGTCGCTCTGCGAACCAGAAGAACAGTCGTTTGACCTTGATGCTTTTGCAGTCGTTCAGAAGCGTTTGCAGCCGCCGGGGACTTAGGCTCCTCAATCCTTCCGCCAATGCATCGACTTGGTGGAAGCTTTCGTGGCGGGGCAATTCGTCGAGCAGTTCGAGGAACGCACGTTCGGGAGTCGATACCATGAGAGGCCAGTCGGATGGTCCCGGTATTTCCCGTGTCGTCCCCGACTTTGATCCGGGCGTGCTCCCGTGCGTTTTGAATAGACTTTGCGTGCGGTGAACACGGAATTTCTGTTTGAGCGGAAGTTTGCCGAGCCAGCCGGGAGCAGGCAGCGTTCCGTATAGATGTACGGTCGAAGGACCGGTTTGGCTCAGGTAGTGACTGAAGCCTTGCGCTTCGATGGCGGTACGTCCGCCGACGACGAGGTCGGAGCCGAGCAGCCGCTGGAGTGACACGACGACGCCCTGCCAGGAGAGTTCGCCGAGCGGACGCTTGAAGGTTCCCCGCGCCGGCTGAACCAGCCAGCCGGCCGATACGTATTGGCTGCGCAGGCTGGTGGAATATCCATGTCGTTCCATCCAGGCGGCATCGACCAGAAGTCCCTTGCGAGGCATGTCATTCGGCCCTTTAATTGCGGATTGTTGTCAATCACCTTTTGAACTTTCCGACGGCACGACGGTAGCGCTCGCGCTGTCGGAGCTGGTCAGGGTTGCGGAGACGGCGCGAGCGCGGCTGATGCGTACTTTGCCGGCCAAGCATTGGATCGCCCTGGCTGGTTATGTCTTCACTGGGGTCACGGTCCTTTCCGAGGTCGCGCAGCGCCTCATGATGATGTCCGGGTCGGACGCCTCAACGTTTGCAGCGGAGTACGGTCGAGCCGCCACCAGCCGAATGAACGAGGTCGCCTCAACACCGTCCCAGCGGGACATCGCCAGTCCGGCAGACCGGACCAGGAACTTGCGAGCAAATATCAGACTGGCTGCGGCTGCCCCCAGTCGAAGGATGTGCCATCGACCCAGATGCAGTGAAGGATGACTGCGATCTTTCGGGCGACGGCGACCTTTGCCTTCCTCATGCCGATCCGCTTGGCGAGCTTCATGCCCCAGGCCTTAAGGGAAGACCACTTCTTTGTCCGATAGAGAAGTACGGTGGCGGCCTCAAACAAGTAGGTTCGGAGAAGCCGGTCGCCCCATCGAGATATCTTGCCGTTGATGTCAGTTTCGCCAGATTGGTTGCGCCGAGGTGTAAGGCCGAGGTAGGCACCGACTGTCAACGCCGATCGGAAGCGCAATGGGTCATCGATTGTATGGCGGAAAGTCAAGGCGGTCACCACGCCGACACCGGGAACGGTCATTAGGCGGCGCGTCGTCTCGTCCGCCTTCGCCAACTGGCGAACTTCGTCGTCGAACTTGTTCTGCTGATGACAGATATGCTCATGGATCAACAGGAGCGGCGAGATCACGCTAAGGAGTGGATGATTATCGCCCAATAGCTCGCTGACCAGGTTGCGGAACTGCTGGCCGATTGCGCGCGGGAACAGCAAGCCGTATTCTTTGATCAAGCTCCGGACCTGGTTCTCGATGTCTCGGCGCATGGACACAAGCCGGGATCTCGCGACGAGTATCGCGCGGATCTTCTGACTTTCCTTGCTCTTGACCTTGACTTCTCGATACCAACCAACCCGCACCAGTTCGGCCAGACCTCGAGCATCATTCTGATCGCTCTTGTTCATGCGTACGGACAAAGCCGCGTGGGCATGCCGCGCGTCGATGCAAACCACTGGGAGATCGACCCTACGAAGTTCATGCCATAGCCAGCTCGCCATCGCCCCGGTCTCAAATCCGATGCGCTCCGCTTGTGGCGCCCGCTTGCGAAGCAATGCCGCGAGCGCCCCGGGGTCGGACTTTGCCTTTCCTTCGAACAAGATCTGACCCACTTCGTCGACTACACATACTGATGTTTCTTTTTGCGAGACATCCAGCCCAACATATTGCTTCATGGCCCCCTCCGATTCGTGAGATTGCGGGAAGGCTTGAAGATAGCGGACCTTTTGAGCCGCGGGCGCCGACCGCAATTACGACATCGTCTGCAATATTGACCCCCCGTATTGCCGCATCTACGAATGTTACCCTGATGGTGCCATTGCCGATGGCGATCCGATGTCGATTGATTGACCGCGCCAAATGGGCTTTCCGGCTTGCTCGACGAGAGGGGCTGTGGGCGGGTCGGGCCCTTCATAGCCCGAGCCGTCCACAACCCCGGGCAATGGGGCAGCGGTCGTGGCGTCGTCGAGCGGGCCCTGGGCGACCAACCGTTCGGCAGCCCTCCGTCTGAGCGCCCTCAGCAGACGTTGCACAATCGAATGCTGTCTCTTTCCGAACTCCTCGGGATATTTCTCGCGCAGCCGACCGACAATTGCGAGCGCCGTCAGCTGCGGCTGCTCTGCGAGCCAGGCTTCAATCGCAGCAATATGCGGATCGAGCTTGGACGGCATGCGAACTCTGGTCTTATAGGGCCGACGAGTTCGCCGGTGCGTGGCACGCGGCTCGCCGACCGTCGCGGTCTTGCCGAGCGTCTTCGCGAACGACGCCGCGGTCGCTGGCAGGGTGCTAGTGTGAGCGGGTTGCAGGCCGCGCGCCTGTCCGGCACGACGATCGACGCGATTGCCTAGTTCCTCTTGGGTTGCGCGAATCTCCGCCAACAGCGCGACCGGATCGAGCGAGCGATACTGATCGCGCAGCCGTTTCTTCACGGCCGCGGTCACCTTGGGATGCGCCAAGGCACGCTCATAGGGCGTCGATGGGAGATGATAGCGCTTGATCACTTTAGCCCCTTCGCGACGCTTCTCCTTCAGCTTGAACGACGGCTGGAAGAAGTTGACGTAGAGCCGTGCCGCCGCGTAGAGGCGGCCCATCATACGCGCCGTCTCGACGCCATCGAAGCGGCCATAGCCCATGAGGCGGCGGACGACAGCACCATTCTTCTGCTCGACGAACGCTTGATCGTTCTTCTTGTACGCGCGCGAGCGTGTGACTTCGAGTTTCTGTTCGCGACACCATGGCACGACGACATCGTTCATGAAGGCGCTGTCGTTGTCGAAGTCCACGCCGCGCAACAGCCAGGGGAACAGGCTCTGTGCGCGGTTGATCGCCTCGACGACCAGCGAACCTTCCCGCGTCAGCAATGGCAGGCACTCCGTCCAGCCGGTGGCAACATCGACCATGGTCAAGGTCTGGATGAACGAGCCAGCCACCGACGTGCCGCCATGGGCGACCATGTCGACCTCGCAGAAGCCGGGCACCGGGCTGTTCCAGTCATTGAACGTGCGGATGGGGACCTCGCGCCGGATTGCCGAATAGAATCCGGCACGGCGCCGCCTGCCGCCGCTCGCCGCGATCTTCACATCGACGAGCAGGCGATCGATGGTGGCGGCGCTGATAGCCAGGACACGATCACGGTCCGACTGGCTAAGCTGCAATCGGCCATGTTGCTCAAGGGCAGGTAGCAAGGTCGGGATCATCACCTTGAGCCGCTTGCCGCACACCCGATCCGACGCCTCCCACAGCGCCGTCAGCGCGTCCTTGATCGTCGCGCCATATCTGCGTCTTCGCTTTCTTTTTGCCTCGACCTCGCCCGGTCCAACCGTCTCGCGTCGCCGGAGCGCGCGCACCGCATGCTTGCGATGCCAGCCCGTCGTCGCGCACAGCTCGTCGAGAATCCGCCCCTTCTCCGCTCGTTTGGCCGACCGGTAGCGCTCCGTTACCGCCGATACCACCTCGCGCCGCGCGCCCATGCTGATCTTTCCCGCCATAGACGCCACCGAACCAATTCGATGGCACCGACCCAATCATCGGCGAGAAGTTGTCCAGTAACATTCTGGATGAGGCAATGCGCTCTGACGCAATTTTGGTGCAGCTCCGATTATTCTGCGCCGATTAGTCTCGCTTGAAGCAGATCGATCTTGCCGCGGCCGTACATCTGGCGTTTGACGAGCTTGAGGCGCGTGATCTGACCTTCAGTCTGGCCGTTAGACCAGGGCAAAGTGATTGCTGCTCGGACTGCCGCTTCGTCCCTGGCGACGCCGCTGGCGAACGAGGCGACGAGACTAGCGCGGGCGCGCTCGATCCACGTCATGAGACCCACCTCGATCTTGCGGCGGATCATCATGTGGAATTCGGCAATGATCTCGCGTGCCTCGACCAAGGTTGGCACGCCCGCTTCGATCGCCACGACCGTGACGGTCTCCGCTTTCGTGAGGGAGTCCCGCCCGATTGTCATGAGGCGCGCGATCGTCCTGGCCGACGGGATCCTCTGCAAGTTTTGTGTGTCGGCCCTCTCCGCTCGTCGTCTGCGGGTGGCCCACTCGCTGATGACGCGGAGCGAGCCTCGGAAGCCACGCCCTGTTAAGCGGCGCCACAGTTCAGCTCCATTGCGGCAGCCGGACGCCCACTGCTCGTCCAGCCAAGGCAAGTGCAGATCCAACGAACTTTGCCGGGTTCGGAAGACGTCGTGACGTTCGCCGCGGACCACCTGTCGTACCAGCTTCCTGCTGTGGCCGGTCTGACGCACAATCTGCTTGATAGGTATGCCGTTCTTCGACAATGCTAAGATGGCCGCGTTAGTCTCCTCGCGGCGCAGATAGCCCTCATACTGAAGGCGTTCGGCGGCCGTGAGCAGCTTGGGGTTGATTGTGGTGGCGCCGATGACGGTGCGTATCTGGCGCATCGATTTGCGTACGGCGTCGAGGAAAGCCCGACTGGCGTTCTCCATCAGATGCCAACGATCGGCGACCTGTACTGCATGCGGTAGAGCCTTGGCTGCCGCTTCGCCATATCCGCCGCCACGATCACGGGCGACGATTGCGATCGTGGGATGAGCAGAGAGCCACGCTTGGGCAGTTGCCGGTTCACGATCCGGCAGCAGGGTGACCACCCGGCGCCTTTCCAGGTTGCAGATGATGCTGGCGTATCGGTGATTGCGCCGCCAGGCCCAATCATCAATGCCGATAACCTTGAGCGGGTCAGTTGGAGGACGGCTACGGCGCCGAACTACCCGAAGAAGCGTATCTTTGCTCACCGGCAGCATCAGCCGCTTTGCAAAGCCTGCTGCCGGTCGACCGCCAAGCGCCAGGCCGAGGTGATGGACGATGGAGTCCAGCCTTGCCGTACGTCGCGCCGATGGCGCCAGTACGCCTTCAGCGAAGCGTTCGGTGAAGATTTGGCGCCCGCATAGAACCGCGTCACAGCGAAAGCGGCGGGCGATTACCAAGAGCTGGACGATCCGCCCCGAGAGCGGCAGATCGGTCACGCGGCGTCGATAGCGGCTATGGACACGTCGGGAAACCGTTCCGCAAGATGGACACAGGCCGACGCTTCCGGACGCCCCAACCACAACAATGGCCTTATCACCCTCGTAGTAAGCACTCTCTACAACAAATCCACGCGGCACCAAACTGGAGCGGTGGAGTGCCTGCTGCATGGCGCGATTCTCCTCCTATCAAAGCGCCAGTCGTCCCTCAAACTGCATCAAAAGTGAGTCAGAGCCCAAAAATTGACCCCCTACAGGTTGGTCTGTTGCGCTGCCTGCTTCGTAACAAAGCAGGTGGTGGAGGATGCTGGTCGTGGAGACGATTGCGCGGATTCGGCGCGAGCACTTCATCAAGGGCAAGACGATCAAGGAGATCGCCCGTGACCTGAAGGTGTCACGGAACACGGTCCCGAAGGTTCTGAGGTCGGGAGAGACCTCCTTCGAGTACGAGCGGCAGGTGCAGCCGCGGCCAAAGCTCGGACGATGGGCTTGACGGATTGCTCGCGGCGAACGCGGCTAAATCGGCTCGTGAACAGCTGACGTTGATCCGGATCTTCGAAGAGCTGCGCGGCCGCGGCTACGACGGCGGTTACGATGCGGTGCGGCGTTACGCCAGGCGGTGGAGCAAAGAACGCGGGCAATCGACGGCGGCCGCTTATCTCCCGCTAAGCTTTGCCCCAGGCGAAGCCTACCAGTTCGACTGGAGCCACGAGGTCGTCCTGCTGAGCGGCACCACGGTGATGGTGAAGGCCGTCCATGTCCGGCTCTGTCACAGCCGCATGCTGTTCGTGCGGGCCTATCCGCGGGAGACGCAGGAGATGGTGTTCGACGCCCACGACCGGGCGTTCGCCCTGTTCAAAGGCACCTGCACCCGCGGCATCTACGACAACATGAAGACCGCCGTAGAGACGATCTTCGTCGGTAAAGGGCGTCTCTACAATCGCCGCCTCCTGCAGATGTGCAGCCACTATCTGGTCGATCCGGTCGCCTGCACGCCAGCGTCGGGCTGGGAGAAGGGGCAGGTCGAGAACCAGGTCGGGCTGGTCAGGGAACGCTTCTTCACGCCCCGGCTGCGGTTCAAAAACCTCGACGAGTTAAACGCCTGGCTGCTCGACAAGTGCATCGCTTACGCCAAGGCTCATCGCCATCCGGAGCTGGTCGATCAGACGATCTGGGAAGTGTTCGAAGCCGAACGCCCCAAACTCGTTCCCTATGCCGGCCGCTTCGACGGCTTCCATGCGGTAACGGCATCGGTCTCGAAGACCTGCCTGGTGCGCTTCGACAACAACAAGTACTCGCGTGCCTTTCCGAGGCCCAGCCCAACAGCTCCGGCTCCGATCACAAACGAACGACGCGATACAGTTCCCATGACCCTCCTCCCCCTTTCAGATCATTGATTTGGCAATAACGTTGCGAAGAATTTCGCTGGTGCCGCCGCCGATGATGCCGATTCGCGAATCGCGGAAATACATCTGCATCTCCGAACTCATCATCAGGCCAGCGCCGCCCATCACCTGAATACCCATATCGGCACAGCGTGAATTGCCCTCGGTCGCATAGATCTTGGTGATTGCCGCGGCCGTACCGGGAGCGATGCCCTTGTCCATCAGCGACGCCAGCCGATACGTCATCACACGAGAAATCTCGGCGCCGATACGCATGTCGGCGAGCTTGTGACTGATCGCCTGATATTCGGTGATCGGCTTGCCGAACTGGACGCGCTGCCGCGCAAATTCCAGCGCCGTGTCGATAATACGGTGCGAGTTACCGCTGGCCGCCGCCGAGAGGCAGAGCCGCTCGACGTTGAGGCCGCGCATGATGTTCTGCCAGCCGTTATTCAATCCGCCGAGAATGCGCGCCGCCGGCACTGTCACCTGATCGAAGAACACCTCATTGGTATGGATCATCTTTCGGCCGAGGCCACGCAGCGGGCGAATGGTCACCCCTTTTGCCTTGGCATCGACGAGAAAACTCGTGATGCCACGGTGCCGTTGGTCGGGCGCGGTCTTGGTTGCGACCACGAGGTGGTCCGCGACGTGTGCGCACGTGATGTAAACCTTCTGACCATCGATCACATAGTCATCACCGTCGGCAACGGCACGCGTTCGAATGGCGCTTGCATCGGAGCCGGTGTCCGGTTCCGTCAAACAGAAGGCGAGCCGCAAATCTCCTGAAATCAATTTCGGCAGCAACGCGGCCTTCAGGCTCTCACTGGCGCCGAACCTGAGCTGCATTCCGCCATAGACAACCGTGGTTAGATAGGCGGAGGCCATCTGGGCGTTGTGTTAGGCAATCGCTTCGATCAGAACAGCCAGATCCATGTAGCTGCCATTGGCGCCGCCATAAGCCTCGTCATGCGGCAATCCGAGCCAGCCGGCTTTGGCGAGCGCCGCATAGGCATCGAACGGAAATTCGCTCGCATCATCCAACTCGGCTACTTTAGTCGCGGGTAAGGTCTCGCGAAGCAGGTGCAACACGCTGTCACGCATCCGCACCTGATCCTCGCTGAGATCGAACTCAGCGTTGTTCTGAAAAGAGGTCATCAACAAATCCCTGAGTTGCGTTTACAGACGCATGGAACGCCTTATCGATGATGGACGCCTACGCCGGCCTACGGCGATAGAGCAGCGTGGCCTGCATCTCCTGAACCACCTTGCCATCGTGACGCACGCACTCACGTTTGAAAGTGACGACGCCACGATCCGGCTTGCTGCTTTCCTTTTTATCGACGACCTTGGAGCGCAAGCGAATGGTGTCGCCGTGCTTGACGGCGTCGAGCAAACGCCACTTGTCGATTTGCAACAACGCCAGCAGCGTGCCGTCGTTGATACCACTCGCGTATTGCAAGCCGCCCATGATCGCGTAGACCAGCGGACCGTGCGCGATCGACTCGCCGAACTGCGTCGTCTTGCAGTATTCGAAATTGGTGTGGACCTCGTTGAAATCGCCGGACAGACAGGCAAAATTGATGATGTCGGCCTGCGTGACGGTACGCGCCGGGCTTTCGAACTCTTGGCCCACTTCGAAATCGTCGAAATAGCGGCCGCGCGGTTTTTGATTGCTCATTGTCTTCTCTCGTCAGTTGGGTTGGTTGCCAAGAATGAGTGTGCAGTGGGATGACAGAATGCCACCCTCGTTGTGGACCAGAGCGAGTTCGGCACCCTCGACCTGGCGCGGGCCAAGCCCGCCACGAAGTTGCCGGACGCCTTCCACGATGCCGAACAAGCCGCCCGCAGCGCCTGCATGAGCGTGCGACAGCATTCCGCCATGGGTGTTGATCGGCAGCTTTCCGCCGATCGAGGCTCGGCCGTCGGCAAAGAAGCGCCGCCCTCGCCCGGCTCGCAGAACCCGCGCTCTTCCAGCTCGATCAGCGGGACGATGGAGAAGCAGTCGTAGAGTTGCGCGACGTCGATGTCGGACGGCTTGACGCCAGCCATCTCGTAGGCGCGCTTGCCGGATTCCTTTGCGCCAATTCCGTCAGGCTTGGCGCGCACATGATGTGTTCGTGCGTGTGATGTTCTCCGATGCCCAGCAGATAGGCCGGCTTGGATTTGAGATCCTTGGCGCGCTCGGCCGACGTCACGATGAACGCGCCGCCTGCATCCGAGATCAGGCAGCAATCCAGCATCCCAAACGGATCGGCGATCGGCTTCGCCGACAGCACATCCTGCAAGGTGATCGGCGTCTTCATATGCGCATTGGGATGCAGCAGCGCGTGCCGACGGGTATTCACAGCGATATGCGCGAGGTGCTCGCGGGTCGTGCCATACACATGCATATGCCGTTGCGCGATCATGGCGTAGAAGCCGGGGATCGATCCGCCATAGGGCTGCTCGAAGTACGGATGGCCCACCGCCAGCAACGCCGACACGGCGGAATCACGCGATTGACCCGTCGCCCTGTTCTCCCCGGCGCAGACCAGGATGGTGTCCGCGCTGCCGGCCAGGATCGCTTCCGTAGCGTGCTTCAGCATCACAGCGGGTGATCCGCCGCCGACGATGACCGACGCATTGTACCGCGGCTTGAGGCCAAGATATTCACACAACACCGATCCGAGCATGAAGTACGGTTCGGTGAAGGAGTACGCGGTCAGAACCCCGTCGATGTCCGACACCTTGAGACCGGCATCGTCGAGCGCGCGCTTGGCGGCCTGCGCGTTCAATCCGAGACCGGTCATGTTGGGGACCTTGCCGATGTCGGATTCGCCGACACCGACGATCGCGACCCTGCCTGAAGCTGACTTGTTCATTGCTTATCCTCTTTCTCGCGCAGCACGATCAGCGCATCGACAGCGGTTGCGCTGACGGCCGACAGTTTCACGGGGTTGATATCCAGCTCGGCGACGTGGTCTTGCAGATCGAAGCCGAAGCGCTGGAGATGATCCAGTCGCTGCGCGGCGGCAGGCTGCTGTCCGGCTATCGCAACGCGGCTCTCGCGAATGTGGATGCCCTCGCGCAGGCCGTGTGCCGTGCGTCCGAACAGCGTTCGCGTCAGCGACAGGATGCCGGCCTTGGCAGCGGCGGCATGCGCCGCGCCCGGCTATCCCGACAGCGCCTGCATGGTAATGTTGTTGATGATGCAGCCGCCGCCACTCGACGCATCGAGATGTTCATAGGCGGCGCGGCAACCGTGGAACGTGCCATTGAGATCGATATCAACGACCGTCTTCCATGCGTTCGAAGACATCGCGGCCGTTGGGCAGAAAAAATTTCCCGCCGCATTGTTCACCAGAATGTCCAGCGATCCGAACCGATGGACCACCGCGCGCACCGCCTCGGAAACCTGTTCGTAGTTTCGAACGTCGGCCTGGACGCCCATGACATTGTCAAACCCGCGCTCCTTCAGCGCGGAGGCCGCTTCGGCCGGTATGCGATGCGTGCCATTCTTTCGAAACCCGGTGGGTCGAAGCATCGGGGCAAGGTACAATTCACAGCTGGACGATCACGCATCATCCGTTTCACGACGGTTACAGGTCCGATCTGCCCTACACGCTGGTGACGGTCGATCTGGAGGAAGGTGTACGCATGCTGGCGCGGCTACATGCCCCTGCGGACACACGGCTCGATATCGGCATGTCCGTCCGCCTCGTCTTTGAGAAAGCGAAACCTGGCCTCACTCTGCCTGGATTCGTTCTGGCAGCCCCCGCGACCGACATGTCCGTACCCAGCTCGGGATAACGATGATGGCTGCCGAAATCGACATTGACGGCTTGCGCAAACACATAGGCACCAAGATCGTGGAAGAAGACGAAGCTACGCGAGCGCCCCTCTTCGGTCTAGTCGCGGCATTCGATCGAGACGATGCGGTACCTACCAAGGGTGAAGCGATTCCGCCCGGATGGCACCTCGCCTATTTCAATTCATTCGCGCGCAGGGCGACGCTGGGCGAGGATGGCCTGCCAACTTCGGGAGGCGTCATTCCCGATGTGCCGTTTCCGCGACGCATGTACGCGGGGACAAGTCTGACGTTTCATCATCCGCTCCTCGTGGGAGACGCCCTCAAACGTGAGACGGAGCTGACGGACATGACGTTGCGTTCCGGCAGTACGGCCCACTCATCTTTGCCACACAAACGCGACGCATATTCTCGCCATGCGGCCTCGCGATCGTGGAGGAGAGTTTCACCGTGTTTCGCGACGCCGTAAAGCCGGGTGAGAAAAGCGGGATACCGAAACGAGACACGCCGCCCGCCGATCTACCTTGGACGCGGCAGATCACAACGGATCCGGTATCGCTCTTCCGCTATTCTGCTGTGACCTTCAATCCGCATCGTATTCACTACGATCGGACTTACGCGATGACCGTGGAGGGCTACCCCGGGCTGGTGGTGCACGGCCCTTATTCGCAGCAATGTCTCATTGATCTCGTCCGGGACAACAATGCGAGCAGGACTATCGCCTCGTTTACGCAACGCGCACGCGCACCCTTGTTCGATACTGCGCCGTTCAACGTCGCCGGACGTCCGGTCAACGGCGGCGCCGGCGCCGAGCTGTGGGCAATGACGTCGGGCGGGACCATCGCCATGGAGGTGCAACTTCGGTTCACCTGACCGTTTGGCCGCGGGAAGCGACGGCAGACACATCGTCAACTTCCGCCCGGGCTTAGAGATCGACGTCACCTGACAGTAATCGCTGGGCAATCATTCGCGTCGGGATTTCATTCGTGCCGTCGGCAATGTTGACGATTCTCAGGTCTTGCCAGGCGTGAACAAGACCGATTTCGTTCGTCAATCCCATGCCGCCGTGTGTCTGAATTGCACGATCCACGGCGCGAAATCCGGCTTGTACCGAATAGGCCTTTGCCATCGAAAGCTCCTTCGGCGCTTTATCGCCGCGGTCGAGGAGCATCGCTGCATTCAATCCCATCAGGTGCGCAGCGTGCAATTCCGTAGCTGCTTCGGCTATCGGAAACGAGACGGCTTGATACTCCGCGATCTTTGAACCGAAGGCCTCACGTTGCTTCGAATAGTCGATGGCCATTTCCAGCGCCCATCTTCCCTGTCCGACAGCTCGGGCGGCGTTGTAGACCCGACCCAGCGAGACTCCATATAGTGCGATCTTGAATCCCTGGTCGAGCTCGCCGACCAATTGCCAAGGGTGTACCTCTACCTCCTCAAGCACAAGAGCGCCCTCGTGCCCGCCAACGTGACCAAACAAGCGCACGACGCTCTCAACATGAAATCCTCGTGCATCGGTTGGAACGAGAAATGCGCTGATGCCTCCAGCCTTTCGCACAGCTTTCTCGACGTCGGTGACGGCGAAAACAATGCACCATTCCGCAGTGGGAGCGTTGGTTGTCCAGAGCTTGCGGCCAGAGATTTTCCAGCCTGTTCCGGTCTTGTCAGCCCGCGTCTTGATCATGCTGGCGTCTGAGCCGGCCCCCGGCTCGGAAAGACCAAAGCACATCGATGTCTTCCCGGCCATCATGCCCGCCAAGCATCTCTCGCGGGCTACCTCTGTGACCTGGGTGAGCAGTCGGCTGGGCCCGAAAGCCCAGTGTGCAATGACCCAGGGAATAATGACGCCCTGCCCCCCGAGCCGGCGATATATCGCCTCCCAGGCCACGTAGTAGACAAGGTGCCCCAGCCCACCTCCCCCGATTTCCGCCGGTGCGCACATCGCATAGAAGCCGGCTTCGGCCGAAAGCATCCTAACTTGTTGGATCAACGTGCGTACTTCGGCGCTGTATCGACCATATTCGTCGTACAGCCGTCGCTGATCTTCGAGAAGCGTGCGATTCCCATCGATCAGCGGCACGACCTGCGAATCGACAAAACGCAGAACGCCATCGCGCACTTCAACGACGTACTCGGGAAGTTCAAACGCAACACTGCCCACTGCGATCGCCCCGCTAGTTTCTAAATAGGCAACGCTCGTCACGGAACCTTGCGTTCTGATCTCCCGACAGAGCCGCTAGATCACGCGCACCCTTACCTGCCCTGCCAGACCGGTTTGCGCTTTTCGGCAAACGCTCTGGGACCTTCGATTGCGTCTTGGCTGGCATAGACAACTTCGTGAAGGCGTTTACCCTCTACCAGTCCCTCGCGGCATCCGAGGTCCATCGTCGAGCGAACACTGGCTTTGGCAGCAATGACAGACAATGGCGCACCGTTGGCAATGCGCATAGCCAAATCCTTGGCACGAGAGCGCACAGCGTGTGGTGTATCTTCAAGATAATTAGTGAAACCGTAATCGTGCAGCCGTTCAATTGGCATGAGATCGCCCGTCAGAACGATCTCCATAAGGATTGCCTGAGGTAGCATATAGAGGGCCGGAGCGGCCCAGGGCGAGCCACGACCGATCTTTACCTCCGTGATGCCGGCCTTAGTCCCTTTGAGACCGACGCGCAGATCGCACATCAGCGACAGCATCATTCCGCCCGCCATCAGCGAGCCGGTCATCGCGGCAATGATTGGCTTGGAGCACGTGCGCATGCGCTCGTGGAAAGGATCGCGCATTTTGGACAGGATATCGATCTGTTCGTTGCGAGCGATCTCGGCCGCCTCCTTGAGGTCAAGCCCCGCGCTGAAGACGCCACAGTCGGCAGAGGTTAGAATTACCGCCCGGATCTTGCTGTCCGCTTCGATCCGGTCCCAGGCATCGGCCAGTCCATTAGCCGCCGCCACAGATAGCGCGTTCTTGCGGTCAGGACGATTGATAAGAACGGTAGCAATATCTTCTTCGACGCTGACTTCGATTGGACTATCGATCATGGAGTTCACTGGCTTTCGCGCTGAAGGTTGGCAGTCGGCGGCGGATGCATTATCCACCGCCCCCGGGCGGTTGCACCCGCCGACACGTAGGATTTGAGCCAACGGGATCGCCGGAACTATTCGGCCTTAAATCCGGATGAACTCGTTTTCACGATCTGCCAGATGAGGTCCTGATAGTCCGCCAGCCAGCCGGTCTGCGGCACCCACTTCTGACCGTCCCACATTTCGATTCTTGTCTTGCCTCCGCCACCATGATCTTGAGCAGTGACGGTCAAAGGGGCAAGAAGGCCATTGGCATCGAAATCCTTGAGGCTCTCATAGCCAACTTTCATCGATGCGGCGGTCACTGGCCAACCGGCTTGTTTCACCGCATTTCGTGCGGCTTGAAAGGCAACCGAGTAGTTGGCGAGACCCAAGTTGTAATACACATCTTTCAGGTTTTTTTCGGGGCCACTTCCCTTACCCTTTGCGTAAAGCTCAGCCATTATTTCCTTAATGATGGGAATATCCTGGCCGCCGACCACGTTTGTGCCACGCTTGATGCCCTTGGCAACATCGGGACCAATATTGGCAATATCCACCTCGTTAAGCCAGTTGACCGAAATGTACTTTTCGATCGGATAGCCGTTGCGCTTCATTTCTTTGGCCGCGACGACATGTCCTCCGGCCAGGAGCCAGCTGATCATGAAATCAGGCCGGTCGCGCCTTACCTGCGTCCAAGCGCTCGTCTGATCGCTGCCGGGCAACGGCACCGGGTAGAGCTTCAACTCGAAGCCTTCGCGTTCAGCGAGTGTCTTCAAGACACCGATCGGCTCCTGACCGAAGGGATAGTCGAGATAGATAAATCCGATCTTGGCCCCCTTCAAATCGCCGCTGCGCTGTTGTTTGATGTAGGCGATATCGTTGGCGGCTTGCCCCCAATAAGTCGCACCCACGGGGAAGATTTGCGTGAACACCGAGCCGTCAACGGCATCACCGCGTCCGACCGATGACTGCATCAAAATGTTCTTATCCTTCATGATCCGCGGTAGGACAGCTATCGACACCGGTGTCGACAGCATGTCGAATACGAACACGCCGTCACGTTTAAGCCTTTCGTAGCATTCAATGCCGCGTTGGGGCTCGTTGCCGTGGTCCTGAACCACGATCTCTACCTTGTGCCCTTCGATACCACCCTTAATATTCGTCAGGGCGGCAAGGTCTTGCGCAGCTTGCGCCACCTGTGGCGAGACGAACGTGTAGGATTTGCTTAGATCGAAGCACAAGCCGAACTTCAGGGTTCCTTCCTGAGCCAAAGCGTCTGTCCAGCCTGCGGCACTGAGAGCGGCAGCGACCGCCAAGCCCTTTGTCACCTTCCCGATTAACATTCTACCTCCCAATCTGTTGGTCGAATTTCAGTACGCCTTCTGCTGTCCTCGGCCTTTAAGAGCGCTGCTGAACGGAGTTGGCGTTCGTCATGTCTTCAAGTGCTAGTTGTGATAGTTGGAAGAACTTTTCCTTACCACTTCCCAGATGATATCTGTGTAGGCGGCGATCCATTCTGTTTGGGGTATCCATTTTTCTCCATCCCACATCTCGATGCGGGTCTTCCCACCACCGCCGTGATCGCTTGATGTCACAGTTACCGGCGCCATAAGTCCACCGGCATCGTAACTTGCGATATTTTGGAGACCCTCGCGCATTGTGGCGGAGGAAATTGGAGTGCCATGCAACTTGGCAGCTTGGCGAGCGCCTTCAAGGACCATCGAGTACATCGCTAGTCCGGTGTTGTAGTATACATCTTTGAGATTCTTCTCTGGCCCGCTGCCCTTACCCTTCTTGTAAAGCTCAGCAATAATCTCTTGAATCACTGGAATATCCTGACCGCCCGCGACGTTGGTGCCACGCTTCAATCCTTTTGCAGCCTCAGCGCCGATATTGGCAATGTCAACTTCGTTCAACCAATTAACCGAGATGTACTTATCCATTGGGATACCATTGCGCTTCATCTCCTTGGATGCCACGACATGCGCTCCCGCTAGCAGCCAGCTAATGATGTGATCTGGCTGGTCACGGCGCACTTGGGTCCAGACACTCGTCTGATCTTTGCCAGGGAGCGGCACCGGATAGAGCTTCAATTCAAATCCTTCCACCTTGGCGAGCGTCTGTAAAATTGGAATCGGCTCCTGTCCGAACGGATAGTCGAGATAGACAAAGCCGATTTTTACCCCGCGCAGGTTGCCAGCGTGCACCTGCTTTAAGTAGGCAACATTATTGGCAACCTGTCCCCAATAAGTAGGACCCAGCGGAAAAACCCACCCGAATACGCCGCCATCGACAGCGTCTCCGCGGCCAACTAGTGCTTGGATGAGGATGTTCTTGTCCTGCATAACTCGCGGCAACATGGCGATTGAAACGGGAGTCGACAGCGTGTCAAAGATGAACACGCCTTCCCGCTTAAGTTTCTCGTAGCATTCGATGCCGCGTTGCGGCTCATTGCCGTGGTCTTGCACGATGACTTCGATCGGAGCGCCCCCGATCCCACCCTTGAGATTGGTTAGCGCGACCAGATCCTGTGCCGCCTGCGATACCTGAGGCGTGGCGAACGTGTAGGCCTTGCTTAGGTCGTAGCAGACGCCGAGCTTCAGCGGTTGTGCGGCGCCGGCAGGCGGAGCTACCGAAAGCGCCACAATGCCAGCGATTGCCGCAGCCACTGAGTATTTGAAAAATCCCATCATGAGTCTCCTCCGTTCACAACTGACACATTGGGGCGTTCTGATCAGCTGAGCCAGCGCTTGCGTCTGCGATAGTGCTTGATGTCGTGGAAACTCTTGGCTTGACTGCCCCCGAGGTAAAACTCCTGAATATCGGAGTTTGCTTTCAGCCTCTCTGCCGTGTCGTGCATGACGACACGTCCATTCTCGATCAGATAGCCACGCGAGACGATATCGAGAGCTGCGAGCGCATTTTGCTCGACAAGCAGGACGGATAGGCCATGATCGCGATTGATCCGTTTGATGATCTCGAAAATCTCGGCGACCAGAAACGGAGCCAGACCCAGACTTGGCTCGTCCAGCATGAGCAAGCGCGGCTGCGTCATTAAGGCCCGTCCGATTGCGAGCATCTGCTGTTCACCGCCCGAAAGATATCCGGCAAGCGAAGATTTTCGCTCAGCTAGACGCGGAAAGTAGTCGTAAATGCGCGCCTTCTCCGATGCGACCCGCGTTCTCGACAATGACATCGGAGCGGCAGCCTCGAGGTTCTCATCTGGCGTAAGATGCTCGAAAACTCGGCGCCCCTCGATCACGTGGCAAATCCCCAGTCCGACACGCTGCTGAGGCGGATTGTCGCCGATCACTCTACCGTCAAAGCGGATCTCGCCCCGGCTTACCTTTCCGCGTTCTGCGCTCAGAAGGCCGCTTATGGCTTTCAATGTGGTACTCTTCCCAGCTCCATTGGATCCGAGGAGCGCGACCATTCCGCCGTAGGGCACCTCAATCGACACGCCCTTGATGGCGAGCATGACCGAATTGTAAAGCACCTCCACGCTGTTCATCGACAGGATTGGGCCATCTTGTTGAATGTCGTTTGGTTTCATGCCGATTTCTATTTCTTGAACTGGTCGAAGGGCCAGACCAGGAAATAGTCCCTGATATTCGCATAAAGCTTCCCGAGTCCCAAAGGCTCAACCAGCAGGAAAATGATGATCAAAGCGCCGTAGACGGTGGTAGGGATATGAGCAAGGGTTTCATTTCCGAGTGGAAGCCCAAGGAAAGACGTCAAATTCGCAATTATCTCATTGGCGATTCCCGGCATGAGGAGGATCAATGCCACTCCAAAATACGTACCGATGATGCTGCCGAGCCCGCCGACGATGATCATGGCAAGCACCTGAATTGAAACATTGACCGAGAATTGCTCGGGCGCAGCAAGGAAAAAGAACGTAGCAACAAGCAGGGCGCCACCAATCCCACCGATGAACGAGCACATCGAAAACGCGATTAGCTTGTAGTAGAAGCTGTTCACGCCGAGAATTGCAGCCGCATAATCCTTCTCGCGCACGGCAACCAGGGCACGTCCCAAGGCGGTTCGCTGCAGGTTCATCATGAAAACGGTCACCAACGCGCACCATCCCAGCGCCACGTAGTATAACCCTCTGCCTGAAGCGATTTCCTGCCCAAGAAGCGCAAAACGAGGGGATTGAAGCGAGGCATGTGAGCCGCCAGATATCGCTGGTGAGTGATTCAGTACCCAATCCATGACGAACTGCATCGCAAGTGTCACGATCGCGAGATAAAGCCCTTTCACCCGCAGGGCCGCGAACGCAAACAGGCTTCCTATCAGGGATGCGGCGAGGCCGCCGATCAGAAGAGCAAATTCCCAGGGTATGCCGAACCTGGCTGCGTGGACGGCCGCATAGGCGCCCACCGCCATCGTCGCAGCGTATCCCAGATGCAGCTGCCCCGCCCAGCCTGTCGCCAAATTGAGACCGAGCGCCAGCGCCGTCCAGATCAGCCAAGGCTGAACGTAGCTGTTTAGATACAACGAACTCAACAGGAACGGCGCAGCGATAGCAGCGACGGTAAGGACGATAAGCAGGTTCCGGTCCGTTGGCACCGGAAATAGCTTGCTGTCCGATACATAGCTCTGATGACGAACGCCCGCGAGAGGATAAAACATGCGTCATACTCTTTCGATGTCATGGCGTCCGAAGAGTCCGTGTGGACGCAACATGACGGTGAAGATCAGCACGGCAGCGACGATTAGGTCACGACTACCTCCTCCAACCACCAAATCGAGGTAGGAGGCGCCCACGTTCTCGATGACCCCAAGGACAATTCCGGCGAGGATCGCACCAACTATGCTGTCAAGCCCACCCAGGACGGCGACAGTCAGTCCTTTTAACAGGAGTTGCGAAAGCGATTGGTCGACGCCCTGGATCTCTCCCCAAATCACGGCTGACGCAACGGCGACCACCGAAGCCATACCCCATGACAACGCTACGCCGTGTTCAACGGAGATTCCGATCGACCAAGAAGCGACGTAGTCGTCCGAGATTGCGCGTAACCGGATTCCACGGCGCGTTCGGAAGAACAGGAGGAATGCTACAAAAAGTGCGATCGCGACGCAGGCCCCGGCCAGATTGATGCGGCTCAGCAGCAACGGTCCAAGAAACAAAGGATCGTAGCTGACGCCGAGCTCCATCGAACGGGAGGTACCGCCCCACACTGCCAAAGTCGAACCTCGTATGAAGATGTCGAGGCCGAGCGTCATCATCAGGATCATGACAATCGGACGCCCCGCCATTCGCCGCAACGTCACCTTCTCCACACCAAAGCCGGCCAAAAACATGATGATCGTTGTCACAGCGATTCCCAGCCACAATGGGAAACCCAACTGCCGGGACAAGGCCAGCACCACGTATGCGGCCAGCATCGTCAATGCGCCTTGGGCAAGATTGGGAACGGACGATGATTTGTAGATCAACACTAGTCCAAGTGCGAAAAGCGAATAGAGCAGTCCGGTCAATGCGCCATTTACAGCTAACTCGCTGACATATGCGATGTCCATTAGACCTCCCGAATTACCAGCGTGCGCTCAACCAACCCGACCTCACCGCTCTCGTACGTCACCGCAGCTTTGACGTGGATTTCTTTCGATCCATCATAAAGTGCGTCGATAACCGATGCGTATCGTTCTTCAACAACAGAGCGGCGAAGCTTGCGGGTGCGTGTTATCTCTCCATCGTCCGGGTCGAATTCCTTGTGAAGGCTGACGAACCGATGCAGCTTCAGTGATTCTGGAAGCGCTTTATTGACCCGATGAAACGCGTCGCCAAGTAGTCCGGCAATTTCGTTCCGTTGCGACAGGTCAGCGTAGGAGACATAGGGCACCGCGTTGGTCTCTGCCCAATGCCCGGCGGCCTCCAGATCGATACAAACAATAGCCGTTAGTTCGTCCCGACCGGCTCCGAAAACGGCTGCGTCTTTTATGTATGGGCTGAACTTCAGCCGATTCTCGATGTAGTTGGGGACGTAACGCTCACCTTCCTTGGTATGGACGACCTCTGACACACGCCCCAGCACGACAAGGTGACCATCGTCTTCCAAATATCCGGCATCGCCGGTGTGCAGCCAACCGTCCTTGAGCGTTTCCGCGGTTGCCAGGGGATTGTTGTAGTACCCCCGAAACACGCTTTCTGCCTTCAGCAGTATTTCACCCCCGTCCGTGACCTTGACCTGAACGCCGGGAAGCGGTCGCCCTACGGTGTGTAGCTTGACCTCATCGGGCATCTGGATAGCGTTGAAGGCCGCATTCTCGGTCTGGCCATAGAGCTGCCGCAACTTGATCCCCAGCGCGCGGTAGAAAACAAAGGTGTCCTCCCCAATGGCCTCGCCGCCCGTGAACGCGCTTTTTAGTCTGCTAAGACCGTAGAGGTCTTTTATCGGTCCGAAGACGATGCGTTCGCCGAGCAACCGGCCCAGCCATTCCAGATGGCTACCCTCTTGACCGTCGAGCTTTCGCCTTTCCGAAGCAATCGCTCTGTCCGTGAAAAAGTGGTAGAGCCATTTCTTTAACGGAGTGGAGTTTTCGATTCCGACCTGAATAGAGGTCAGCAAATTGTCCCAGCTGCGCGGGGCAGCAAGATAAAGGCTGGGCGCAATCTCGCGCATGTCACGCAAGACCGTCTCCTGCCTTTCCGGTACATTGACGGTGAAACGAAAAGCGATTCCGGCAGCCACGGTCAGGGCAAAATCTCCGACCCATGCCATCGGCAAGTAAGCGAGAACCTCTTCACCATAATTGAATGCCCCGCCAGAATATGCATTGCGAACTGCGGCGATGACATTTCTGTGGCTGAGCACGACCCCCTTTGGTTTACCGGTCGTGCCTGACGAATGCAGGAATATTGCCGGATCATCCGGCGCCGCGCGATTGACGATGCGGTCCCGCAGTTGCGGATCGGCCTTAAGGTTCGTCTCGCCTTTATCGTTAAGTTCCTCCCACGACAGGAGCCCCGACGCGTCATAGGTATTAAGGCCTCTCTTATCCTCGTAGACGATATATTCGATCGTACTGCCGGCCTCCCGCAAATCGAGAAATTTGTCGACCTGCTCCTGGTCTTCGGCGAGCGCCGCCACAACCTTCACTTCACCGACGAAGTGGCGCAATTCGTCCAGCGTCGTCCCAGGGTAGGCTGGCATCGCGTATGCTCCCAGCATCGACGATGCAATCACGCCCGCGTAAAGGCGCGCGCGATTATCGCCAAGAATCATGACTGCATTGCCCGGTCGAACTCCGAGAGCGTCAAGGCCCGCAGCGCAAACCAGCACCTCATTGAAATATTCTGACCACGTCATCTCCTTCCAGATGCCGCGATCTTTTTCCCGCATCGCGATTTTGTTGCCATGCTGGGCGGCATTGTGGACTAGTAGGCGCGGCAGGGTATCGTCTGCAGCGCATGTAGGCATGCTCATCACTTTTTCATGCCGCATGACCGACACCAATATAGGCTTCAATGACCCGCTGATCCTTGACAACCTCCCTGGGCTTGCCCGTTGCGATCATTTCTCCGTAGTTCAATGCCAGCACGCGATCACATATGCCGGTAATCACATCCATACTGTGTTCGATCAACAAAACGCTCACGCCGCGTTCCGCGCGCGCATCGAGAATGAACCTTGCCATATACTCCTTCTCCTCCTGGTTCATTCCAGCCATCGGTTCATCGAGGATCAGAAGGCGCGGTTCCGCCACCAACGCGCGTGCAAGCTCGACACGCTTCTTCATTCCGATCGGAATGCCGTCGACGAGTTCGTGACGGACACTTTCGAGTTGCAAGAACTCGATCACTTCCTCCACGATTTCGCGGCTTCGCATTTCGTCGCGACGCGCCAACCACCAGTATAGCGCCGTACGAATGACGCCCGGGCGCATGTGAATATGTCGTCCAAGCAGAATATTGTCGAGCACACTCATGCCATTGAAGAGCGCCAGATTCTGAAACGTGCGGGCAACGCCTAAACTCGCCACCTTGTGAGGTGCTGTGCCAGTAATGTCCTTGCCGTCGAGTTTGATTGTTCCCTTGTTAGGCGGATAAAAGCCGGTTATGGCGTTTGTCAGCGTAGTTTTGCCGCTACCATTTGGGCCGACGAGCCCAAAGATTTCGCCGCGGTACACACTCAGATCGACACCGGTCACGGCAACAAGGCCGCCGAAGCGTCGTTCAATGCCAGTGCATTGCAGTACCGGTTCCGCTTGGTGAAACGATTTCGGCACACAATCTTCTGTCATACCAGCTCGCTTCGCATTCGCGGCCCGTTGAACCTGGTTAGCCTAATTTAAAATAGCCTGGACGCCCCGTCGGCCACGGATCACCCCACAGCTGCTGACCACCGTCGACCGTCAAGACTTCTCCAGTAATGAACTTGCCCGACGGCGCAGCCAGGTAAATTACAGCTTCGGCAATATCCCACTCGTCTCCAGACCGGCGCATGGGATTTGATTCCTCGAAGGTGGCCGCGCCTTCCGGCGAATAGTTGCCGAATCCGCTGCTTTCACAGCATCCGGGCGCGACGCAATTGACCCTGATTTTGTACGGCGCCCATTCCACGGCCACCGATTTGGACAGATAGATCACGCCGGCGCGCGCCGCGCAGGAATGCGCGATGCCTGGCAGGCCGCGCCAGATGTCGGCGACGATGTTTACGATGGTTCCGGGCTGTCCTGTCGCAACCCATCTCTTCGCTGTCGTCTGCATCATCCACCATGTGCCATTGAGGTTGGTGTCGACCACTGCGTTCCAGCCCTTAACTGAGTAGTCGAGTGCCGGCTGTGGGAACTGCCCTCCAGCATTGTTAACGAGAACATCCAGCCGGCCAAATCGCTCGCCTACTGCGCTGATAAAATTTGCTACCTGCTCTGGATCGCGGATGCTCAATTGACCGCTGAGGACATCGCCGCCGAATCCGCGCAAATAATCCGCAGCGCTATTCAGTTTTTCTTCATTGCGGCCGCAAATCGCCAATGATGCACCAAGCCGCGCGAAGAGCGAAGCGATTGCCCGACCCAAGCCGCTGCCAGCACCGGAAACGACGACGGCTTTTCCTTTGAAAAGATCAGGCCTGAAAACCGTCGCGCAATTGCGCAACTTGGATTCCGATAACCCGAACTGCGCTCGCGGTGAACTGTCCATTTCCTCCCTCCCCCCGATCTGTTGTTGTCGGGCTCGATCACATCTAACATGTGTTAGAAAACACCGCAAGGTGCTTCAGGGGAGGCGCTTTCGCTCTTAGCCAAAAAAAGGAACGAGCCTTTCGGGTTCAACACGCAGTCTATTGTGTCCGGCCGTGATCCGATGACCTTCACTGACGCTGCATGCCGCGCCCGGTCGCGCCGAAGGAACGACGATCGCTCCATCGGCATGTCGTTGGTCCGCATCTCGGCTGCAACGACCGCTTTCCTGAATCTGTTCAATTGGCACAATCGCCGCAATCTATACAGCCGCCAAATACTTCACGCGAGCATTCTCAGATGTCGCAGGTGTAGGCCAAACGACTACATTCGTTTGGCGACCTCTTCTAGCATGACCTCGCTGGCGCCGCCGCCAATGGCCTGAACTCGGGCATCGCGCGACATCCGCTCCACCGCCATCTCACGCATGTACCCCATGCCTCCGTGAAACTGAACACAGTCGTAGAGAACCCGGTTCACCAACTCACCGGAGTAGGCCTTGACCATCGAGACTTCACGCACACAGTCGCGGCCCTCGCAGTCGAGACGAGCAGCGTGATAAACGAGTTGACGCCCCGCTTCGACCCGGGTCTGGCAAACCGCCAGGCGTTGGCGCACAGTCTGCTTGTCCCACAATGCGCCGCCGAATGCTTTGCGTTGCTTGACGTAAGCAACGGTCAGGTTCAGTGCGGTCTGCGCTTCGGCCACTGCTAGTGCACCCAGCACAATCCGCTCATTCTGGAAATTCTTCATCACCGAGTAGAAGCCGCGATTGATTTCGCCCAGCACGTTTTCGGCAGGCACGCGAACATTCTCGAAAATCAGCTCGGCGGTGTCCGAACACAGCCATCCCGTTTTCTTCAACGCTCGGCTTACCGAAAAGCCGGGCGCACCTTTCTCGACGGCGAACATCGTGATCCCGCGGGAGCCCTTCGCTCCCGGATCGGTCTTGGCGGCGACAAAATACAAGTCGGCGTGCACGCCGTTGGTAATGAACATCTTGGTGCCGTTCAGCACCCAATCAGAACCGCTTTTCACAGCGCGCGTACGCATACCGGCGACGTCCGATCCCGCGCCCGGCTCAGTGACGGCCACTGCCGTGATCTTCTCACCGCTGGTGATGGCGGGCATCCAACGCGCCTTCTGCTCCGGCGTCCCGGCGTTTTCCAGATGCGGCGATGCCATATCGGTATGGACCAAAACCGTCGCCGAGAATCCGCCAAAGGTGGAGCGGCCCAGCTCCTCGGCCAGCATCACACTCGCCATCGTGTCGAGCCCGGCACCGGCATATTCGGGATCATAGCGCATTCCCAGGACGCCGAGCCCGCCCATTCTGCGTAGGACGTCGCGAGGTACTAAGCCTTGCTCCTCCCACGCGTGTGCCACCGGAATAACTTCGGTGTCGATGAACCGCCGCAATTGAGCGCGGATCATCTCCAACTCTTCGTTGAAGGGGAACGCGGTCGCCTCGGTTAGGACTTGACGGGTATTCATGTGTCTTCCTTTCGCTCCATTCGGACGAGCGGGGCGCCACCAGCAACGGTGTCGCCGGTCACGCAATAGATCTCCTTCACGTTGCCGCTCAAGGGGGCGACCAGGCTTTGCAGTAACTTCATTGCCTCCAGCACCACCAATGTCTGACCTCGTTCGACAAAGTCGCCCTGCCTGACGCTGAGCTCGACGATCGTGCCGGGCATCGGCGCATTCAGAGTATCCTCGTCAGCTGAACCCGCACCAGCGCCGTGGCCATGAAGATCCTCGAGCGTGAGGAAATGGACCTGCATCATGCCATCACGGCCCGAAAGATGGACACGCCAGCTCCCGTCGGTACGTTCCAAGTGCGCGATGCGGGCAAATGGCCGCCCGGCAACGCGCCCCATCAATCGTCCATCGCGGAGTGAGATGTCTTCAACCGAGACCGGTGTCATCTTTGCTCCGCGAACCTCCAGCCGCAAATCCTGCCCGACCGCCAAAAGCTCTTCCAGCTCGTCCCCTGCTTGCCAATAGCGCGCCGCACCAGGCCGTCCCGCCCGGTCGGTCACACGCCAGGCACCCAGCGTATGCCACGGGTCGGCATTCACGCTCTTGGAAAGATGCTGATGCAGCGCCAACGCAGCTAGCGCTCGACTTTCATTGTCTGCCTCTGGCGCCTTCCAGCCGCCGGGAAAAAGCTGTTCGAGCGCTGCGGTGTGGTGGCGCAGCGAGGCGAAATCTGGATGAGTGAGCAGCGCGCGCTGATAGGCGATATTCATGCCGACGCCCCCGACGGCGAATTTGTCGAGCGCAGCAACGGCCTGGCGGATTGCACCTTCACGATCGCCTGCCTTCGCAATCAGCTTAGCGAGCATCGAATCGTAGTGATGGCTCACAACGCTGCCCATCTCGACCCCTGAGTCGAGCCGAAGGTCTGGACCCTTGGGGGGTGCCCAGAGGGTGATCGTGCCAGTTTCGGGGCGAAAGCGTTCGGCGGGATTCTCAGCTGCAAGGCGAATCTCGATGGCATGACCCGCGCAGCCAATGTCCTTCTGGGTGAAGGCCAATTCCTCGCCGCGCGCGACTCGCAGTTGCCATTCCACGAGATCGATGCCGGTGATCGCCTCGGTTACGGGATGTTCAACCTGAAGGCGCGTATTCATTTCGAGGAAATAGAATTCCCGACGTTCAGAGTCGTAGAGATATTCCACCGTGCCAGCCGAGCTGTAGCCGATGGTGCGGGCGAGGCTGACGGCGGCCCCGAGCATTTTCTCGCGCAGCGGCGCCGGCAGGCCGGGAGCTGGCGCCTCTTCGATCAGCTTCTGGTGGTTGCGTTGGAGCGAGCAATCGCGGTCCCACAGGTGCACAATATGACCATAGCTGTCGCCCAAGATCTGCACTTCGACATGGCGTGCGCGTGGAGCGTAGCGTTCAAGAAACACGGTTGCATCGCCAAAGCCGGCAAGCGCTTCGGCTTTGGCGGCGCGGATCGCCTCACTTGCCGTCTTGAGTTCCATAACAAGCCGCATCCCCCGCCCACCGCCGCCGGCGCTGGCTTTGACGAGGAATGGCACGCCGAGGCTCTCGGCTTCCGCGAGCAGCCGCGCTTCGGACTGATCCGCCCCGCGATAGCCGGGCAGAACGGGCACCCCCGCCGCCTCAGCGGCCGCCTTGGCCTCGATCTTCGAACCCATCCGCGCGATCGCCTCGACAGAGGGGCCGATGAAGACGAGCCCCGCCTCCGCCACGCGGCGAGCGAATTGGGCGCTTTCCGACAAGAAGCCATAGCCAGGATGCACCGCGCCCGCGCCCGCAGCGCGCGCGGCCTCCAAGATCGCATCGATGTTCAGGTAGCTCCGCGAAGGTGCCGGCGGGCCGACGCAGATAGCGTGATTGGCCTCGGTTACGAAGGGGGCGTCGCGGTCAGACTCGGAATAAGTGGCGACACTTTCAAGCCCGAGTTTCGCGCAGGCGCGCTGAATGCGCCGTGCGATCTCGCCTCGATTGGCGATGAGGACGCGCGTGAAGCTCATTTCACGCGCCATGAGGGCGTGCCCTTGCTCAAGAAGCAGTTGATGCCTTCAACTCCCTCTTCGGTCTCCCAGGCGTCGGCCAACCGGTCGGCGGTATAGATCATGTTGGCGTGGAGATCGTGCCGGGCGACATAGGCGATGAGCCGCTTGGTTTCGGCCACTGCCCCCGGAGCGGCCTGTAGATGGGCATTGACGACGCGCTCGACTGCCTTGTCTAGCGCCTCGGCTGCCACGACCTCGGTCAAAAGCCCGAGCCGCTCGGCACGCGCACTATCGAATAACGCTCCCGACAGCATGGTCTCGCGTGCGGCAGCCGCTCCGATCTTCGCCACCACATAGGGGGAGATATTGGAGGGCAGCAGGCCCATTCGTACCTCCGTAAGACCGAACTTCGAGCCTTCGATGCCGATCGTGTAGTCGCACACCGAGATCAGGCCAACGCCGCCACCGTAGGCCGGGCCGTTGACGCGCCCGATCAACGGCTTGCGCAGGGTGTCGAGGCTGCGTAGCAGATGAGCCAGCGATGCGCTCTGTGCCACCCGCTCAATGCGCGTCTTTTCCACGTTCGAGGCAAACCAGTTGAAGTCGCCTCCCGCGCAAAAGCTCTTGCCTGCACCGGTCAGCACCACGATGCGCACGGCTGGGTCGTCCGCCAGTATCTGAGCTGCCGCACCCAGGTCAGCAATCAGTTCGCCATTGATCGCATTGTGCTTCTCCGCACGACTGAGCGTCAGCGTCGCAACCCCGCGGGCATCCACGTCGACGATGACGGTGTTGTGTACGCCGAGCTTCATGGTTGCATTGTCTCACATTCTAAAGACGGGCGTATGGCGCCCGGCCTCGGGCACCGAGGTCACGATGGCCAGGCACAGCCCGAGGACGTCGCGCGTTTGACCCGGCTCAATCAGACCGTCGTCCCACAGCCGCGAGGTTGCATAGTAAGGATCGGATTGTTCCGCATATTGCGCGCGCACTGCGAGCTCGATCTTCTCCAGCTCCGCCTGCATCTGCCTCTCGTCGCCCCCCTTTTGACGACGCAACTCCATCATCACGCTTGCTGCGATGTCCGCTGACATGGTGGCAACTTCTGCCGTCGGCCATGCAAACAGGAAGCGCGGCGCAAATCCGCGGCCGCACATTCCATAGTTACCCGCCCCATAGGAGCCGCCAACGATCATCGAAAGTTTGGGCACTTTGGCCACCGACATGGCATAAACCAGCTTGGCGCTATTCTTGGCGATGCCGCCGCGCTCGGCCTCCGTGCCGACCATGAAGCCTGTGACATTGTGCAGGAAGATAAGGGGCAGATTTCTCTGATCGCACATTGAGACGAACTGTGCACCCTTGAGCGAAGAGTCCGACAGAAGCGCGCCGTTGTTACCCAAGATGCCGACCTGATAGCCGTGAATACGTGCAGTGCCACAGACCAGCGTTGCCCCCCAATCGGGTTTGAATTCGTGGAACTCACCGGCATCGATGATACGCAACAGGAGCTCGCGCACGTCATAGGGCTCCTTACGGTCGCCGCTCACGACACCCAGAAGCTCCTCGGGATCATAAAGCGGACGGCGCGGTGGAGCTGTGGGCGCGGTTGGGCGTGTCAGCCCCAGACTAGCGACGATATCGCGCATGAGTGCGAGCGCGTGATGCTCGTTTTCGGCTAGATGATCGCTCACGCCCGAGACGCGGGTATGCATCTCGGCCCCCCCGAGGGTCTCGCCATCGACTTCCTCGCCGATCGCCACCTTGACAATCGAAGGGCCACCCAGATGAATGCGGGCATTGCCGCGCACCATGATGACCTCGTCAGAGAGCGCGGGAATATAAGCTCCACCAGCGGTGCAGCCGCCAAACACTGCCGATATCTGCGGCAGCCCCGAAGCCGACATGTTGCATTGCCGATAGAAGGCGTTGCCGAAATCGCGCCCCCCAGGAAACACTCGGTCCTGCTCGGGCAAATAGGCACCGCCGCAGTCAACGAGATAGAGACAAGGCAGCCGATTTTGGTCAGCGATCTCCTGTGCGCGAATGTGTTTCTGCACCGTCTCGTGATAGAATGATCCGCCTTTGACCGTAGCGTCGTTGGCGATCAGCATGCAGTGCAGGCCGTGGATGATTCCAATGCCAGTGACGATGCCCGCACCCGGTACCTCGCCGCCATACTGCCCCCATGCCGCCAAGCTCGAAAGCTCCAGAAATGCCGAGCCGGGATCGACCAGGACGTCGATGCGCTCGCGCACCAGCAACTTGCCACGAGCGCGGTGCCGCTCAACAATTTCAACCCGTCCACCACCTGTGGCCTCGGCCATTCGGTCGCGCAGAAGCGCTACGCGCGCCTTTTGTGTAGCGCGGTTGCGAATAAATCGTTCAGAGGCGATGTTGAGTGATGAAGAAAGGCTCCTCATTCGTTCTTCTCAGACTGTTTACCGGTGCTACTGTAGCGGATGCGTCCAGAGCAATTGCCGTTTTCTAACATCCGTTTGATTTTTGTCAACGTCTTCGGTAAGCTGCATCTGGGGAGAGTGCACGTGTGCAAGAAATGGCAATCTGACCATCATCGGCGAGTCGTTCTGGGAATAATATTGGAAAGCGGAGATGAAGAGAGAAATCGGAAGTCGCTTCGCCCCTAGTTTAATGCTCGGTCAGGTTGCACTTGTCACCGGAAGCGGCTCTGGCATGGGCCGCGCTACCGCGCTTGAAATGGCATTCTGCGGTGCAAAGCTCGTGCTTTTCGCCCGCCGCGAGGATCCGCTGCAGCAAACCGCCGAGATGATTCGTGCCCAGGGCGGCGAAGCATTGGTAATCTCAGGCGACATCCGAGATGAAGCAAGTGTTACTGCTGCGATGCGCCGGATTAAAGAGAATTACGGGCAGCTGGATGTCCTGGTCAACAACGCTGGTGGGCAATATGTTGCCGCCGCACGCGATATCACCAACAAGGGTTTTGAGGCCGTAGTGCGTAACAATCTAGTTGGATCATGGCAGATGACGCGCGCTGTCGCCGATCATTTCATGTTCGAACATGGCGGCTCCATCGTATTCGTGACGGCGGTCAGCCGCACCGCGTTGACCGGCTTTGCTCATACCGCCGCTGCACGCGCCGGCGTGACCGGACTGATGAAGACCCTCGCCGCCGAGTGGGCAAAATACGGCATTCGGCTAAATTGCGTAGCACCCGGCACTGTAAAGACGGAGGCGCTCGGTCGCTATCCGATCCCACCACAGAAATGGAATGAGTTTAACCGCTCGCCCGAGGATGTCGCTGGCGCGATTGTCTTTCTTGCGTCGAAGTTAGGTAACTTCATCACCGGCGAAGATTGGTACGTAGACGGCGGCGAAACCCTTCACCTAGCACACGATGCCCGTGACATGATCAACACCGAAATGTTTGCCAACCGTCAACGCGGAGATCGCCGACATGGCTGATTTCGTAACCGTTCCGCATCCGGAGTATTGCTTGCGCACCCTCGCATTTTGACGGCGCTCGAGCGGCCTACAGAGGAAAGCACTGAAATGGGTTGCTGTTGTCAAGACAACGCCGCTTCCCCTCGAAGAGTCAAAATCTCCATGAACTGAAAGAAACCGCGCTTATTTTTTTCAATAGTCATCAGCTAAGGTCGCACCGATGCTCCTCAAAGAACAGCAACGCTTTGAGCAAATCAGCACTCTCTGGATCACGAGAGCCAAGGGTTTCATTACCCACATGAACTTGCGGATTGAGGGGCACGGGCCTGACGGCGTAACCGTCCGGATGCCGTTCAATCCCGCTTTTTGTATCGACGAGCCACCAACTCTTCTCCATGGCGGAGTGCTGACTGCGCTGCTGGACAGTGTATTCGGGCTGGTCAATTTCATCGCGATCGACGACATCAGCACGATGGCCACGCTTGATCTGCGCGTGGATTATCTTCGACCGGCACAATCCCGCGCCGACGTGTTGGTCCGCGCCAAATGCTATCACCAGACCCGCCATATTGCCTTCAATTCCGGCGTTATCTGGTTCGATGATGACAAGGGCGACGAAGTCGCACGTGGCTGTGCTACCTTCGCTCTCACACGAGGCGAGAGAAATCTTTTCGATATCCAAACAACACCGCGGAAACCAGAATGACGCCCGAGGAAACGAACACGCTACTGATGAAGAGGCCCTTCTTCAGGTTCCTCGGCTTTACCATCGTGAACATTGAGGAGGGACACGTCGCTGCCCAAATGCCCTTTTCCGAAAGCTATATAGGTAATCCTGTCATGAACTACTATCATGGCGGCATCATTGCCAGTGTTATGGAGGCGGTGGCATCCGTCGCAGTTTGGCAAGATCTCAGGAATCGAAGTCTGAAGCCAATCAACCTTACGGTTGACTACCTGCGGCCCGCCATCGCAGAGCCGTTGAATGTGCGGGCGACGGTCTTACGAAAAGGGCGTCGGATGGCAAGCGTCGAAGCCGTGAGTTGGCAGGCGGAGCCGGAGATTTCTGTCGCCAAAGGGCTATTTCATTTTCTGCTCGCTTGAGAGCGCGATCGCTTATCGCCCGACAATAACGCAGGTGACAGACCTTGGCACTAACCGGCCTGCAAAGAACAAATACATTATCAAGTACGATACAAAGGCCTCGTAGTTCCGCCGAAAGCCTAGATCGTCATAGCAGTTCCGATCAGTCAGCGTTACGTGTTCGGCTGCCAGAAGCTTGATCCTTCAGCCGATCTTCGAGAACGTGACGCTGGACTTTGCCGCTGGTCGAACGCGGAAAATCATCGAACGCAATGAACCGGATCTCCCTTGGCCGTTTGTATCCGGCGAGGCGTTCGCTGCAGAGCCGCAAGATTTCATCGGCGGATATGTTTGCCTCGTCACAAGCGACGAACGCTACGGGCCTTTCTCCCCATTTTGGATCACTAGCCTTGACTACCGCCGCTTCCAAAACTGCTGGATGAGCCAGTAACACTCGCTCGATCTCGGCTGGGTAAACGTTTTCACCTCCGCTCTTGATCATGTATTTTACCCGGTCAACGAAATCCACACGTCCATCAGGAAGCCGCCGAAATGTATCGCCCATATGGAACATACCGCCTCTGAAATCTACAGCATTGGTTTCCGGCGCATTCCAATAGCCCGAAAAAAGCGTGGGTCCTCGGACCACCATTTCACCCGGCTCGCCATCAGGTACGTCGTTGTCAAGCGGATCGACCAGCCTGATCTCGCAGAATGAAGAAATGCGTTTGGCGAGATCGGTCGGCGTCACTCCGACCTCTATTACAGAACCGCTTGCTGGCGGAAGACCGGTCTCCGTTGCGCCGAAGGAATTCAGATAGGGAGCGTCAAGCAGGCGGGTCAATTCCGAAATTTGATGCCGCGGTACGAGATCCGCCATGGCGCCACAGATTTTGATGCCTTTGATGGGTGTTGGTCGCGCTTTTCGCTCTTCGATGAATGCGTCGACCACACCCGGCATCATCACCAGCCAACCAATCTTGTGCTGAGACAACGCCATATTGATCGCTTCCGGCTGGAAGCCGTTTATGATGACGACCGTACCACCCCGCATGAGTGTCGCCAGCATATGGTCGGTCGATGCCATATGAAACATGGGCGCCCAAGCAACGAACGCGTCACGTGGGTCCAGCATTAATTCAGCCGAAAAAGCCATCGCACGCGCCACATGTGCGCGATGGCTGACAAGTGCGCCCTTGGGCAGCCCCGTGGTTCCTGAGGTGAAAAGAATGGTCAGCCCCTCCTCATCACTTTCAAGCAACGTGCCGAGCCGAGAATCGAGGGCGGCCGACGAGCTCATTCGGCTCAACTCAGGGCCGACTTGGATTGTCGGCAGTTCCGACACGGCTGCAAACGTCGCATGTAATTCCGGCTCGACGACAGCCATCACCGGTTCCACCAGTTCGATGCAATGCTTGAGTTCAGCCGGCGAAAGTCGCCAGTTCAAGCAAGCAACGATGGCCCCGATTGCAGCTGCAGCCAGCTGCAGTTCGACGTAATCAGGACGGTTATGCGAAAGGATCGCGATACGGTCGCCAGGATTGACACCTCGGCCGAGCAGCGCGGAAGCAATCGCGTCGACCCTCTTCAGAAGGTCACCGTATGAAACGGTTAGCCCCTCATACTCGATCGCGGCACTGGATGGCTGTTTTCGTGCACAGGTTCTGAACAGGCCATAGACGTTGGCCTGACCCGCAGCCAGGAGTATTTCCGGCATCAATTCCTCCCTCGGTCACTCTAACCAAGTCGCATTCCTGCCGTTGTGATAGATCGCTCTGCGATTTGGCCGCCCTTTTCGAATTCGAACGCTAACACCGCCGTCGACGTACGGTTTGCAGCATATCTAAAATTGAGTTGCCGCAGCACCAGTTCCGTCGAGCAACTTAGCCATCTCGGTTTTTCCTCAACTAAACTTTACGGTACTTATCGAGTCCGCCGGAATGCATCACACGGCCCATTAGTGGTGAACCAATTATCTTTTCGGCATAAACGGAAGCGGCAATGAGCTTATCGAGATCGACGCCAGTCGCAATGCCCAGTTCATGGCACAAAAAAACTGCATCTTCGGTGCAGACATTCCCGGCCGCGCGCGCATGGCCGTGACCAGCAAACGGGCATCCGCCCAGTCCTGCGACGGAGCTCTCAAACATGTCAACGCCCATAGAAAGCGCCGCATAGATGTTGGCTATGCCGAGGCCCCTGGTGTCGTGCAGGTGCATGCCGATGCGCGCATCCGGCTTGATTTCCCTTATCGCCCCGATCATGCGCTTAACTGCCTCAGGATTGCCCCACCCCATCGTGTCGGCGACAACAAGGATCGGTAGCGGAATATTTTCTTCTGCGCAGAGATCCAGCACGAAACGGAAATCGTCTAAGACCCGGTCCTGCGGGATCGGTCCTTCGAAGTTGCATCCGAATGCGGTCATCACATATGCCGTGTCGACAGTGTAGCCCTCCTGCTTGTAGAGGTTGACCCATTCGCGCTGCTTCTCGCGCATCTCCATCGAGGAAGCATCGTTGTTCTTTCGCGAGAATGTGTCGGATGGATAGAACAATAGCCGCGGATCGATATCGACTTGAGGCGCTGCGAGCGCCTTGCGAAAGCCCTTGTCGTTCAGCCAGAGCGACGTGTATCTTACGCCATGCACCCGCCTAATGCGCTTGAACAGCTCGGCTGTATCGGCCATTTGGGGCACCTTTTGGGTGTTGACGAAGCTACCTACCTGAATCCGCTTCAGCCCGGTTTCGCTGAGCATATCGATCAGTTCGACCCGTTCTTCGATCGGGTAGATCTTTTTTTCGATCTGAAACCCCTCGCGGGGTCCCTCTTCTCTAAACTCGACGAATTTTGGAAAATCGCTCATGAACTCTCACTTTCTAAGGGAGTTATCTCGACGATTGGCTGCCCTCGGTCCACCATTGCGCCTCGCGAGATGGATATATTTTTCGCCACTCCCGAAACCATCGCCTTTATCGAGATCTCAAGCTTCATGGACTCCAGGATCGCCACAACCTCGCCGGCCGCTACTGAGGCCCCCTCGTCGATCAATACCTTCACAATTGTGCCGGTTAGAGGAGACACGAGAATGCGGTCCGCAGTGCTATCTACTTCAGCGAAAGCCAGCGATGTCGACGCTTGGTACAGCAGACGGCCGCCAGGCGTGTCGATTTCGATCGAATTGCCTCGGACGCGCGCTTCGATGGTAATCGTTTCGTCCTCATGCGTGATCTGCAAGCGGCCGGATCGAAGCTCAGTTGCGTTCAGCGCCAAGGGCATGCTGTCGTCGCTGTAGACAACAAAGAGGTTGTCATTTCCCACCGGGCTGACGCGCAGCTCTTTGCCGGATGTTCCCGGATGCGCGAGGATCACACGCTGGCCTGCCTCCTCCAGAGCGCCGCCAAGGCCGAGCCGCCAACCGGTAAACCTATCACGGTTGCGCCAAGGGTTGGCATCGCTGTCGGCGCGGCCACGGGTGACGAACAGAACGGCGGCCACCGCCTGCCACAGCCGCCCATCCGAGCGCTGCGGAGCGGCGGTTAGTGCATCGATGCAACTGTCGATCCAGCGGGTATGCACCTGCATTCGCGCAAAATCGGCGTCTCGGGTGAGTGCAGCAAGAAAGGTACGGTTCGTCTCGACCCCGTCCACAACCACGTGATCCAACGCTTGAGCCAGGCGCGCCAGCGCCGCATCCCGATCGGAATGATGCACGATGAGCTTTGCAATCATCGGATCATAGAAAGGGCTAACACTGTCGCCTGCCTCAACGCCACTATCAATCCTAAGACCGTCGGGCAGCGAAATCGCCGTGATCCGCCCTGTTGAAGGAGAAAACTGCATCCGCGGATCCTCGGCGTAGAGCCGAGCCTCCACAGCATGCCCCGTGCAGGTGATCTGATCTTGGGTCAGGCCCAAGCCTGCGCCCTCTGCGATGCGCAGCTGCAGCGCCACGAGGTCCAATCCGGTGACCGCTTCGGTTACCGGATGCTCGACCTGGATTCGGGGATTGACCTCCAGAAAAAAGTACTCTTCGCCTAGCACAAGAAACTCGACAGTGCCTAGCCCACGATAGTTCAGCGCCTCCGCAAGCCGGACCGCATCCTGGGCGATATGATCGAGAAGTGGCCGCGGGAGACCCCAGGCGGGAGCTTCCTCGATCACCTTCTGATGGCGGCGCTGTAGCGTGCAGTCGCGTTCGAAGAGGTGCACCACGTGGCCTGTGCCATCACCGGCGATTTGTATTTCGACATGGCGCGCCGCAGGCAGGAAGCGCTCGAGCAAAAGTCCCTCGGAGCCGAAAGCGGATTTCGCCTCGCGCTGCGCGCTCTCGATGTCGGCCTTCAGCGTAGCCTCATTGTCGATCAGCCTCTGACCGCGCCCACCGCCGCCCCCAACGGCCTTCAAAAGAGCCGGAAGCCCAACTTCTCGTACCGCCCGTGCGATTTGATCGGGGTCGGACATGACACCATGGCCTCCGGGAATGACCGGCACGCCGGCGGCTGTCGCGGCCTTTTTAGCACTGGCCTTGTCGCCGAACCGCTGTAGTGTCTCGGCGGTAGGGCCGACGAAGATCATACCGGCGGCCTCCACCGCACGAGCGAAGTCCGGATTTTCCGCGAGGAAGCCATAGCCGGGATGGATTGCGTCCGCTCCGGCTTGCCGAGCGGCCGCTATCACCGCGTCGATCCGCAGATAACTTTCGACAGCGGGTCCGCCTCCGATCCTGAGCGACCGACCGACTTCGCGCACATGCAACGCCTCGGCGTCAGCGTCAGAATGGACGCCGATCGGAACGATTCCGAGCGAGCGAGCCGTGCGTGCGATCCGGCATGCGATTTCGCCGCGGTTGGCAATGAGAAGAGACTTAATACGCATGGTGTCGCACACCTAAAACCGAAAAACGCCGAAGTGACTGTCGACCTTCGGACGTCGGGAAGCTACATCCAGAAGCAGCGCCAGCACATCGCGCGTTTCAGCGGGTTCGATAACGCCGTCGATCCAAAGATTCGAAGCGAAATTGTACGCGTCTTGAAATGACTCGTACTCCCGGCGAATTGGAGCTTTAAAGACCTCTTCCTCTTCGGCCGTCCAAATTTTACCTTCGCGGTCATTGATCTGGGCACGCACTTGGGCCAGCACGCTCGCTGCCTGCTCTGGCCCCATGATAGCCGCGCGTCCGTTCGGCCAGGCAAACATGGCGTCCGGCTGAAACGGTCGGCCCAACATCGCGAGGTAGCCCGCGCCGTAGGAGCCGCCGGTAATCACCGTAAACTTCGGCACGCGGGCCGACGACATAGCAGTGATCATCTTGGCGCCAGCCTTAGCGATGCCCGCCTGTTCCACTTCGCGACCGACCATGAACCCATTAACGTCGACGAGAAAGACCAGCGGAATGTCGCGTTGCACGCATAGATTTATAAAATGAGCCGCTTTCAGAGCTGCATCGACGAAAAGCACTCCGTTGTTGGCCAGGATGCCGACCTCATGGCCGTGAATGCGAGCCCAACCAGTTATTAATGTGTCGCCATACAGCGGCTTGAACTCGTGCAATTCGCTGCCATCGACCAGCCGCGCGACGATTTCGCGATTATCCGTCGGTACCTTGGCGTCACGACTGACGATGCCGTAAATTTCATCAACCGGATAAACGGGAGGCTTCGGAACGATGGGGATTTTCCGAGGACTGGTCTTTTCGCCCAGATGTGCCACGATTTGCCGAGTAATCGCCAGCGCATGGGCGTCATTCTCGGCCAAGTGGTCGGTCACGCCGGAGATCGCGCAATGCATCTTCCCGCCGCCCAAAGTCTCGGCGTCGACCTTCTCGCCAGTCGCGGCAAACGTTAATTCGGGCCCGCCAAGATACATAAATCCTTGCCCGCGCACGATCACGACCTCATCGCATAATGCCGGGATATAGGCACCACCCGCGGTACATGGTCCCATCACAACAGCAATCTGCGGTATGCCATCGCCCGACATGCCCACTTGGTTGTGGAAGATGGAGCCGAACTGGCCTTCGTCGGGAAAAATATTTGCTTGTTCGGGCAGAAAAGCCCCACCACTGTCGACCAGTGTGATCACTGGCAGCCGGTTGGTCCAAGCGACGCGCTGGGCGCGAACGTGTTTCTTGCTCGTCATCCCGAAATAAGTGCCGCCCTTTACGGTGGCGTCGTTTGCAATAATCATGCAATGCCGGCCCTCGATCATGCCGATGCCGGTAATGATGCCAGCGCCAGGGGGCACGCCTTCATATTTATTCAAGCCCGCAAGTTCACCCAGTTCCAAAAAGGGGGTGCCTGAATCAATCAGCCGTTCGACGCGATCACGCGGCAGGACCTTGCCCTTCTCCTCGTGTCGCTCCCGTGCCTTCAGCGGGCCGCCGGCACGTTGCTCCAGCCGCAGTTCGTGCAGCCTTTTGATTCTCGCGCGATAGTGCGTCTCATTGGCCCGGAAATTCTCCGAACCCTTATCGAGAAGTGATTTAAGGATTGTCATGACAGATCGGGGTATTTGCGAAGAGTGAGCGCAACCTTCGCCGCGCCGGGTTTCTCGAATGTGTCGGGCTTCACAATGCGGACGTCGGCCTTGAATACCAGCGCATCGCGAAGACGCGTCTCGATCTTGTTTCTTAGTTCGTCGTCCCTGTTGGGCGGACGGTGGGGTCCGCGTTCGACAATGATTTTGAGTGCCGACTGCGTCGTATGCCCCTCGAAATCGGCAACAACGCGGACAACCCCGTTGGTCTCGGGCATCATTTCGTTGATGATGCTGTGGATGGCTGAGGGGAAGACGTTGGCACCGCGGACAATCAGCATATCGTCGGCGCGACCGATACAACGGATCTTTGGCCCTGTTCGCCCGCACGAGCAGCTGGTGGCCAGGACGTCAATGTAGTCGCCGGAGCGGAAGCGCAGCAGCGGGCTCGCCTGACGGCCTATCGCCGTATAGACCATCTCACCCCGGGCCCCGTCCTGGAACGGGATAATCTTGCCAGTTTCGGGGTCGAGCAGCTCGGTAATAATGTAGTCCATACTGACCATGTGCATGCCCGACTGTTCGTCGCACTCGGCCCAATAGGTCACACCGAGGTCCGTGCCACCAAGTAACTCGGTGCATTTTGCGCCCCACAGCTCCTCAATGCGGCGGCGGACGGTGGGGATGCCACCGCCCGGCTCGCCACCCACGATGACCCGCTCGACGCCAAGCTGCGATGCGGGAATGCCAAGGATCTCAGGCGCTTTCTCACCCAAGTGCAGAACAAAGTTTGGCGCACCGACCACGCAGCGCGGGCGGATGTCGGCACAAGCTCGGATGAGACGGTCGGCACCGCCATCGGCACCAATCGGGATGTCGATGGCGCCCAAGTATTGCAAACCTTGCATGACCGGGATGCCGCCAACAAAGCCTTTGGCCAGCGAGAAGGCATGCAGCACCATGTCGCCGGGCCGCACCCCGGTTGCGAAAAAACAGCGTGCCGACATTTCATGCCACATTGCGGCGTCGGATTCGGTCAGAGCCACGTAAGATGGGCTGCCTGTAGTGCCGGAGGACGCCTGCATCTGAATTATATCTTCGGGCTTGGCCGCGAGGTGGAGGCCGAAAGGCTTGCGAGCGGCAAGACTGTCGCGGATCTCCGCTTTGAACGTGTAGGGCAGCTTCTGCAGATCATCGATAGTGCGCACGTCGTCGAACCTCGCACCGGCCGCGCCCAGCTTCTTCTGATAGAATTCCGAGTTGGCCTGCAAGTAGGCCATCTGCGCGATCAGCTTCTCTTCTTGAATGCGTCGGACTTCGCTGAGCGGCGTTGTTTCGATCGCATGCCAGCAGCGCGCGCTTGACTTTTCGTGAGCGTCCGCTCTTCGGAAACGCATCCCGAGATTCATTGCTTAACCTCCTTGCCGATCCGCAGCTCTCAGTAAGAGCGTGGCAGGCCCATGATCTTTTCGCCGATGAAACTCAGACAAAGCTCGCGGTTCACTGGGGCCGTGCGCAGCAAGCGCATCAGTGGATATAGCTCGTAAATGCCGGTATCTTCGGTAAACCCCGATCCGCCATGAGCCTGGAGCGCCGCATCCACCGCCTCGATGCCAGCCTCCGCCGCAGCATATTTGGCCATATTGGACGAGGCGCCAGCGGGTAGGCTGTTGTCGAATTCCCAAGCGGCGCGGCGGGTCATGAGGCTCGCCATTTCGACTGCGGTGTGGGCCTTGGCCATCGGATGTTGGACACCCTGATGCGCACCGATCGGCTGGCCGAAAACGTTGCGCTGCGACGCATAGGCGACGCCTTTATTTAGCGCGAATCGGCCAATTCCGCAGCATAGAGCAGCCAGGATGATGCGCTCGGGGTTAAGCGAGTCGAAAAGAATCGAAAAGCCTTCGTCCACTTGGCCTACAACATCTTCGGGACCAAGATCAACCTCGTCGAAAAATAGCGTCCATTGTTCTTCGGGTAGTGGAATCGAAATCTTCACCCGTTGTTTGTCGACGCCTTTCTTTTTCAGATCGACCGCAAAAAGCGTGAAGCCATCGGTCTTGCGCTTGACCTCTTCGTGCGGCTTGGTACGGGCTACTACCAAGCAGTAGTCCGCGACATCAGCGCCGGTAATAAAGGTCTTTTCGCCCGATAATGAAAAGCGGTTACCTCTTTGCCTTGCCAATGTTCGAGCCTTGATCGTGTTCGAACCAGCTCCGGGCTCTGTGATCGCAAAACAGAACTGGATTTCGCCACGACAAGCCCGCGGCAGGAGCTCCTTTTTCTGGAACTCGCTTCCATGGTTCGCAATATGCGCCAAGGACATGGTCGGCCCGACGACCATCATCAGAAGCGGAATACCGTGATTGGCCGTCCCCTCCATGAACAAAGCCATCTCAGTCATGCCGAGGCCGGCCCCGCCAAACTCTTGAGGCACCATAAGCCCCAGAAATCCATCATCGGCGATCTTAGAGAACATCTCTCGCGGAAAAACATGCCGACGCGCATGATCGAGCCAATAGGCGTTGTCGAAACGCTGTGCCAACTGGGCGCCGTATTCGTAGATCTGGCGCTGCTCATCGTTCAAGTTGAAATCCATATTGAACTCCGACGCGATGTTATTGTTCAAATCTCGGCTCGCGGCGATTGGCGAAGGCATCCAGCCCTTCGGCCACCTCCGCTCCCGGCAGGTGGCGCAATGCAGCGTCGCGCTCAAGACGCATGCTTTGGTCGAGCGTCAGTTCCAGACCCTCGCGACCCAGCCGTTTCATCTCAGCCATGCCCTGCCGCGAGCGCGTGCCGATCTTCTGGCAGTAAGCCAAGGCCGCGCTGTGGAGTTGATCATCGGCCACGACATAGTTTACGAGTCCAGCCTCCTTGGCCTCGTCCGCCTTCAACCAACGCGCAGAGAACATCAGATCGAGCGCTCGGCGCAGTCCCATAAGACGGACCAACCGCTGACTGCCGCCCCAACCCGGAATGAGACCGAACTGCGCATGCTGATCACCAAATTGCGCGGTCTCCGCCGCGAAGCAGACGTCGCACGACAGCATCAATTCGATGCCCCCCGCCAGGCACAGCCCCTGGACCGCCACGACCACCGGCAGGGGACTCTGCTCGAGCCGGCGCAGCACGCTCATGCCGAAGCCAATGAAGTGGTCGAGCGCCGCCGGATCGTCCATCTTGCCCTTGACTTCGACGAGGTCAGCACCGGTGCAGAAGTGTTTGCCCTGTGAGCAGATCAGAATGGCCCGAACAGAACGGTCAGCCTCGAATTTCACGCGAGCCGCGTCTATGAGTTCGTGCACCTCGAGCGAGAGACAGTTGAACTTCTCCGGCCGGCTCAGCTCGATGATCCCGGTGCTGCCTTCACTTCGGATATTGACCGGGACGCTCATTTCGCCGCCCCCTTCGCTCTCTTGTCATATTGGAGCGCCACACGCCCAACCCTCTCGCGCGCGATGACGAGCTTCTGGATTTGCGCCGTACCGTCGCCGATTTGGAGCCCGAGCACGTCGTTGTAACGCTGGTGGTGTGGTAGATCCGTCGTGTAGCCGTAATGTCCGTGCAAAATCAGGCACTGCTGCATAATCTCGCAAGCCGTCTTAGGCACATACCATTTACACATGGCCGCCTCGGCCGTATGCGGCATGTTGCGATCGCGGAGATCGAGGGTGTAATAACAAAGCTGGCGCATCATCGTTAGTTGCGTCTCGGCCTCCGCGAGCGGGAAGGTGACGCCCTGATATTGGGCCAAGGGCGCGCCGAACGCCTCGCGTTCCTGGACATAGGCCCAGGTCTCGTCGACAGAGGCCTGCGCCGGACCGAGGCACTCCAGCCCGATCAGCGCGCGGCTATAGTCGAAGCCCGCCATGATGGTCCCGAAGGCTCGGTCCTGTTCGCCCATCAAGCATTCAGCCGGCACATGGACATCATCGAAGAAAACCGAGCCACGGCCGACCGGCTTGGTGCCTATATCGTCGAAGTGAGTCCGCTTGATCCCCCTTTCCGTCAAGTTGACAAAGAAAGCGCTGACGCCACGCGACCCGCCTTTTGGATCGCCGGTGCGGGCGAAGACAACTGCAGCGTCTGCCTGCGCAGCAAAGCTCATGGAGGTCTTTTCGCCATTCAGCCGCCAGCCATTACCTGACTTCTCGGCGCGCAGCTGAAGATTTGCCGCGTCCGAACCGCCGCGCGGCTCGGTGAGGCCAAGTCCGATCACCGCGTCCCCTGCAATCACTCGCGGCACCCAATCGCGGGCGATGTCCTCCGAGGCGTGTTTTGCGACCATGCCGCCCATGAGCGATCCCAGGAGTTGCACGTAGCTGACGTTGAAATCGGCATAGGCGATCTGTTCGGTGATCAACCCGGCCGTGACGGAGCTTTCACCCATTCCGCCAAACTTCTCAGGAAGATCCGACGCAATCAAACCGAGCGAGCCCATTTCACGGATCAGTCCCCGATCGAGGACATGGCCTTTGGCGCGCTTTTGATAGCCATCTGCCAATCTTTCGCGTGCAAAGCGCCGTGCGACCTCCCGAAAGGCGAGCTGATCTTCGGTCGGCTGAAAGGGCATTGAATGATCCTCCCGCGGAGCGTCTTAAATCGACTTTCCAAGAAACCTAACAAACGTTAGAATAACCGGCAAGTGCCAAAGGGAGGATAATTATGAACACGACGGCTTCGTCGACCTACGCCAGACTGCTTTCGCCACTCAAGGTCGGGCGCCATGAAATGCGCAACCGGATCATCATGGGTTCCATGCACACCAAGCTCGAGTGCAAGCCCGACCCGATCGCCGCGCAACTTGCCTTCTATGTCGAACGTGCGCGCGGCGGCGTTGCGCTCATCGTCACTGGCGGGTTTTCGCCTAACGCCGAAGGCGTGCTTGACGCTCAAGGACCGCGGCTCGACGATCCCGAAGAGGCCCAGGCGCTTCGCCCGATCTGCGATGCAGTACATCACGAGGGCGCTCTCATCTGCGCGCAGCTCCTTCATGCAGGGCGCTACGCGAAGATTGCGTGCTGCGTGGCGCCTTCCCCAATTCGGGCACCAATCAACCGCCATATCCCGCGCGAGATGCTCGATAGCGACATCCGGCGCACAATCAGCCAATTCGCCGAGGCGGCAGCGAACGCGCAGGCTGCAGGCTTTGACGGTGTGGAGATCATGGGATCCGAGGGCTATCTCATTAACGAGTTCACGGTGACCCACACCAACAAGCGCGAAGATGCTTGGGGCGGCAGCGCGGAGAACCGCCATCGTTTTCCTGTCGAGGTCGTGCGCGCGGTGCGCCAGCGCTGCGGTCCGGATCTACTGATCATCTATCGCATTTCGGCTGCCGATCTCATCGAAGACGGCGCACCGGCAGACGAAATCGCCGCCCTTGCCCGCAAGGTCGAGGCCGCCGGCGCCGACATCATCAACACTGGCATTGGCTGGCACGAGGCCCGCGTGCCTACTATCGCCTACCCCGTGCCACGAGGAGCTTGGCGCAAGGCCGCCGCACGGGTCCGCGCTGCCGTCTCCATCCCCGTGGTCGCGTCCAACCGCATCAGCACCGCGGAGATGGCCGAGGACATCCTCGCGAGCGGCGATGCAGATCTCATCTCTATGGCGCGGCCAATGCTGGCCGATCCGTTCTTCGCCAACAAGGTCCGCGATGGACGAGTGGACGAGATCAATACCTGCATCGCCTGCAACCAGGCTTGTCTGGACTACATCTTCTCTGGCCGCGCGGTGAGTTGCCTTGTAAATCCTCGCGCTGGCCGCGAGTCCGAGCTGCGCGATACGCCCGCGGAGGTCCGGAAAAAGATCGCCGTGGTCGGCGGCGGCGCGGCGGGGATGGCTACGGCAACGGAAGCGGCGCGACGCGGTCACTTTGTTTCATTGTTCGAAGTTTCTCAAACGCTCGGAGGACAGCTTACGCTGGCGCGCGCAGTTCCTGGCAAGAATGAGTTCGACGACACTCTGCGTTACTTCCGACGCCAGGTAGACAAGCACGGGGTCAACCTGCATCTTGGCCGCCGCGCCTCCCCCGAGGATCTGAGCGGGTACGATCATGTGGTGATTGCTACCGGCGTCAGCCCCCGCATCCCCGATCTGCCGGGCGTTGACCATCCCAAGGTGGCAACCTATGCGGAAATCCTATCGGGCACACGGGTCGCGGGAAAGACCGTCGCCATCGTGGGCGCTGGCGGGATCGGCTTCGACGTGGCCGAGTTTCTCGTCACTCCCACCGCCGAGGCTAACGGCAGCGAGGCTTTTTTCGACACTTGGGGCGTGGATGGAAATTTCTCCGCGCCCGGCGCGCTCAAGGCTGATCCGCAGGCACCGGTGGACGGCACCCGCAAAGTCGTCATGCTGCAGCGTAAGACCACTAAGCCCGGTGACGGACTCGGCGTTTCCACAGGCTGGATCCTTCGCAACGCGCTACGCAAATACGGCGTCGAGATGTTGGGCGGCGTCAGCTATGAACGAATCAACGATGAGGGCCTACACATCAAGATCGCCGGCCGACGTCAGGTCATCGCAGCTGACACGATCGTGCTTTGCACCGGGCAGGAATCTGAGCGCGCGCTTCACGCCGCACTGATTGAGCGCGGCATCCCGGCCACAGTAGTCGGCGGGGCCAAGGAAGCCACCGAACTCGACGCCTTACGCGCGATTGACGAGGGCATCCGGCTGGCACAATCGCTTTAAGGGTGGATGATATCGTTTGTTGACATTGGTCTATGTAGGGCCTCAAGAGGTTGTTCCTGGCTAAACCGAGTCGGCTGATGGGAGTGTTGGCCTTCAGACTACCATGCGGCCGATGCCAATTGTAGCGATGAGCCAATGCACCAGCTCGGCTGATCGTTGATTTGAGTTCTGGTAGGCGCGGGCATATGCCCATTCGCGAAGGGAAGTTTGGATGAAGCGCTCGGCCTGGCCGTTGGTCTTCGGTGTATATGGCCTGGTGAAGATTTGGTGAAAGACCAAGGCGCCTGCAAGCTGCTCGGAACATCCTTGAGCGGTAGCACGAGCCATTATCAGTCATCACGCGCTCGACGCGGACTCCGAGCCTGGCAAAGTAAGTGACAGCGGCCTCAAGAAAAGCCACTGCACTTTCCTTGCGCTGATCGGCCATCACCTGCACGAAGGCGATGCGTGAAGCATCGTCGATGCAGACATGGACGAACTCCCAGCCGATGCCATGGTGGCGATTGATCGCGCCGGGATACCGCCCGGTGATGCGATGTCCCACAGAGCCGATCCGGCCGAGCTTCTTGATGTCGAGGTGGATAAGCTCGCCGGAGTGCTCGCGCTCATAGCGGCGGATCGGCTCGGCCGGCTCCAGCGCGGCCACCTGTTCAGGCCGAGCCGGCGCAGGATGCGGCTAACGGTTGCGGGCGATATTCCGATTTCGGCAGCGATCTGCCTGCCCGTGTGGCGCTGCCGACGCAACGCCTCGACAGTGGCACATGTAGCTGCCGGGGTTTGGCCTGGCAATGAATGGGGCCGTGAGGAACGATCCCGCAGCCCATCGACGCCTTCTGTGCGGAAGCGGGTGACCCACTTGGCGACAATCGTTGGTGATGTTGAATTGGCGCGTGGCTGCGGCCTTGCTGAGCCCTCCTTCAACAACACTGCGCACCATGGCCTCTCGACCTTTGGGCGTCAGAGGCGCATTCTTGTGAGTGTCCATTCGATCCCCCGCGAATCACTGTGTGTTTGGCGACATCAGCGTTCACGGTTGCGGTCGAATGGACAACCTCCTGAAAGCTCACAGCTAGCCCGCTCGCAGCGGGCCGTCGGCATTGCGGCCAAGCTATCGAAAAGAAACCTGTTGGGGCACCGCGCCTCGAAGGACCGACAATACCATACCAAAGCGGCGGATCCCCCTTGGCGGGGCGGTCGATGAGTTGCAGCCTGTCGCTCCCTTCCAAGACGGCGTTCAGCGGCCTTTGTTCCTCAATGCAGCGATGGGAGCAATGACCTCGGGATTCTGCAACGGCGACAGGTCGCCCGGCTTCTCGCCCAGAAACGCCGCGCGGACGACGCGGCGCATGGTCTTCATACTGCGAGTCTTTGGCAGCGCCTCGACAAAGTGTATCTCGCGCGGGCGGAAAGGTTGGGAGACCGCGGCGGCTACATTGTCCTTCAGTTGCTCCACCAAGGTGTCGTCGGTTTTCACGCCGGCGGAGGGTACGCACACGCACACCACAGCGAAGCCTTTCAGATCATCCGGCGCTGCGATTGCCGCAGCATCGATCACCTTACCAGTGCAAGTCAGCGCGGCCTCGATCTCGGTCGGGCCGATACGTTTGCCGGCGATGTTGAGCGTGTCGTCCGAACGGCCGAGAATGAACCATGTTCCGTCGGAATCGCGGCGCGCCCAATCGCCATGCCGCCAAATGCCGGGATAATCCGACCAATAGGTCTCGAGATATCGCGAGTGATCCTGCCAAATCGTGGGCGTCAGGCCTAGCGGCGGTTTGGTGACCACCAGTTCGCCCACTTCGCCATCCCTCGCCTCGGACCCGTCCGGTCGTAGCACTTTGGCCCCGACGCCCAACGCCTCGCTGGAAAAACCGCAGGGCCGCAACGTGTGAAGCACGGTCGACGTCAGGATTGCGCCAAAGAGCTCAGTACCGCCGGAGATGTTGAGTGGCGCAGCCCTGCGGCGGCAGATGTGTTCTAGATGCCAAAGCCAGGCATCCTCGGTCCAGGGCTCGCCAGTGGAAGCGACGATGCGCAGCGCGGAGAGGTTGTACCGCGTCAGCAGACCGCGATCGCTTCTCATGAACTGTCGCACCAAGGTGGGCGCGACGCCAAGATGGGTAACGCCATGTTCGCTTGCGAGGCGCAGCAGGCGGAACGGGTCGTCCGGCGTGGAGGGCGCCCCTTCGGCCAGCACCAGTGTCGCGCCCGCCAGAAGCGTCGAGATCAGGGTCAGCGGGCCCATAACCCAGCCCATATCGGTCATCCACAGGTGCCGGTCCTCGCGCTTCAAGTCGAGGCACAACAAGAAATTGGTCGTTGCCGCCGCCTGCACACCGAGATGCGTGTGAACCACCCCCTTGGGCCGGCCGGTTGTCCCAGAAGTGTAGGCAATCATCAGCGGCGCATCTGATGCAACCGGAACAGGTGCAAAATCCGCCTTTGCGGCCCCGACTGTGGCAGCCCAGTCCAGATCCCGCCGTGGGTCGGCGGCGCTGCCGCCGAAGCGGCGCAGGCTGATCACCGTGTGCACGCTGGATACGTCGGCCAGAGCCTCAACCAGCACGGATTCCATGGGAACAGGCCTGCCGCGACGCCTACTCGCATCGGCCGTCAAAACCGCTTTGGCCGTGCAGTCGTTCAAGCGTGCCGCCACGGCCGGCGCCGGGTATCCGGAGAACAGGGGGACGGCGATAGCGCCGAGCCTCGCAACGCCCAGGAGGGCCGCTTCGATCTCGGGCACCATCGGCATGTAGATGCCAACCGCATCACCCGCGCCTACGCCGCGGGCGGCCAGGGCGCTGGCAACCCGGGCGCTTTCGCAGGCGAGATCGCGGTAGGTCCAGACGCGCCGTTCCCCGTCTTCGCCGATCCAGTCGATGGCGGCTTTTTCCCCGAGCCCAACTTCGATACGAGCGTCAAGGCAAGTCTCGGTGAGGTTGAGAGTGGCGTCCGCGGCCCAACGGATTCCGGCTAGCCCACCGCTCACGTCCCGCAACGTTCGGTAACGACGCGAAAAGCGCACGTTCGCAAGATCGAGAATTTGTGACCAGAACCAATCGGGTTCAGCGTCGGCCCACTCGACGAGACTTTCGTAATCTGTCAGGCCGCAGCGCGTGAGAAAAGCTCGGATCGCGCTGCAGTCCTGGATGTCTTTAGATGGCGTAAACATACCATTTCATCCGATACGGTATCTCGGCACGGTCCGGCCGTATCAATCCACAAGTTGAGGGCGCCGCCGTCGCGCGCGTCATCCATGCATCGTCAGCCCGCCGGAGACCGAAATCACTTGGCCGGTGATGAAACCAGCGTCGTCGGAGGCAAGGAAGCAGATGATCCCCGGGTAGTCGGTCGGTTGCGCGAGCCGTCGCATCGGAATGGAACGCTTGAGACCTTCCGCGATTTTCTCGCCACCTTCGCCCTTCGAGAATTCGGCGAAAAGCGGTGTGTCGGTCGGCCCTGGGGCCACGGCATTGAGCTGTATTCCCTTGCGCGCCAATTCCCGCGCCACTGTCTTGGTGAAGGCGATAATGCCGCCCTTGCAGGCCGAGTAAACAGCTTCGCCTGAGGAGCCAACGCGGCCCGCGTCGGAACTGATATTGACCACGCGCCCGCCTCCGTTTCTAACCATGCCCGGAAGTACCGCGTGATGCATGTTCAGGGGACCGTAGAGGTTAATGTCAATAACCTTTTTCCAGAGCGTTGCGTCGGATTCCAGGAAAAGTCGAGGGACGTCCCAGCCGGCATTGTTGACCAGAACATTGATGGGCCCGCCTTTCTCCACCTCGGCCACAGCCGCATCGACTGCCGCACGTTCGGTGATGTCAACGGCGTGGGCAGTCGCTTTGCCACCTGCGTCCCCTATGATCTTCACAGTTTCAGCCGCACCCGCGGCATTTGTGTCGAATACGGCGACCTCGCTGCCTTCTTCGGCGAATCGCTTGCATACTTCGCGTCCGATCCCGCTGCCGCCGCCGGTTACGATTGTCCGCTTCCCTTTTAGCCCGCGCATGGTTATCACCCCTCCCTTCCGCGGATACGCCATCGGTGTTCTACCTTAGGCGACCAAATTCTAACGTATGTTAGATTATCGCACTTGCTATTTCGATGTCTAGAGGCAAATTACACAATATGAATTCGCCCTCACCGCAGCTTGGAACTACTGGAAAAAATCATGGCAAGTCGGAGCAGACGCGCGCCCTCATCCTGAGCGCCGCCGCGAAGCTATTTCGAGATGAAGGATACGATGCCACGACGCTCCGCAAGATCGCGAAGGCTGCGCGTATGGAGGCGGGTAGCCTATATTATCACTTTGCGTCGAAGGAGGCGATCTTCGACGAAATCCTTCGATTGGGCGTACGGCACGTTTTCGACGCCGTGCAGAAGGTCCGAGAGGATTGCCGGCTCTCCGGCAGGGATTTCCGACAGACATTCGCCTTGATGATCGACGCGCACCTGACGTACTTCCTGAAAGAAAGTGATTTCACTTCGGCAAATATCCGAAATTACTCGAGGCTTCCCCAGGACATGCGTGTGGCCCATCGGCCACTGCGCCAAGCCTACACCTCCGTGTGGGACAATTTCTTGGCAGAAGCTCAAGCGGCCGGGGACATTAGGAGCGACATCAAAGTCGTACCGCTGCGGCAGTTCGTGCTGGGAGCGATGAATTGGACAGTCGAATGGTATGATGCGACGCGCTATCCCGTAAGCATGCTGTCTGAGCGCCTTTGTAAACTTCTCTTGGACGGAATGTCCACCGCACGCGGCATGCCATTGAAACAGCCAGCTCCAATCGAACTGGAAACCCTGGACCTGATTGATTCCGACGACAGCAAATCATCCCGCACCCGCGTCCAAGTGCTCTCCGCTGCAGCGCGGATTTTTCGCGACAGAGGGTACAAGGCCGCAACAATGCGAGATATCGCGCAAGAAGCCGGCATGGAAGCAGGCAGCATCTATTATCATTTTAGTTCAAAGGATGAGATACTCGACGAAGTGCTCGATATTGGATTGCGAGCGGTCCTGCGCGGAATGTCGTTGACCATTTCGAAGACACATCAGTTTCCCGATCACCGCAGCCGGATCGCCGCAGCGATCCGTACCCATATGGAGTACCTCTTTCGTTTGAGCGAATTTACGTCTGCGAATATCCGCATCTACGGGCAGCTACCCAAGAAGGTGCGAGCACGTCATCAGCCAATACGACACAAATACGCGAACCTTTGGGATGACTGCTTACGCAAAGCGCAGGAAGCGGGTGAGCTGCGCTCCGATATCAAGGTTGTGCCTTTGCGGCAGGCCATGCTGGGAGCGCTCAACTGGACTGTAGAGTGGTTCAATCCTGAAAAGGGCCAACGCGATGGATACTATTCGCTGTCTGAATTGATTGTGATGTTGCAGAGCCTGCTGTTGGATGGCCTTCAGTACGATGCCGGTCCTTCGTTTCATCATCGCGACTTGCCCTCTACGAGCAAACGAACGAGGCGGCGCGCCTTGCGCGCTGGATCTCACGCCGGCTAAGCGTCTTTCTTGTTTACAATCAGCGACGCGTTCTCCTCCAGGAGATCGATGAATTCCACGCCATCGGCCCGGATTCGTGCACTGGTGGCAAAAGCTTCGATGGCACGTGTTTGGGCCATAATACGATCGGCGCCGGGCTCGGCGACGAGCAAGAGGCGCACAGTATCACGATCGTTCTCGCATGTCACAACCGCCTGGGCGGCGCGCACGCCCGGGGTCGCGATAACCACCTCTTCGATGGCGCGGGGGTAGACGAAAATCTCACGGACTTTTACGGCCGCGCCGACTCGTCCCTGCAAGGCCGAAAGACGCGTAACGCGACCATCTCCGTCACTCTCAAGAGCGAAGCCGCTATCTCCGGTGCCGAAGCGGATCATCGGCCAGTTGGCGTCGCGTGCGGTCACCACGATCTCACCGGTTTCGCCGGCGGCCAAGGGTTCCCCACTGATGGGATCGCAGATCTGCACCACGTGATTGGGATGCGCAACATACCCTTCGCCGTCATCCTCATAAGCCACAAGACCCAGATCGGCCGTCGCATAGGCGGCCCAGGTTGTAACGCCATAGTCCGCTTCGATACGACGCCGTTTCGCCATCCAGTTGCCCATCTCGCCGCCGAGGAATGCTGATCTGACCTTCCAAGCGTTCCGCCCATACGCCTCGATTACCGTATCCGCCAATGTAAGGAAGAATGCCGTGCTGGCGCAGACCGCGGTCACGCCGGTTTCAACGATGATCTGCGCCTGCAGCTCACGGTTTCCCGTACCACCGGGAATGACCGTCGCGCCGACTGCACGCGCTGCTTCGTCGAACAAAAGACCTGCCGGGACCAGATGATAGGACCATGTGTTCAGGAGGAGATCGCCCACCGTGATCCCCGCAGCCTTGAACAGCTCCTCGAGGCCGTGCCCGCCACCTCCCGCCAATGAGGGCTCGAAGATCGGCCCGGGCGACACATAGATCCGCGACAGGCTTTCGAGATCGGCTGCGAGAAAGCCTCCAAAGGGCGGATTTTCCCTTTGGAGTGCCAGGAGCTGTTCTTTCTTCAGAACCGGCAGGCGAGAGAGATCCCTCAATGATCTGATGCTTGCCGGGTCGAAACCCGCCGCATCGAAGCGTGCCTTTAGGCCGGGCGCCTTACGTGCCGCCTGGCCATAGGCTGCAGCGATCTTCCGGTAAATCGCGTCGGGCATATGCTCTACCTCTCTCCCGCGCAAACTAAATAGGGCAGTCCTTGCGAAAATTCGGAGCGCGCTTCTCCCGATGTGACAGCACGCCTTCCTTGACGTCAGGGCCCATGAAACCCAGCATCTCGAACGCAGTGGAAGCGTCGAAGATTGGCCCGGCCTGGCGCAACCAATTATTCAGTGAATATTTCGTCCAGCGGATCGCGCTTTGCGCGCCGTTTGCCAACTCAACTGCAGTGTCGAGAGCGACTTGCTGCAGTTGATCATCGTCGACACACATGGATACCAAGCCAATGCGCTCGGCCTCTTCGCCGGAGATTGCCTTGCACGTCAGAAGATAATACTTTGCCTTGGCCATGCCGCAGAGCAGCGGCCAAATGATCGCCGCTACGTCACCTGCGGCAACCCCCAGGCGGGGGTGCCCGTCAACAATCTTGGCTCGCTTGCCTGCGATCGACACGTCAGCCAGAATTCCGACAACGAGCCCCGCACCCGCGGCTGGGCCATTGATCGCCGAGATGATAGGCTTGTTGCAATTGATGATGTTGTAAACGAGATCCTTGGCTTCCTTCCAGGTTCTCATCATCTCGTCGAAGTTGCCCGCTATCCTTTCGATCAGGCTGAAATCTCCCCCCGCCGAAAACGCCTTGCCAGCCCCCGTCACGATAACCGCGTTGATGTTGGGGTCGCGGTCGACATCAATCCACATGTCGGTCATTTGCGTGTGCGTTTCCGCATCCACGGAGTTGAAGGTTTCGGGACGATCGAACGTGATCCGAAGAACACGGTCCGCCGGATAGTCGAATTTCAGTTTGTTGTATTTGGCATAGCTGTCAGACATGGGTGCTCTTCCTCCTTCAATGTAGGGCAATTATCTATCAGCCAGGCAAGCCGAGAACAGCTTTCGACAAGATATTGCGCTGGATCTCATTCGTCCCGCCGTAGATCGTGGTCGGTCGCGCCTTGTAGAAGTTCGCCAGCACGTCAACACCGACATTGCCGAGCTGTAAGGGACCGATCAGGCCACCGTCAGGTCCGGCGGATTCGATCATGAGTTCGGTAATCTCTTGGAACGTCTCAGTGACCCAGATCTTCAGCATCGACACGTCGGGACCGAGCATTTCGCCGCGCTTGAGTTGGTCGGCGAAGCGGCTATAGAGCGCCGCGTGATCCTCAACATCCAGAGCGACTTTCGCAAAGCGATCGCGGAACACCGGATCGCTGAACATGCAGCGCCCTTGCGCAATCGTCCGTAACTGAACAAGTGCGTTTTGCGCCAGGTTGGGCGCACCGATGAAGATTCGCTCGAAGCCGAGCAGGGCCTTGGCCATCGTCCAACCCTTGTTCAGTTCGCCAACCAGGTTTTCGCGGGGCGCGCGAGCATTGTCGAAGAATACCTCGCAGAACTCGTCTTCACCCGCGAGCGTCGTGATCGTGCGAACTTCGATGCCCGGCTGGTTCATTTCGGCGAGCAAGAAGCTGATGCCCTCCTGTTTTGTTCGCGCATGAGAATCGGTGCGCACCAGCATAAAGATGTGCGTGGCGTCATGAGCCATCGTGGTCCAGATCTTCTGCCCATTGATCACGAAATAATCGCCGTCGATCACGGCACTCGTGCGCAGACTGGCGAGATCGGACCCCGAGCCCGGCTCGGAGTAGCCCTGACACCAGATGTGCTCACAAGTAAGGATACGCGGCAGCCAGTAGTGTTTCTGCGCCTGGGTGCCAAACTTGATGATAAGGGGGCCGACCATCTGTACACCCATGTCGCGGCCCCGCGTCACGCCCCAGCGCTGCTGCTCTTCATAAAAGATGAGGAGCTTCGAAGCTTCCAGACCCATGCCGCCATATTCGACCGGCCAAGCAGGCGCGACCATGCCCTTGGCGTAGAGCTTCTCGTGCCATTGGCGGATCTCGGCGAACTTCGCCCGATGCGGCAGATGGCGTAGCTCTTCGGGATACTCGGTCTCGAAGAAGGTGCGAACCTGGCGGCGGAACGCTTCGTCACTCAGTGCATTCCAGTCGGTCATCGACCTGCCTCATTTGCCTCAAGAGCGTCCATCCAACGAGCCCGGTGGTAGGCGGCATCCCCGAGCCAGGCCGAAAGCACAAGCGCACGGTTCAGAAACAAGCCGATGTCGAACTCGTCCGTATAGCCGACTGCACCGTGGAGTTGAATCGATTCCCGGGTGATCCTCTTGGCCGTGCTGCAGGCGCGAGCTTTGGCGCGGCTCGCCTCACGTATGCGCGCACCCTGATCGGCGCTCACATCCATCCGTGCCAGCGCCTCGCTCACCCCCGCCTCGGCCACCTGCTGAGCGACATACAGGTCTACGGCGCGGTGCTGGATGACCTGAAACGACCCGATTGGCTTGCCGAACTGCTCGCGCGTCTTCACATAATCGAGGGTCAGTTCGAGTGCTTTAGCGCTGACGCCGACCAGCTCGGCGGCGGCGAGCGCCGTGGCGTCGGCGACGACGGTGGACAACGCTTCCGATACCACCGAGCCTTCGGCCAGCAATTTACCTGGGGCGTCGACAAAGCCGATGTCGCAGAGCTGGCTTCCGTCGGACTGTCGCCGCAGCTCCGAGTAGATCCCCTTGCCATCAGCGTCGAGGGCAACGAGAACGGGCTTCGAATCATTTTGCGCAACCACGAGCAATTGATCCGCGCCGACGGCCCCGGCAATCCAGGCCTTTGAGCCGTTCAGCACTTTACCGTCGAAACGGCATGCCATTTGGTCAGAGTAACCTCGAAGACCACGTTCCTGCCACGCGAGGGCGCAGGCGATTTTGCCACTGATAGCCGTAGCGAGCATCGCATCGCCAGGACATACCCGTTGAATCATTCCGATCGCAAGTGCGATGGCTGACACCACCGGTTCGGGCGTGAGCGCGCGACCAACTTCTTCCACGATCACACCGGCCGCTGTAAGTCCCATGCCAAGTCCGCCGACCGCTTCTGGGGCGGCGACACCGAGCACGCCAGCATGGGCCAGTTCGTTCATCACCTGTCGGTCCCAGCCCTTGTCGCGAGCGTTACGGGCGCGTGCGATGCCGCCCGCGCGCTCAAAGAGTGTGCGCACGCTTCCGCGCAGCATCCGCAAATCGTCCTGTGAATGCGCCCTCACATTGCTCATGACGGCGGCCCTGCCTTTCGCTTAACCATCGCGGCGGTATCGACGGTCAGCACGGGCTCTCCTGCCATGTTGCGCGCTTCGACACGGTAGCTGACGACACCCCGATCGGGCTTGGTTTGGGAGGGCCTCACTGCCTGCATCTTCAATGTAACATCAAGCGGCTCATTCGCCCGCACAGGCGCGTTCCAAGATAGTCTCTCGAAACCCAAACCACCGATGTTTGCGACCCCCGTCATGAAGTCCCGCATAATCGGCCTGAATACGAGGAGGAGTGTCTGGAACCCCGATGCGATCAGACCGCCATGGATTTGCTTGGCATAGTATTCATCCGTATGCAGCCGCTGCGGATCCCATTCCCTGGCGAACGAAATTATCTCGTCCTTGCTTAAGGGAGGGGTGCGGAACGCAAAAATTTGTCCGACCTTGAAATCCTCCAAGTACTTCACGGCCGATGCCCTTCCTCCGTCGGCGCAAAACCATCGTCAAAGCCGCTCTGCCCCGCGATCCGGCAACGGTTGAATTCCTCCAACTTGGGATAGGTTGCTTTGAACGCCGCCAGGAATTCGTCGATTGGCGCATCCACGTACAAGCCCCGGTCATGAACATATTCCATGTGCCTCTGATTCTTTTCGTCGAACTCGTGAAACAGAGCGTCAGACGTCCCGTCGAAGAGAAGAGGCTTTACTCCGAAGCGCTTGCATAGCTCCATGTTGAAGGCCGGCGTAACCTTGTAGGGCCTCCCGTCGAGCCACAGCTGCACGTATCCGTGGTAAATGAAGAGATCCGTTTGCATCAGCTCGGTTAGCTTTGGCGTATTCAAATGGTTACGAACGTCGGCGAAGCCCAATGCAGCGGGAATGCCAACAGCACGTAGGCAGGCGGTCAGCAAGATCGCCTTGGGCACACAAAAAGCAGACTCCGCCCCTGCCACCACGCTAGCGCGATAAGCATCGGGGCTCAGTTCAAACGTGTAGGGATCATATCGGATGCCATCGCGCACCGCTTCGAACAGTCGGATTGCCTTTTCGGTATCGGAAGCGCTGGAGTTCAGGTTGCGCAAAGCAGACTCTACGAAAGCCCTCACCTCGGCGCTATCGCTATCGACAAAGTTTGTCGGGGAAGTGAACCACGCCGGATCTGCCGGCGGTTGATGATCCGCGCTAGACATTATCCACCCCTTGAAGCAACTTTTCTAACATACGTTAGATTTACTCCATCGTATGCAGGCCTGTCAACGGTGCACGAAATCTTGATTTCCGCTTAATGAGATGGACGTTCGATCCGCCTCGGCCGCTCCCTCAATTGTGGAGATCTATTCGCAGCGGCCCCACTGGCAGTTCCGCGTCGACCCTATTGAAATGCCGGCCCTCCGTACCGATCGACAACCTCGGCGAAGCGGTCCGGATACCTTCACCGGCATGTTTCTCGATCGAGGTAAGTGCGCGAAGCCAGGCTACCGTCCTGCTAGTTTTAGGCTTGACTGGCTGTGGCGGCGCGCCGCATCCGATCGATGAGACGGTCAGCGAGATCCTCGACCACGAGCCGGTACGGTCTAGGGTGACCAAGACAAACGCTGTGCTTATCAAATTCCGCGATGATCATCCGCTGCGCTGTGGCGGCTGCTGAGGTCTGCTCGAGCTCTGTTTTTCGGGCAACACAGCGTAGTGACGTCTTCCGAATTTTCCCCGTCGCCGTCATCCGCATCTCTTCAATGAACACGACATCATCCGGCATCCACCAACTGGCGATTCTCGGCCTTAGATAGTCGAGCAAGCCCTCCTTCGTCGGCGAAGTCCCGGGCACGGGAACAATGATCAGCAGGGGCCGCTCCTCCCATTTTGGATGGTGCACGCCGATGACAGCGGCCTGACGGACTTCGGGATGCCCGCACACCATGTTCTCGATATCGGTCGACAAAATCCACTCTCCTCCAGATTTTATGACGTCTTTTGTGCGATCCAGAATCTGAAGAAAACCGTACTCGTCCAGCGCAGCCACGTCCCCAGTGGGAAACCAGCCCTCCTTGTCCATTATTGGCAGATCTTCCTGCTTGAAATACGCCTTCGCCGTCCAAGGACCACGTACCCACAATGCACCTTGCCGGCTTCGTTCTGGAGACGCGGTCACGCTTTCATCGCTTACGAGCTTGACCTCCACTCCGAATAACACGCGCCCGGCCTTCAACATTATTTCTCGTCGAATCGCTTCCGGCAGGGCCGCCGCAGCCGGCGTTTCCGTGCAAAGCGCCCCAACGGGGCTCGTCTCCGTCATTCCCCAGAGTTGCATGATTTTGCAGCCGTACTGGGTACGCATGCGATCGATCATCGCTGCGGGCACGGAGGACCCGCCAATCACAGCACGCTTCAGACTATCAATACGCTTGCCGCTGCGATCTAGATACTCCATCAGCATCGTGACCATTGTCGGTACGCCCGTGGTGAAACTCACCCCTTTCCGACTCAATAAGAGACTGCATGATCTCACCATCAATTTTAGGCCCAACGAGAACCAAAGCCGCACCGCAAAGCGGAGCAATATAGGGAAGGCCTCCGGCGTTGACGTGAAACATCGGCGTCAACGGCATCGCGACGTCATGAACGGAAATCCCATACGCGTTGGTGTGGGCGGCATTCATGGCGTGCAGCACCGTCGGCCCGCTGTTTACGCTCTATGGCACCTCCTTTCCGATCTATCGCGGTTTAATGATGCTCGTTGCGTCGCTCATGTGCTGTCAATTTATCTCGCTCTGACAAGGACACGTGTGGGCCTCGTCGTTCAGGCCGCCTTAACACACCCTTCCATGGTCGAGGCACTGGGCCACAACGTTCCCCGCGTGTTTACGCTGGTGTTTGCAGGAGGCTGTGGTCTCGCCGCGCTCGCGGGTGTGATCGGGGGCAATGCCTTTGTCACCGAGCCCGGCATGGCCGCCACTGTCGGCAGCATCATCTTCGTTGTTGTGGTCGTTGGTGGGCTAGGCTCGCTCGCCGGCGCCCTGATTGCATCCCTCTTGATCGGAATGGTGCAGACCTTTGCGGTATCGCTGGACTATTCTGTTCTCACCCTGCTGACGGCGCTCGGAATCCAAGAGACCGCGCTGCGCGGCACCGTTCTCCGCATTACCGTTGCACAGATGGCACCGATGCTGCCATATATCCTGCTGGTCCTGGTTCTCATTCTCCGTCCCAAGGGCACCGAAATTCCTCTATTTCTCAGCTCAACCAAATACTCGCCGACAAGGTGAACAATGCGGGGGCCGAGTCCTTCCGTGGGCTCATCGATTATGATCATGTCTGGATTTCCCATAAGCGTCCTGCACAGCGTGAGCATCTGCTGCTCGCCACCTGAAAGCACCCCCGCGGGGATATATCGGCGTTCTTTCAGATGCGGGAAAAAGCGATACATGTCGTCCAAGGACCACTGGGCTTTCGATGAGGCACCTCTAGGCTTCTTCTCGCCCAAGATAAGATTCTGTTCCACGGTAAGGGCCGGAAATATGTCGCGGCCTTCTGGCTGCGTGATGGTCATCGTTGACACCCTAACAAGAACGTTCGGTCCGGGCGACCAGCATCAATCACGCGACATGGGACGATACGTACAGTCGATAGATGTTCTTAGCCGCGCGACTGGTGCTCACGTTGTCATAATTCATCATTCGCCTTGGTCTGATGATCGCGGCAAAGGGGCAATCGATTTGGACGGCGCGATAGACGTTTCGTTCGGCATAAAGGCGACGGGTAGCGGGGCTGCAAAGCAATACACGTTTGAATGCACCGGCGCTAATGATGGGCAGGACGGCGTAATCACGCATTTCAAGCTGGAAAGCGTCACGCTCGGTATAGGCCAGGACGGCGACGAAACTTCCGCGCCGATTGTCGTGCAGATCGATGGACAGAAGCCTCCAAAGGTGGCCGAAGCAGCGCTTTCTTCATTGAGCCGAGCTATCGAGGCGCGAGGTGAACCGTCCTCTGAAGCCCCGACCATGGTCGTGCATCCGAACGTCTGGCGTGAGCAGTACTACGCCGATTGCAGAACAACAGAACCGGACGCTAAGGAAGACACTCTCAGCAAGCGTTTTCGGCGTGCTGAAGCCGAACTAAAGCGCGACGGCAAGATTGTGCTATATCGCGACCTCTACGGCTTGCCGGACGCCGTTCTTCTTCACTAGCCGAGCCGGACATGTCCCATTACATAAAAATTATGTCCGACTGAACCCGAAAGCGGCTGGACGGACATGGGATATATTACATATCCCTTGTCCTGTCCGGCTGCGGTTGCCGGGCTGGGTCAGTCGCCAAGGATGCGTCGTGAAATATCGAGTCCTGATCGACGACAATTATAAATTTATGGATGAATCCGAACGCCTCAACCATGGCACGTTCGAGACCGCTGAAGAGGCGTTGGCGGCCTGCCGAGCCATCGTCGATGAATGGCTTGCCGAAGCATTTAAGCCAGGTATGTCCGCAGACGACTTGTGGCAGTCCTACGTGGCCCATGGCGATGATCCCTTCGTAATGCCGGTCAATCCTAAAGACGCACCAGCGGTCAGTTTTGACGCCTGGGAGCATGCCTGCCAGCGCTGCCAAGCGATGGGTAGGGGGGACGTTAATCCCTAGCCGAAGAACCTACCGTACCGGCCCATAGGAAACAATTCATATCCGCATAATGGGGAGTCGCGGAACGGCTGAAGCGCCTGCGTCACCGCCCATTGCTCTGGTTGCGCCTGCCCGCGCCTATCGTGAAAATACGGGGATCGTCACCAGGTTAGCAATTCCTTTACGAGGTCGGCACATCCTTACTCGATTGCTGAGTGGAAGGATTTGCCATGTTTCGCCGGAACAATAGTCCATCGAAGATGCCTTGGCTACCGCCCAAGCAGTTGATCGGTCCCAAGCCATCATCGAATTCAAGCTTGATGGGACGATCATCAAGGCGAACGACAACTTCCTCAAGGCGGTCGGCTATTCGCTTGCAGAGATTCAAGGCAAGTGACCTGCCCCTGAGTTTTCATCCAGAGGCAATTAGAGTCTCGGGGGTTTGTACGCCGATTGGCGCAGGTGGAGCAACGGGCGATCGGCGGAGCTGGTCGGGGTTGCGCAGCCGATCGCCCGTTGCGGTGAATGTGGCAGCATAGGCCGCCGGGGTGAGGTATTTCAGCGATGAGTGCGGGCGGTCGCCGTTGTAGTCGGCAACCCACGCCGCGATCTTTGCCCTGGCGTCGTCGAGTTCGAAGAACAGGGTCTCGTTGAGTAGTTCATCACGCATACGCCCGTTGAAGCTCTCGACGAAGGCATTCTGGATCGG
>NZ_JBYSYD010000011.1:0-54340 GCF_058782905.1 Bradyrhizobium sp. FW305-F6
AAGGTGGGCGACATCCTCTCGGAATCCACGGGCGACTTCATATCGGTACGCCTGGGCGACTTCGTCGGAATCCGCACCCGCCGCCACATCATCCAAATGCTGCGCCGGTTCGGCGCTCGTGCGGTGGTGCTCATGACATCCCCCGAGCGCACGGGATTGGTTGGTGTGTTGAGCAGCGACGTCATGTTGGCCGATGGCAAAGGGCAGGGCCAGCGAAGGCGATATCGACCCAAGCAGATATGCGACGGCGAAAAGCCATCCCCACCATCTTCGCTTTGGTCGCGTCAAGCTACCCATCTGATACCAACTTGCTTCAGAATATAGCTTCGGTTAAGCGACCGCCAATAGCAAGCAACCTAAGAAAATAGGCAAATTGCGCCTGGACGACGCCTTCTTCCTTCGGCCGGGCCCGGTTCCTATCGATTTTTCCCAGCCTTCCTCCGCGGCCCGATGCGCGGCTGACCGGGGTCCAGCGGGAGCACTGGGTATGTGTATGGCGGAGATATTTCAACGGCTTGGGCCGGCGAGCCACGCGCTTCGTTCGGCCAGTAACGCCGGTCCGAAATGGTGGCGCCGGCCATGACCTCGACCGAGGGCACGATAGCGAGCAGGGGCACGATGAGGCAGAGAGTGACGCTCTTGTTCATGTTTACCTCGGCGCTTGCCGTTGCTCGCACGCCTCGGAAATATTGGCTTTCGCCTGTTTCGTTTCGCAGCGCAGCGCTTCCTGAACATCTCAATTTTACAAGCTGCTAGCCCGCAACTCTTGATTCAAATCAACTCTGCCGCCGCATCAACTACCTACGGGCCCCTACCGTGTTGAGTTACGGGTGCAAACTCCTGGCCCGTAAACAGATAATAGCCGTCCCGGCTGAGGGCATTAGCGACGGACTTTCTCCGCAGGCAAGCTTGACGCGCATCGCTTCCTTTCAAAATGCGAACGAACCGCCAAACCTGGGCCCAACAGCAAATTTGGAATCTCTGTGTGCGTAGGTACGACGGCGTAGAAGTCGCGCGCAAATGTGCTGGCAAAGAGCACGTATGCCGGCGATTGCTTGCGGTGGGTCAGACCTCGTTCGTCTTCGCTCCGCATACCGACCCGCACCTATCCGACTGCCTCCAAGCCGACGAACTGCATAAATGTGCGGCGGCCGCTTGGACCAAATAAAACGACTGAATACCGCTCGGGTTTGCCACCCATCCCAGGAGATCCCGATGGCATTCCGGCAACAGCGATGCCGGCCGCATCCGGCCGTTCCTCAAGCAGCCTTCTGATGGCGATCGCCGGAACGTGGCCTTCCACAACGTAGCCGCCGATTTCTGCGGTATGGCACGCTCCCAAATCGGCGGGTACGCCTAAACGGCGGCGGATACCATTCAGGTCCCTCGTTCCATGACCTTAACGGCCAATCCGGCAGCTTCGAGATGCTTGGCCCAAGCTCCGCAGCAGCCACAGCTAGGATCCTTGTGCACAAGTACCTCGGAAGATGCGGCCGGGAGCGGAACGGGCGCCATCACCAGTCCAAGAACGGCTGCACAGACGAATCGACGGGAAAGTTGAGGCGATAACATCAGAGGCGGCATCGGGTTTTCTCCTCAGTGGTGTTTATACCAGCCGATACCCTTGATGTCATTGAAGGAATCGGTGCGGTGGCAAAGGAAGCACTCCTTTACGGTGGCATGCATCTGACCGGTGAGCACTTTATCCATCATAAAATGTTCCATGTAATGGCTGGGCGGCGCCTGATGACATTGCGCGCATTCCTTCGAGGCCGGTGAAGGATGCAGGAATTGCGCAATCCGCCAGGAACCGAGTTCGTGGCAGCCCGCGCAGTCACGTCCGAACAGCCCGCGGTGCGGCTCTCGATTGCTGTGACAGTTGGCGCAGTCGAGACTTGCCTTTTCCCGTTGGTCGGACTTTGGCAATCGAAGGAATTCCTTTAGATCAACCGCCATCTGCTCGGTGATTGCGCGGGCGGAGGTGTTCGGGGCTGACGAAAATGCCCCGATGCGCAGGAGCGCCACGTGATCCATCCTGGTGGGGCGGACGCCGCCCTTATGCTCGATATGGCATCCCCTACACTCTTTGCTCGTCGCGTGAAAAGCTGTCGACTGCTTGCCCAGATCGGCGGCGGCCGTCGTATGACAGCCTATGCAGGCGGACGCCTGGACGCCCTTCGTTGGCGTATGGCACGTTTCGCATTTCTTGGACAGAAACGCATGCTTTTCCGAAAGCGGGCCAGGGACGACGGCATCTGTCCAGCCGGAAACCGCCAGGGAACCGTCGCGGTACAAACCGATCGATATCGCCGCCACGCCTGTGATGGCGAGCGTCACAAGGGCCATATAGATGAAAGAGCGCACGCTCACGTAAGCCACCGCAGTCCGTAATAGACTTCGCCGGCGATGTGCAGCGCCAGCAGCGCGTACATTGCAATTGCCGCAATCACGTGGAGGCCGATCCACTGCATGAATATCTTCTTGACGGCTTCTTGAGATCCAATCGCGTATTCTAGATCCGCAATGCCGTCGACGAGCTGCAACATCGGTACCTCTTGCAGAGCTGCTGTTCCTACCTGAGGACCGTCAGGATCGGCCATTTCGCGAGAGGACAGGTTGAGCGCCGTCCGGTCATAGGCGGACCGCAAAGTTGACAGATAAGCTTGTTGCTCTCGAATTTCGGTGGCGGTCTGCGGCAGGTAGTATCGACCCACGAATCCGGTCACCACAACGACCAGCATGCTGGCGATGAGGCCTATTCCTATCGGACTTTCGTACTTATGGCCGCTATGAAGAATAGCCAAAAATGATGCGGCAATGCCGGCATAAACGTGAAAGCTGAGGAGGACCTTCATCGATACCAGCCGCGTGACAAGCGTCCTGAAGCTTCGGCTGTATTTCGTGAGCGGATAGACGAGGAGAAGAACCATCAGCGTCGCGGCGGACGTGCCCAAGGCAAAGCCGGCCAGGCTGCCAGCAAATCTCGAATCGGAATGAAGCAAAAAGGCGGGAACGAGCAGCAAGAGGCTCGCGAGGACGATATCGACGATGAGGCGTCCTCTTTCGCTCATATTAAGCCTCGACGACCAGATTTCCGATCGACTTGGCCTGGCAGGCCAGGATCATGCCCTGCGCTTTGTCTCCCTCCGTCAACGCCTCCTGTACCTCCATCGTGACGGACCCTTCCAGGAGATGAGTCTTGCAGACTCCGCAGATGCCTGCACGGCAGGAGAAATCGATCGGCACGCCGACCGACTCGGCGACTTCGAGGACGCTCTTGTCCGGAGGCAACGGAGCAACTTTGTCCGACTTGGCGAAGCGAATTGATGCTGTGGCCGGCCCGATCGCTCGCGCGCCATCATGGTCGGTGCCACTTTCGGACTTGCGTTTTTCGATGATCGTCATTCCCGGAGGAGGGACAGCTCCGAGCGCAGGACCAAATGCTTCGGTCTTGATCTGTTCGGGCGGGATACCGAGCTCGCCAAGCAACTTCCTGAGCGCCTCCATCATCCTCGGAGGGCCGCACAGGTGAACCCGTCGCTTCGCCAAATCGGGCACGGATCGCACCAAGAAATCGCCGGTGATCTGACCCTCGGCACCCATCCATGAAGTACCTGCGGCCCGCACCATGGTCGCAGCAACATGCAAATTGTTCATCTTGCGCTGCAGGAACTCCAGTTCATCCCTGAAGATGAAGTGCTCCGTGGTTTGTGCGCCATAAACCAGAAAGATCTGCCCCGGCCATGCAATATCGGACAGGTACCGCACTGCAGCCATCAACGGCGTGATTCCCACGCCGCCGCCGATCAGCACCACGCTATCGGATTCTTTTCCCGTGAAGGTGAACGAGCCCGAAGGGGCCATCACCTCAAGGAAGTCCCCCTCCTTGATCTGGTCGTGCATGTAATCGGAAAAAACTCCGCCGTCCTCGCGCTTGATCGTGGTTTCCACGTAAGCGGTCTGGGCAGCAGACGATGCGATCGTGTAAGACCGCCGGACGGTCTTTCCATCGATTTCGGCGGAGTAGGTCAAAAACTGACCGGGCAGGAAGCTGAATGGAATAGCGTCTCCCGCAGGGTCCTGAAGGCGGAATGTTTTTACACTGGGCGTTTCCTTGTAGATCGCACAAACTCTGAGCCTACCCTTCCAGAGGCCGCCCGGCTTCGCCGCAGCGCTGCGTCTGCCAGACTCGGATGGAAGGGGCCCGCTCCCAACGTAAGTTGGCTGGCCACTCACGCTCGCTCGTGGCGGAACTATCGGAGCCTTGAGGTCCGTCGCCCCGCGCGCTGGAGACGCCGGAGCGGCAGGAGGCGATGACGGCCCGGGCGCCGGCGCGCGAGTCAGGCGATCAACAAGCGCATTGGCCCTGCGCATCCGCTGCACATAGACAATAAGCATTCCGGCAGAGAAGATCGCGAGGAGCGCCATTGTAATGACGTGGAACCAGGAGATTCCGAACAGGCCATCCGTATTCCCGTGAAGCTGTTCAGGCGTCGCGAGGTTCATCTGAGATTTGAACCAACTCTGCGCGATCTGTTGCGGAGGCCTTCCCTCATTCAGCGCCCGCAGCGCGGTAACTCCGCTCTGGACCTGGTTGAGGGAATCGCGGATTTGCTTCGCCGCCTGATCCGCCGCGCCGATGTCATCCCCCGCGATTGCATGCCGCAAATTCTTTTCGGCGGCCGAGATGCCATCAATGTCTGAATTGATCCGGCCGCGAGCCTGAGATTCCAGGTTGAGGCGCTGCTCCGGCGAAAGCGGCGGCATCTCCATCAACGATGGATAGAACTCCTTGCGTGGGCGGCCCATCATTTCGCCCATCATGTTCATCATGCCGGAGTTCGGCGCGCTTGATGAAGGCCCCGGTGAGCCGACGCCTGGAGTACTTGGTGGAGTAGCTGGGCTATTCGACTGAGGTGCGGCATCAGCTCCGGGATTCGAACCGCCGGGATGATGCGCCGAATGTTCATCTGCCGATTGGGCGAATTGCCGCCTTCCGTTTGACCATTCAACCCCGCGCCGATCGTCCGCGGCATCAATCGCGAACCCTGGCCCGATAGCCTGGGCGCTCTCCCGCTGAGATATGGCACCGTTCGGCGAGACGCTGGCGAATACCGTACTCGCAGCAAACCAGCCCCAAAAGGCCAAGGCACCGAGGGCACGTCGACATCCGAAAGACAACACGACTCTCGACATGACCTCTGCTTTCAAGGCATCGTCAGAACGTCGCGATCAAGGGCAGTAGGATGGCGTCTGCCGTCTTCTTCTGGTCGTCGCTCAGGTTCGCATATAGACGATTGAAGGCGGTGCGAGCTGCCTTGATCGCTTCCAGGCGTTCCGCCAGATGGCGCTCGTAATGCTCGATCCGCTCGGAACCCGAAATTTTCTCATCCACGACGAGGAGTTTGCGTGCATCCAGCAAATGCTGGCGGCTGGAGCGTAGCGCATCGGCTAGGAGGTTCCAATCAGCCGATTGCTTGTCAGTGATCTGCAACTCGGCCTTCAGGAAGGCGATCCGCCCTTCCAGCCGCTCAGTCACGTCCGCCGGTCCGCTTACGGTAACCCCGGCGTCGGGCGCCATACCGGCTTTGGGTGAGGGCATCTGACCGTGCATCATCCGCATCATCCGCATCATGTCATCCATGCCACCGCCCATGTTCTGGGATTGGCCGCCGGATTGCCCCATTCCACCCATCGGCCCCATTCCGCCCATCGGCCTCTGCATGGGCATCTTCATCCTGTCGTCCATGCCGCCCATGTTCTGGGATTGGTTGCCGGACTGGCCGCCCATGCCGCCCGAGCTGTTGGATGAGTCGGACTTCATTTTCATTTCGTCCATCATCGCAAGCTGCAAGGGATTTGCAGCCGCTGCTCTTGCCGTTGACGGCGCGGCTGGCGCCAGACCCAGGACGACGAGCGCGACTGCGGTTCCGACGAAATTTTTCATATTCTCCATGGACGGCTCCAATCCCTGTTGATGATCACCCATCATTCACCTACCATTTCGAAGTCAGGGCAGGTTGACGCAGATCAATTCAGAAAGACGGATAACCTATTAGATTATTACACGAATAGTTGATTGCGAGCGGACAGGCGGCCTCTCGGAAAATCGGGGTGAATGCTTGGCTAGGAGCTTGGATCCTCGTCGGACATGCCGGTGCCCCGATGGAAAATTCGAGGGCTATTTCGAACTGAAAATAGGAGCGAGTGGCAACCCGCAGGTTCAGAAACCGGCACGATCCGTATCGTCCGGCGCAGCCGCATGCTGCCGCCAAGGCAAGCGGCCTTCGATTTCGATCTGCAGCGAAAAGCTCATAAATGTTCGGATCACAATGATCACTGCGAGGACCCCGAGTCGATCAAACGAGGGAACGATTGCTTGAGCGGAAGAAGGGCGAGCTTCGCCCAGGCCAATGAGATCCTGCGCAAGATGTCGGCATATTTTGCGATGGCGGAGTTCGACCGCCGGTACCATGATCGCGTTCATCGACGATCACCGCGAGGTTTATGGAGTCGAGCCGATCTGCAAGGGTTGCCGATCGCCCCCTCAAGCGGCGCGATTCAGCCAGGCTGTCGGCGCGCGCCAGGCCGGATGCCAAGCTGAAGATCGAGGTTCGGAGAGTCTTCGGTGAGGACTTCCGGGTCTATGGCGTGCGCAAGATCTGGCGACAGCTCAAGCGCGAAGGCTTCGATGTTGCTCGTTGCACAGTGTCGCGACTGATGCGGCACATGGGCTTGCGAGGGATAATCCGCGGCGAAACCGTCAAAACCACGATCAGCAACAAGGCCGCGCCATGCCCCCTGGATCACGTCAACTGCCAGTTCAAGGCGCCAAGGCCGAACGTCCTTTGGCTCTCGGTAGTCGCAACACCAATTCGTTTTTACTCATGACAGCAATTCGTCAAGCGCTTCTGCCGGCGTTTTCCAGCCCAGTATCATTCTGGGTCGCTCATTGAGAGCCGCTGCTACAGCGGATATCTCGTCGGCGCTGTGGATGCTCAGGTCTGTGCCTTTCGGAAAGTACTGCCGCAGCTAACCCGTTGGTGTTCTCGTTGGTGCCGCGCTGCCCAGGGCTTTTCGCATCGCTGAAGGCCCTGCACCTTTAGTCGGGCAATTTCCTCGCGTTCAGCCGAGGAAACACAGCGCCTGGAGAGAGGCTTGGCCGAAGATCTGAACATCGCTGGTGGCATGCCGCCTGCCTTTCGGAATAATCTGCTTCCGACCGGTTGCTAAAATCCGGCCTCAAACGCAGCATCTTCGCTGCTCTGGCCTATGGCAATCGCCTTCCAACATCGATGCTATTCATCGCGTCCGGCCGCAGACGGCCGGCCTGCCAATGGCAATGGCGCTCGTTCTGACCGCGCCGAACGTCTATCTTTCATCGCAACTTCCACTTCAGGGTGTTGCGACGACCGTTGGAATCCGCCCAATACGTCTCGATCAAATATACCGAGCGCCTGGCGGAAGCAGCGTCGAGCTTCTGTCTGCAGCGTCGGAACCTATGACAATGCTCTCGCCGAAACCATCAACGGCCTCTACAAGGCCGAAGTGATCCACCGTCGAGGTCCATGGCGAAACTTGGAGGCCGTCGAGTTCGCCACCTTCGAACGGTCTATTGGTTCACAACCGCAGGTCGCTGGAACCCATTGACAACATACCGCCGGCCGAAGCCCCGCAACGCTACTACGCCATGCTGAACAACAGGCCATGGCAGTATAACTTAACCTAAACGGCCTCGGGCAATCCCGGGGCGGTTCAGATCGCCGACAGCCCGGAGAGGTCGATCGAGCTGTCTGGCAATCTTGAAGGACGATTACTTAGAGCCAGAGTGCGGTGCGGTGCTCGAATTAGTCGACGGGCTAGCACCGGTGGTCGAGGGTGCATCCTGCTTCGAATCCGAACCGCCTCGGTGCATCCGGCCGCCCATCCTGTCGTGGTCGCTTTCCATCCCCTTCCGGCCCATCCTGCTATGGCCCATGCCGTCCCGCATCATTCCCTGTCCCATGCCTGGCGCTGGCTGGGCAGGCTCAGTCTGCTGAGAGGGCGCATCCTTTGGGGTATCCGGGGTCTGCTGCTGGGCCGAAGCCACTGCCGACGAGTTAAGGGCAATAGCCAAGCCGAGAGCCGCCGCGAGGCTCCTTTGACCGATTGTCTTCATCATTCCTCTCCCACAAGGTTTTGCTGCCGGTCTCGATAACCGGCAGTCACCACCGTATGGCGCTCCGGGGACCGCAGTTTGACCAAGGTCAACTTGGCGAACGCATGTTGCGGGAGATTTTTCGGATCCCACTGTAATAAAACGATCTTCAATGACGTTATTATAATGCTGCCGCAGCAGGTGCTTTTGCTCGCGGTCGGCGGCCGCTGGTGCAGGGCTGCACGGGTGCACTCTGTCGAACTCAATGAGCCGACGTTTTGGAACAATCGTCGAATGGATGTTGAAGCTTCGGAGGACATAGGCCGCAGCCAGCGCTGGTCATCGCGAAGGCAACCCATAAGATAGTGGCTTTGAATTTCGGGCTAGCATGCTCATTCTTTCAGCATTCCTCCAAACTTATTTGCCCCCAGTCCTTGATCTGGCTCAACCCACATTCGCGGCGCATCGGGTTGATTGCCGGTCAATCAGACGCCCGTTTTGATTGTTCCCATTCGGTCAAATAGGAGGGAGAAACATGAATATCCTCAAACTGTTATTTGCCGCGAGTGTCTTGTCCTTTGTTGCGCTTCCCGCGATGGCGCAGTCGAGCCCCGAAGAAGGGAAGGGTGGCAGCCACCACTATTTTGGTGGAGCCAAGTCCGAGGTCCCGCATCACATAGGTCGCAAGAAGCAGAGGACTGGCTCAAAGAAATCCGGTCCGAAGGGGAGCCATCATTACAGCGGCGGCCCGCGTGAGCCCCACCACATCGGACCAAAGTAACAGCAATTGGACTGAGATCATTCTGCATGATCGCGGCGCGATCGCTTCGTCTCAGCGTGGCAATTCCTTAATGTACTTTGCGACGTCAGTTCAGCGTCGCCTCTTGGCCCGTTTCCGGTACGACGCTGCTCCATCGCAATTCGTTCGCGATGCGGACACGGCCTTCAGCTCTCCACAGGTGAAAGGGGAAGAGCCGGCTTGTGAACTTGCGTTCTTGGCATATCGGGCGTCCTGGATAGGTGACCTTGCCCCATAATCCAGTTTGAAGCGGCTGCTGGCCGACGCCATGCTGGACAACGCGGCGCTTTAAGGATCTGTTGGGAGAGATGGTGACGCCCGAGGCCAAGCGGATATGTACGGTCGCGGGAAAATCGATCTGCTTCAAGCTAGGTTGAACGGCGACAGAAGAGTCGGCGCTGCACCAGACTTGCGTCAGAGCCAATTTTGCACACGATGACTTAATTGCGGTCGGCGCCCGCGGCACGAAAGATCCGCTATTTTCAAGCCTTCCACAATCTTACGAATCGGAGGGGCTATGAAGCAATATGTTGGGCTGGATGTCTCGTAGAAAGAAACGTCAGTATGTGTGGTCGACGAGGTAGGTCAGGCCTTGTTCGAGGGAAAGGCCAAGTCCGACCCGAGGGCGCTCACGGCACTGCTTCGCAAGCGAGCTCCACACGCCGAGCGCATTGGTTTTGAGACGGGGCGATGGCGAGTTGGCTGTGGCACGAGCTTCGTAGGGTTGATCTTCCACTGGTCTGTATCGACGCTCGGCATGCGCACGCGGCTTTTTCAGTGCGCATGAACAAAAGCGATCAGAACGATTGCTCGAGGTCTGGCCGAACTGGTACGGGTTGGCTGGTATCGAGAAGTCAAGGTCAAGAGCGAGGAAAGTCAGAAGATCCGTGCGATACTCGTGGCGAGATCCCGGCTCGTGGCCATTCGTCGAGATATCGAGAACCAGGTCCGCAGTCTCATCAAAGAATACGGCTTGCTGTTCCCCCGTGCGATCAGGACTGCAATTCCGCAATCAGGTTCGCGAACGATTGGGTGAAGATCATCAGCTCCTCAGTGCGATCGCGCCACTTCTGTCGATCCATGAGCAGATCTGCAAGCAACAAGGCACATTCGACAACGAAGTCCGCCAGTTGGCGAAGTCGGATGAGGCGACGCGTCGCCAATTGACGGTTCCTGGTGTTGGCGTGGTGACTGCCTTGACGTTCCGCCATACGATCGATGATCCATCGCGCTTCCGATCGGCATCAAGCGTCGGCGCCCATCTGGGTCCTACACCGCGGCGCAGTCAATCTGGCGAAACGGACATCAACGGAAAGATATCCCGATGGGACGACCGTCTGCTCCGGACTTGCCTGTCCGAGGCGGAGACGGTGCTGCTTTATCGCACCAAGAAGTGGTCTTCCCTCAAGGCTCGGGGAATAAAGCTCGCCAAACGAATTGGCATGAGAAAGGCAAAAGTCGCCATCGCCCGCAAGATCGCCGTGATCCTCCACTGCGTCTGGGTCGATGGCACACCGTTCGATTGGGGTCGGGCGAAGGACGTTGAGGCGTCCGCCCCGGGCATCATCATGAGGCGCTGCGCGACCTCGGAAAGGACCATGACCCCAGCGATGGCATCAGGCCCAACGACGCCAAACCGCAACTGGACTGGCATCGTCATCACCCGCGCTCGCCCTGTCTACGTAATGGCGGGCTCCGACAGGTCGAGCGCTACAGCCTTCAAGAAAGGAGACACCACTTGACATCAAACCGCAATTAAAGGACCGAATGACAACAAGACCCTCGTCTCTCGCGTTGACTTGCGGTTTCAGTTGCAATCCGTCCGAGCTGATCTGGGGAGAGGCCTTGCGGACTTCGAATTGGCTTCTCGCCTTCGCTATGTTGCTCCATACATCGGGGTGAGTTGGGATCGCGAGGTAGGATAAACCGACGATCGCATTAAGAAATCAGAAGCAGCGTCCAGCGTAAATTTCGCGGCCGGAGTCTGGCTGTTCTGGTGATCGGAGCACGAACCGGCAGGAAGATACGGTTTGCGATTTCGCTTATGTTACCGCTCCTTGCCGCATCCACCAACGCTGTCGCCGGCTCCACGATCTCCGATAGGAGGTGTTGGCCGAGCGGAGTGGGCTCGGCGCCTAAACCCGGCCAATCCCGCCGGCTTTCGCCCCTCAGCCCCCATATTGGGGAGATAGACGCAAGAAGCCGCGTCGCCGGTGAGTGAACCGAGGAAAGCAGGGGCCCCGGACGCTGCACCTTGGATGATCTCAGGACCGCCTCGGACTCAGGTCGCCTGAAACATGCGACGGACCGCTCTCGCGAAGCGGGTCACCACGTAGGCGTCGAAAGTGTAGTTGATGATTTTCCGGACCAGATGGCGACGACGACCTCCAACATGGGTAGCTTTGGAATGGGGAGCGGCAGCGCCATCAGGCCCAACAGTGCGAGCGGGCCATATCGCGAGATCCAGCCAGAAGCCTGGGCCCAGGCGCGCGTACTCGCCAATCGGATATCGTTCCGCCAACAAACTCCAGCCTAGATGATGGAAGGCGAAATAGAATCCAATCGCCGCGAGCGAACTTCCCGTCGCGGCCCACGCCGCTACGCTGATCCAACGTCGCCTGTTGGTCAGCGTTCCAACGACGACGAGCCATTCGACGGGCACCGTCAGTGTGATCGTAGCCAAGAACGACAGAGCGCCCAGAAGAGGCGCAAACTCAGGCCGGTCCCCCTGGCGGACGATCGATGCCAGTGCTCGCCTGGTCATCGCGTGCACAATCATTCGAAATCCTATGATCGCGTAGGTGGCGCGCGAGCCAGCGACCCCGGTCCCGCGCGGGCCGATCATCGCGTTCGGTCCCGGGGACACCATCCCCAAGGAAGCTGTTGCGCGCAGCGCAAAGTGGAGCAAATCGAAGGTCTGATTTTTTGATGCACATCAAGGAAGCGAGCAGAAGTCGGCGTACGGCTTGTACGACAACGGGCTGCGCGTCTTTCCTTAGGGCAGGTCACGCCGACTAACCGTATCGGGAGGCCAAGGGTGACTTTACGATTGTCGTTCCTGGGTGGAGCCGGGACAGTTACAGGGTCCAAATATCTACTCGAAAATGCGGATCACCGGCTGCTGATCGACTGCGGGCTCTTTCAAGGCTTCAAAGAGTTGCGGCTTCGGAATTGGGCGCGTTTCCCGGTGGATCCCCGCCGGATCGACGCGGTTCTTCTCACGCATGCCCATCTCGATCACACCGGTTATCTACCGCTATTGATCAAGCACGGCTTCGACGGGCCGGTATTCTGTTCCTCGGCAACAGCGGATCTATGCAGGGTCCTGCTGCCGGATTCCGGCTACCTGCAGGAAAAGGATGCGGAATTTGCGGACCGCCATCAGTTCTCCCGGCACAAGCCCGCGCTGCCGCTCTACACTCTGAAAGACGCCGTGAGTTCTCTGGAGCAGTTGAGGCCCGTGGAATTCGGGCAGCCGCTGGATCTGCCCGGAGGCGGATCTGCCGTGCTTCGACGATCAGGTCATATATTGGGCGCGGCTTCGATCCAGCTTGCCTGGAACGGTAGAACACTCGTCTTCTCCGGCGACCTCGGCCGATACGGCGACGCGACCATGGTCGATCCTGTTCCGATCGCGCACGCCGACTACCTCGTCGTGGAGTCCACCTACGGAAATCGGCGGCACGACGTGGCGGATCCCGAGGATGCTCTCGCCGAAGTCATCGGTCGTACGGTCGGAAAGGGCGGGACCGTCATCATCCCGGCATTCGCCGTGGGGCGGGCACAAAGTTTCCTGTATCACTTGCATCGCCTGAAGGCTTCCCGACGGTTGCCGGACATACCGATATTCCTCGACAGCCCGATGGCCGTCGACGCGAGCAGGATCTTCTGCAGGCATGCCGCCGATCATAGACTTACGGAGCGCGAATGCCGCGATGCCTGCGCCGTCGCGCACTACGTCCAGAGCGTCGAAGAATCGAAGGCCCTGATGGCGAACTCGATGCCGAAGGTGATCATCTCGGCCAGCGGAATGGCCACCGGCGGCCGGGTCCTGCACCATCTGAAAAGCTACGCGCCAGACGGCAGGAATACTATTCTGTTCGCGGGCTTCCAGGCCGGAGGAACGAGGGGTGCGTCCATGGTGGCCGGTGCCGATAGCATCAAAATCCACGGACAATACGTGCCGGTTCGTGCGGAGGTAACGAACCTGGAGATGCTCTCGGCCCACGCAGACGCGGACGAGATCTTGAGGTGGCTGAAGGGCTTCAAAATCCCGCCACGCCGGACATTCATCACGCATGGGGAGGCCAGCGCATCCGACGCCTTGCGCAAGCGAATCGAAGAGGAAGTGGGTTGGACCTGCGCGATACCCGATCACGGCCAACAGGTGGATCTGGCATGAGCGGAGTTCGCCAGCTCGACCAGCCGCCCGACGGGCACCGGGTCCGCGTCCGTCGACTGGGCGTCGACACGCAGTTCGAACCCGTAGTCTTCATGCACAAGGAGTGCGCGGTCTGCCGGTCGGAGGGATTCGTCGCGCACAATCGGCTGCTGCTGCGAGCCGGGGAGCGGCATGTCATCGCCACCCTGTATCAGGTCACCAACGACCTGATCGCACACGACGAGGCCGCGTTGTCGGAATCGGCCTGGAGCCGGCTTGAGCTGAGCGACGGAGACACCATTGCGATCAGCCATCCGGATCCCCTGATATCGCTGAGCCACGTCCGAGGTCGGATCTACGGAAACGAACTGAGCGACGCGGCGCTGCTTTCGGTGACCTCGGATATCGTCGAGGGGAAATATTCCGACATTCACCTTTCGTCGTTCATCACGGCATGCGCGGCGCGTCCGCTCGACCATGACGAGGTTCTCGGACTGACCAAGGCGATGGTGGAGGTGGGCGATCGGCTGTCCTGGAACGCGGAGGTCGTGCTCGACAAGCATTCCGTGGGCGGACTGCCCGGAAACCGGACCACGCCGATTATCGTGTCCATCATCGCGGCCCTCGGGCTGACGATGCCCAAGACGTCGTCTCGCGCCATCACTTCGCCGGCCGGCACCGCCGATACCATGGAAACGATGGCGCCGGTGGACCTGGCCATTGCCGACATTCATCGCGTTGTCGAACGAGAGGGAGGGTGCGTCGTTTGGGGCGGCGCGATTAGGCTCAGTCCGGCCGACGACATCCTGATCCGCATCGAACGTGCCCTCGATCTGGACTCCGAAGGCCAAATGATCGCATCGGTTCTGTCCAAGAAGATCGCGGCAGGCTCGACCCATCTCATTCTCGACGTGCCGGTCGGGCCGACCGCCAAGGTCAGGAGTCGTGAAGCGGCGGACGCTCTGTCGGCGGGACTGATCGCGGTTGCAGACGCGTTCGGGATCAAAGCAAAGGTGATTCCTGGAGACGGCACCGAACCCATCGGCCGCGGGATAGGGCCGGCGCTGGAGGCCCACGATGTCCTGGCCGTTCTCCAGTGCGCCCCATCGGCGCCGCGCGACCTCCGTGACCGAGCCGTAGCCCTCGCCGGCGCGCTGATCGAACTCGGCGGACTGGCCGAGCACGGACGGGGAGCGGCCACGGCAGCCCGAACGCTCGACGATGGCCGCGCATGGGCCAAATTCCAAAGGATCTGCGAGGCCCAGGGCGGCATGCGCACGCCGCCGGGCTCGAGCCATCGCCAGCCACTTGCCTCGGTCAGAACCGGACGCGTGGTCTCGATCGACAACCGCAAGATCGCGAAGCTCGCAAAATTGGCAGGTGCGCCCGAAGCCAAGGCAGCAGGCATCGAACTGCACGTGAGGCCGGGCGATACCGTATCGATTGGACAGCCTCTTTGCACGGTGCATGCGGAGGCGAGAGGCGAACTTGCCTATGCCATGGACTATGCCGCGGCGAATCCCGACATCATCACGGTCCAGGAGCGATGAGCCAGACTCTACTTATTCCGATGCCGGGCAACGAGCGATTGGCGGGGCGGCTTGCCGACGAGCTCGATTGCGAAACCGGCGAATTGATCACGCGGCGATTTCCGGACGGGGAGACCTATCTTCGCTTCAACACCGAGCTCGACAAGCGATCGGTCGCCATCGTCTGCACGCTGGCGCATCCTGATGACAAGTTCCTGCCCCTCATCTTTGCCGCCGCGACCGCGCGCGAGCTCGGCGCCTCGAAGGTCGGACTGGTCGCTCCGTACCTCGCCTATATGCGACAGGACCGTCGCTTCAATCCCGGCGAGGCGGTGACGTCCCGGCAGGTGGCGCATCTCATCTCCGGGGCCTTCGACTGGATGGTGACCGTCGACCCGCATCTGCACCGGTACGGCGACCTGAGCGAGATCTACTCGATACCCACGCGCGTCGTTCATGCGGCTCCGCTGGTTTCGCGGTGGATCAAGGAGAACGTCGAGAAGCCGCTCATCATCGGCCCGGATAGCGAGAGCGAACAGTGGGTGGCGGCGGTGGCAGGCGAAGCCGAAGCGCCCTATTGCGTCTTGGAGAAGGTCCGCCATGGGGACCGGGACGTCCGGATCACGCTTGGGAATCTCGACGCCTGGAGGGGACGCACGGCCGTGCTGGTCGACGACATCATTTCGAGCGGGCGTACGATGATCGAGGCCGTCCGGCTGCTCGCCGCGCAGGACTGGCCGCCGCCGGTCTGCATCGCCGTCCACGGATTGTTCGCGGACCGATCCGACGAACTGCTCGTCGGCGCCGGCGCTCGGGTCGTGACCACGAATAGCGTCGGTACCGGGAGGAGCGAGATCGACATCGCGTCTCTGCTCGGGGAGGCGATGGGGGCTCTCGCAGACCTTCGGCCCGCCCGATCCGCGGGGCGCCGGCCGCGCCTCACGGATCGTGAAAACGCGTGGCCCTACGCCCGGGCGGTCCAGCCTCACATCCTCTTCATGGGGGCGCTGCCCGGCATCGGCACCATGCCGAGGATCATCTTGCGCTGTTCCGCGGTGAGGAGGTTGGCGGCTTCGCCGACCGCGCGTACGAATGCGAGCCTCGCGTCCGATTTGATCTTCTCGATTTCGTGCACTTTGCTTCGATGACGGCCACCTCCAGTTGCTCGAGCATCCAGAGCGCCTGTTCGGCTACTTCGGCCTTCCGCTGGGCGGCATATTAATCGAGCAGCGTGCGCTGCTTTATAGAGTTCAACGCGCTCGATTGCTCGAGGCGAGCCGAGGGACGGCGTCGAGGTCGACGATGCCGCATTGGTATCGGCAGCACCGGGGACGCCGGGTGAGGGAGAGCCCGTCGCCGGAGCAGTTGGCCGGGGCGGGGTGCTCGTCAACCGATCGATCAGATCGTCCGCCCGGCGCATCCCGGAAAGGTAGATCATCAGCATGGCCACCGCGAACACAGCAACCAGTGCCATCAAGACGACGTGAAACCAACATAGACTGATAGGTTCGACGGGCTCTGCCGGCGCCAGATTCGTCTCTCCCTTGAACCAATCCAGCGCGATCTGCCGCGGTGGCTTTCCCTCAGCGAGAGATCGAAAAACCGTGTTGCCGCTCTTAACCTGAGCCAGCGCCTCGCGGAGGCGGGAGGCAGCCTGTTCGGCGCCGATCGTGTCGCCCGCGGCGTTCGCATGGCGAAGCGCGCTTTCAGCGCTGGCTATCTCCTCGGTCCCGGCGCTGATCCATGCGCGCGCCTGCGCCTCGATGCGATGACGCTGCTCCGGAGAGAGGTTCGGCATCGCCATCAGCGACGCGTAGAACTCCTTGCGGAGGGGCCCATGCATCCCGCACCCATGCACCCGCCCATCATATCGCGCATGGCGCGACCCGCGCCGGAGCCGCCCGAGCCCATGCCGGGCACCGCTGGAGCGAGGCTCGGGCTGCCTCCAGCTGAATTGCTCTGCAGAGTCGGCGAGGTGGCTGGCGGCGATGTCGTAAGTGAATCGGGGGTGTCGGCCCCGCCCTTTGGATGGAGTTAGGAGTCCTCGTCAGGACCTCCGCAAGGACCGCTCTGGGTGGATCATCGTCAAGGCGTCTGCCTGTTCTGATCCAGCGCGATGGGAAGCTCGAAGCTGCCGAAGCAATATCCAAAGCGGAGCTGCCAGGTTGGTTGAGATGACTTTGGACCGGTCGGGCCCATGTGTTGGGCCCATGCGATCAGGAGGCTCGCGGTCAATACGACGCGCGCCACCTGCCCTGGCATGGACTGCCCCCGCAGCCTTTTATCAGGACCTGGCGGCCAGTGGCAGCAGGATCGCATCAGCAGTCTGTTTTTGAGTTTCGTTCAGCGTGGGATAAAGATTGGTAAATGCCGTTCGGGCCGACTTCACTGCCACTCGAGGCATTCGGCCAGGTGGGGCTCATAATGCTCGGGCCGGTCCGCCGAATTTGCCTTGTCCTCCATGACGAGGAGGTTGCAAGCATCGACCAGATGCTGCCGTCCCGGCCGCAGAGAGTCGGCCAAAGCATTCCATGCGGCGAGTTGCTATCGCTGATCTGGACCTCCGCTTTCGGGAAGGCGATCCGTCCCTCGATGCGCTCGGTGACGTACATTGAGCTGGAGGAGTTCGGCCGTCCCCGGCGTCGGGCCCATATCGCTCCGCATCATCTTCCCCATCATCGTCATCATGCCATTCTGAGACTGCCACATGGAGCTTGGCAGTTCTCCTGCATCTTTGCGGGCGGCTTCATACGGTCGTCCATCATCATGCGAATCTTACCATCCCGCTGAGGCTGGGCGCCGGGCATGCTCGCGCCGCCTGACTTCCCATCGGATCCGGCTGCATCGGCTTCATGTCGTCCCTCGCAAGAAGAAGGCCACGGGGCGCCCTCGTTCGCGAAGTTTGCATCTTGCCGGGCGCAACCGAGCCGGTCGCCCGCCGCCGCTGTGACCACTTCACAACCGACGAGGCTGCAACGCCAAAACGCTCCGCCACAGACCGGCAGCTCTCGCCGGCCAATACGGCGCCACCACACGCTCGCGAAGATCCAGGGAAAGAGCTTGGGTCATGCGATGCTGGCCTCCAATCCAGTCAGCATCTTGAATCACAATCCGCCAAAAACCGGAATCCCCTCCGATTCAATTAAGCGATGAAACGCTCTTGAGCCGGCGCTGGCGTGGAAAACCTGATACGGCGAATCGGGGGCATACTTGACCTGAGTCAAAAAACCTCACCGGAGGAGATTGCCTTCAAAGTTCACCATCTTCCGAGTCAGCCGCATCGGCGCGCTCGCGACGCCAAGGCAACCGGCCGTCGATTTCGATCTGGAGCGAGAAGCTCAAGAACGTGCGTATCACGATGATCAAGCCAAGAACCGCAAGCCGCTCGAGGGTCGGCACGATGGCCACCATGCCGATGATGTCTGCTGCGATCAAAAATTCGAGGCCGAGCAGGATCCCGCGCCCCAGGTTTGCTCGATAGGACCGGAAAGCACCGCCCCATTCACCGCGAAACATCTGCGGGATGGACCATGCGCTCGCTGCGATCACGGCGACTACGATGACCCCGACGCCGAGGACTTCCACGATCGCGGCGATCCAATGGAGTGTATGCAGCACGATGGCTCTGGCATCCGTGCTGAGAACGAGCTCGGAAGTCAGCATTTCGACTCCTTGGTCTTTTTCATGGATTCCGCCGCCATGGTGACCGGAGAGGGTGCTGCAGCCGCCGGGGGCACTTGCGTCTGCGGCGCCGTGAACGCGTACTTGTCGATCTTCTTCGACCAGGAGCGATAGTATGCAACGCCGGTCATGATGGACAGGCCGGCCGCTCCTACTAGGACCTGGACGTAAAAAGCGTTCGACGTGGCGTCCAACACGAAGTGCGCAACGAAGGAAAGAAAAACCCCGACGCAAAAAACCTCGAGCGATTGTTGGCCGCACTTGATCAGCGGACGGAAGATCGGCCAGCCGAGACCGGACCAGTCGAACGGGATGGATCTCACGGCGAGAAGAGCCAGGGCCAGAAGGTGCAGGATGCGATAGGGAGCGAGGTTGGTCTTGTCGTTGGGGCGAAAGGCCTGCGTAAGCTGGCTCACTATCGGAGAGTCGATTTCGGGAATGAGCGTCGCAAGCGTCGCCACCAGGGCGAACAACAGGAAAGCAACGCTGAGAACCAAAGGGGTCAGAGCGGTCACGATTGGGCGGACCGTCCGAGCCCCCCCGGCCGCAAGCCATGCTCCCAGCACGAACAGCAGCTGCCACGTGAATGGGTTGAAGAACCAGTCGCCGGAGGGATAGGAAGGCAGATTCCAATGTAGAAATCTGGCGGCGAAATAGAGCAGCAACGATCCGGCCAGCGCCCAATTTCTGTGGCGTAGCATGAGCCACAGGACCGGGGGAAAGGCGCCCATCAGGACGATGTACAGAGGAAGTACGTCGAGATTGAGCGGCTTGAACTTCAGAAGGAGCCCCTGCGTTAGTGTCTCCACCGGGAATTCCATCAAGTGCGCGACGTTGAATTGGTCCATCAGATGCGGAATGTCGAACCGGTGCGCCAGGTAGTGGACCGACGTGAGATAAAATATGAACAGAAGCACATGCGCGACGTAAAGCTGCCAAACGCGCCGAAGCAGTCGGGTCGCGCCGATCAGGAAGCCGCGTTGCACCATCATCCTGCCGAACACCAGGGTGGCGGTGTAGCCGGAAATAAAGACGAACAGGTCAGCCCCGTCGCTGAAGCCGTAGTTGCGCGAGGTCAACCACGCGAGCGCCGTGCCGGGAATGTGGCCGAAGAAAATGGCCCAGTTCGCCACTCCGCGGAAGAGATCGAGCCTTAAATCTCGCTCGTTCGACGGGACGAAGAGGGTCATCGGATACGACTCCGGCCTTGCTGCTGATAGGGGACTCGCGAGCGCATTCCCCAGATAAGACTTTCAGATTTGATCCAAGTCAAAAAATCCACCTTAATGTTCCTCTAAACTACATCGACAAGCGAGAGGAAGTCGCCAGCCCCGCTTCCGATCGCGACAAGCCTGCAGATTCCGTCTGCAGGCTTTTTGCGTTCTCATCGGCTAAACGCTAGAGGCTCGTCACGCGCAGGCGCAGGGCATTGCCCACGACACTGACGGACGATAGTGCCATTGCGGCGGCGGCGATGATGGGCGAGAGCAGGATTCCGAACGTCGGATACAGAATTCCCGCCGCGATCGGGACACCGGCGGCGTTGTAGATGAACGCGAAGAACAGATTCTGTCGGATATTGCTCATGGTGGCCTCCGACAGCTTGCGGGCACGGACGATGCCGCCCAGGTCTCCTTTCAGCAGGGTCACGCCAGCGCTTTCCATCGCGACATCGGTCCCGGTGCCCATCGCTATGCCGACCTCGGCGGCGGCGAGGGCCGGGGCGTCGTTGACGCCGTCGCCGGCCATGGCGACGATCGCGCCAGCCTTCTGCAATCTGGCGACGACAGCGCTCTTCTGGTCCGGAAGCACTTCGGCCTCGACGTCCCCGATCCCGAGCTGGCGCGCGACGGCCTTCGCGGTGGTGCGGTTGTCGCCGGTCAGCATGATGACCTTGACGCCCTCCGCCTTCAGTTCTCTCAGCGCCGCCGGGGTCGACGCCTTGATGGGGTCTGCGATTGCAAAGAGACCGGCCAGTTTCCCGTCGATCGCCATGTTGATCACGGTGGCGCCGTCACCTCGCATGCGTTCGCCCTCCGCTTCCAGCGATTGTGTCCCTACGCCCACGGATGCAAGGAAGTTGGCGTTACCCAGCACGATGGATTTGCCGTCGACCTTGCCTACGGCCCCCTTGCCGGTCGGAGAATCGAATTCCTCGACCTCGCCCAGGACCAAGCTGCGGTCGTTGGCGGAGCGGACGATTGCGTCGGCGAGGGGATGCTCGCTGGCCCGTTCGACGGTGGCGGCGAGACGCAGAAGTTCGTTTTCGTCGTAACCCGGCGCAGGGACGATGGAGACGACCTTCGGCTTGCCTTCGGTGAGGGTGCCCGTCTTGTCCACCACCAGCGTGTCGATCTTTTCCATGCGTTCCAGCGCCTCGGCGTTCTTGATCAGCACGCCGGCCTGCGCACCCCGGCCGACTCCGACCATAATCGACATGGGGGTGGCGAGCCCGAGGGCGCACGGACAGGCGATGATCAGCACGCTGACCGCGGCGACCAATCCGAAGGCCATCCGCGGCTCGGGTCCGTAGCAGGCCCACGCGCCGAACGCGACGAGAGCAACGACGATGACCGCCGGGACGAACCAGCCTGCGACCTGATCGGCCAGACGCTGGATCGGCGCGCGGGAGCGCTGCGCCTGCGCGACCATCTGCACGATCTGGGACAGCATGGTGTCGCTGCCGACCTTCTCGGCTCGCATGACGAAGCCGCCGGAGCGATTGAGCGTCCCGGCGATCACCTTGCCCCCGACGTCCTTGCTGACGGGCATCGATTCGCCGGTCACCATGGATTCGTCGAGAGAAGAACGCCCTTCGACGATCTCGCCGTCGACAGGCACCTTCTCGCCCGGCCGGACGCGGAGCCGATCGCCGACCTGCAGCCCCAAAATCTCGACCTCCTCGTCGATGCCGTCGGCCCGAATGCGCCGCGCCGTTTTCGGGGCGAGGTCGAGGAGGGCTTTGATCGCGCCCGAGGTCGCCTCGCGGGCCCGGAGCTCGAGTACCTGGCCAAGCAAAACCAGGACGGTGATCACAGCAGCCGCTTCAAAGTAGACGGCGACGGCGCCGTCATGGCCTCTAAAGGTGGTCGGGAAGACGCCCGGCGCCATGGTGGCGACGATGCTGTAGACCCACGCGACGCCGGTGCCCATCGCGATCAGAGTGAACATGTTCAGATTGCGAGTGACGACCGACTGCCATCCGCGAACGAAGAAGGGCCAACCGGCCCAGAGGACGACAGGTGTTGCGAGAACCAACTGGATCCAGTTGGATAGCGTCTGATCGATCCACCCATGGCCACCTATGAGGTGCCCGCCCATTTCGAGAACCACGACCGGAACGGAGAGTGCGAGACCCACCCAGAAACGGCGGGTCATGTCGATCAGCTCGGGGTTCGGGCCGCTGTCCGCCGTCGCGACCTCGGGTTCGAGGGCCATGCCGCAGATGGGGCAATTGCCCGGTCCGACCTGGCGGATCTGCGGATGCATCGGGCAGGTGTAGATCGTGCCTTCCCGAACTTTGGCTGGCGACACCTGCTGCGCCTTGCCGTGCACGTATTTCGCCGGGTCGGCTTCGAACTTGGTGCGGCAGCGCTCCGAGCAGAAATAGAACGTCTCTCCGCCATGGTCGATCTTGTGGCGAGCGGTCGAGGGATCGACCTTCATCCCGCAGACCGGGTCCACCGCCAAGCCCGCAGCATGATTGTGATGATGAGCATGTCCCGAATGGTCATGAGCCGCCGGATGGGAGTGCCCGCAGCAGGCCCCGTGAGCCGCTCCGGATTTGGGGTTGTCATGCACGGCCATCTGCGACTCCATCTCTTGCGGAAAGTACCCTCAGGGGGTATATACGGGCCATGAGAAGCGACATCAAGGCGTCCTGCCAGAAACGTCTGAACCGCATCGAAGGCCAGGTTCGCGGCCTCGCGAAGATGGTCGACGAGGACCGGTACTGCATCGACATCGTCACGCAGATCTCGGCGGTCCGTTCCGCGCTCAGGCGGGTGGAAGAAGAAATTCTTAAGGATCACGTGGCCCACTGCGTGGAACACGCTATCCGGAGCGGCGATAAGGCCGACCAGCGCCGCAAGATCGCAGAACTTATGGACGTCGTCGGTCGGGTGGACAGATAATCGTCCGGCGGTCACAAATGCTTGAGCAGGATCAAAGACTGCATCCGCCGTCGGTATATGTTATGGAAGCCGCGACGCGGCCTGAGAGGTAAGTAGATTACATGCGGTTCGTCCGTACCATCTTGGCATTCGCGATCGCCATCTCCCTGGCGATGCTGCCGGTCGGCGCCTCAGCCGGCCGCGCGATGTCATCGGACGACATGCAGGCTGCAATGCAAATGGTGGGTCAGGGCGACATGTCGATGGACTGCTGTCCGGAGGACATGCAGGGAAAGGCATCCGACACGGCCGGCTACAAGTGCGGGGCGGGATTCTGCTGCGTCGGCGGAACATTTGCGCTCGATGACGTTCGCCCCGTCGTACTCGGTCTTCTCGCCATTACTGCCGACGAGATCGCCATTCCCGCGGACCAGGTCCTCTCCTACCGCAGCGGCAGTCCTCCCTTCCGACCTCCTCGAAGCTGATCCCGCAATGCCTGGCGCCCGCACGCTCGCGCGCGCAAACGATGACGTGCGCGCGCCACAAGCGCCACGGCGGAAGATCAACTTCATGAGGACAAGACGATGTTTTCCAAATTCACGACCGCGGCAGTCGCCGCCACCCTTTTGCTTGCCGCTTCTGCTGCCATGGCGGGCGCCGGCGACTACGCCTTCGAGCCTGTCAATCCGGAGATGAAGAAGGGCGACGACGTCACGCTCTCCGTTCGCCTGACCAACAAGCAGACCGGCAAGCCTGTGTCTGACGCGGTTATCTTCAAGACCCACGTCGACATGGCGCCCGACGGGATGGCCGAGATGGAATCGGCGGTCTCGCCGCTGCCGTCAAAAGAGCCTGGCGTCTACGCCTTCAAGACGGACCTGCCGATGGCCGGCCGCTATCAGGTTACGCTGTCCGCGAAGGTGCAGGGCGAGGCCGAAACCGTCACCGGCAAGGTGATCGTCAAGGCGACCAAGTGAGCCTTCGGGCGTCGCGCGGCGACGCCCGAACTCCTGTTCCCATTCCCATGGATGCGCGCTCCGAGCGCGCGGGTAGCACACCATGAACACGCAGCGTCTCCTGACGGCACTCGCAATGACGGGCGGTTTGGCCCTAGGAACCTACTGGTACGCGAACGGCGAGCACTGGTCCGTCCATGCCGAGGCGGCCACCCGGGCCGGTGCCGAGCGAACTCCGCTCTACTACCGGGATCCGGATGGGGCGCCCTTCTGGTCGGCCGTGCCGAAGAAGGACGAACGCGGGCGGGATTATCTGCCCGTGTACGACGACGACAAGGGCTTCTCCGAGCCGGCAAAGCCGAAGCAGCAGGCGGATTCGTCGCGCAAGATCCTCTACTACCGCAATCCCATGGGCCTGCCCGACACCTCGCCGGTGCCGAAGAAGGATCCGATGGGGATGGATTATGTTCCCGTCTACGAAGGCGACGACGCCGACGACGGCACGGTCAAGCTCTCGCCCGGCAAGATTCAGCGGACGGGCGTGAAGTCGGAGCCGGCGGAGCGCCGCGCGATCCGCGTCTCGGTCAGGGCACCGGGCACGATCCAGTTGGACGAACGCCGCGTGTCGGTTATCGCGATGCGGGCCGAAAGCTTCGTGCAGAAAGTCGCCGACGTGACCACCGGCACGCGGGTGAAGGCCGGCCAGGCCTTGATGCAGATTTACAGTTCGGCCGTCGCGTCCGCCGCCGCCGAATATCTCTCGACTATCACGTCCAAGACCACGGGCGGCATCGAGGCCTACGGCCGCGGCTCCCGGCAGCGACTGATCAATCTCGACGTCCCCGAACAGGTCATCACCGAGATGGAGAAGTCCCACATCGCGCCCGTAACAGTCCAGTGGGCGGCGCCGCGCGACGGCATCGTGCTGGAGCGCAACGCGATCGAGGGCATGCGCGCGAACCCCGGCGACGTGCTGTTCCGGATCGCCGATATCTCGATGGTGTGGGCGCTGGTCGACGTGGCCGAGCGCGACCTCGGCAACATCTCGGTCGGCCAGCCGGTGTCGATCCGCGCCCGCAGCTTTGCCGGCCGGACCTTCTCGGGAAAGATCGCGGTCGTCTATCCCCAAGTGAACAAGGACACGCGCACCGCGCGCGTTCGGATCGAGCTCGCCAATCCGGACCTTGCGCTGCTGCCGGACATGTACGTCGATGCCGACATCGACACCGCGGATTCATCGTCGGTTCTGGCCGTGCCGGATAGCTCGGTGCTCGACACCGGCGCCCGCCAGGCCGTGCTCGTCGACAAGGGCGAGGGCAGGTTCGAGCCCCGCGAAGTGAAGCTCGGCCGCCGGGGCGGTGGCTACATCGAGATCCGAGTCGGCCTCAAGGACGGGGAAGCGGTCGTCACATCGGCGAACTTCCTGATCGACGCGGAGAGCAACCTCAAAGCCGCCCTCAAGGGCTTCGCCGAGGCAAGCGCGCCGGCCGACGCTTCGAGCGGCCACGTCCATGGAGAGCAGAAATGATCGCCCGCATCATCGCCTGGTCGGCGCGCAACCTGCTGCTGGTGCTGTTCGGCACCGGCTTTGCGGCCGCGGCCGGCCTCTACGCACTGGTCCATCTTCCGCTGGATGCGATCCCGGACCTCTCGGACACCCAGGTCATCGTCTACACCGAGTACCCGGGCCAGGCGCCGCAGGTCATCGAGGACCAGGTCACCTATCCGCTGACGACGGCCATGCTGACCGTCCCGAAGTCCAAGGTGGTGCGCGGCTTCTCCTTCTTCGGCGTGTCGTTCGTCTACGTGATCTTCGAGGACGGCACCGACATCTATTGGGCGCGCTCGCGCGTCATGGAGTTCTTGAACGGGGCTGCTTCGAGACTTCCGACCGGCGTCACGCCGACCATCGGGCCCGACGCCACCGGCGTCGGCTGGGTCTATCAGTACGCCGTCGTGTCCAAGGAATTGAACTTGGCGGACACGCGCACGATCCAGGACTGGAATCTGAAGTTCGCGCTGGCCAAGGCGGAAGGCGTCGCCGAGGTCGCCGGTATCGGCGGCTTCGTCAAGCAGTACAACGTGGTGCTCGATCCGCAGCGGATGCGCGACCGCGGCATCAGCATGCAGAAGATCCGGGAGGCCATCCGCGCCAGCAACGCCGATGTCGGCGGCCGTACCGTCGAGCTGGCGGAGTTCGAATACGTCATCCGCGGCAAGGGCTACATCAAGAGCATCAACGATCTGGGCAACATCGTGCTGAAGACCAGCAACGGCACGCCGGTGCTGCTGCGCGACGTCGCCCATGTCGAGTTGGGACCTGACGAGCGGCGGGGCATCGCCGAACTCAACGGGGAGGGCGAGGTCGCGAGCGGCATCGTGCTGCAGCGCTTCGGCGTCAACGCCCTCGACGTGATCGAGAACGTCAAGAAGCGGTTCAAAGAGATCGCAAGCAGTCTGCCGAAGTCGATCGAGATCGTGCCGGTCTACGACCGGTCCAACCTGATCTACGCGGCCATCGACACGCTCAAGCACACTCTATTCGAGGAGAGCATCGTCGTCGGGCTGGTCTGCATCGTGTTCCTGCTGCACGTCCGCAGCGCGCTCGTCGCGATACTGATGCTGCCGGTCGGCGTGCTGATGGCTTTCGGCGCCATGAAGCTGCTCGGCCTCGGCTCGAACATCATGAGCCTCGGCGGCATCGCGATCGCGATCGGCGCTATGGTCGATGCCGCGATCGTCATGATCGAGAATGCCCACAAGCATCTTGAACGCGCCAAGCCCGATCAGCCGCGCGTCCAGGTCCTGATCGACGCCGCCTCCGAGGTTGGCCCGGCACTGTTCTTCAGCCTGCTGATCATCACCGTCTCGTTCATGCCGATCTTCACGCTGGAATCGCAGGAGGGACGGCTGTTCAGTCCGCTGGCGTTCACGAAGACCTTTGCGATGGCGGCCGCCGCCCTCTTGTCCGTCACGCTGGTGCCGGCGCTGATGGTGATCTTCGTCCGCGGCAAGATCGTTCCGGAGCACCGCAACCCCATCAACCGCTTCCTGATCTGGATCTACCGGCCGGTCATCAAGGGCGTGCTGCGGGCGAAGACGCTGGTGATCCTGGCCTCCTTGGCCGTGCTGGCCGTCTCGATCTGGCCGGCCCGCCAGCTTGGAACCGAGTTCATGCCTTCGCTCAACGAGGGGACGCTGCTCTACATGCCCACCACGCTGCCGGGCATCTCCGTGACGAAGGCGGCCGAACTGATGCAGATGCAGGATCGCATTATCAAGTCGTTCCCCGAGGTCGCCTCGGTCTACGGCAAGGCGGGGCGGGCGGCGACCGCGACAGATCCAGCCCCGACCGAGATGTTCGAGACCGTGGTCAACCTGAAGCCGAAGGAGCAGTGGCGCCCGGGCCTCACCGTCGACGCCCTGATTGCGGAGATGGACAAGGCGCTGCAGTTTCCGGGGGTCTCGAATGCCTGGACCATGCCGATCAAAGCCCGCATCGACATGCTGTCGACGGGCATCCGTACGCCGATCGGGATCAAGGTGATGGGTACGGACCTGGTGGAGATCGACCGGCTCGCCAAGCAGGTCGAGAGGGTGGTCAAGGCCGTTCCCGGCACCTCATCGGCCTACGCCGAGAGAGGGATCGGCGGCTACTATCTCGAGATCGCTCCGGATCGCGAAGCGCTCGCCCGCTACGGGATCCTGATCCAGGACGTTCAGGACACCATCGCGGCCGCCCTCGGCGGGCAGACGGTGACCACGACCGTGGAGGGTCGCCAGCGCTTCATGGTGAACATGCGCTACCCGCGCGATCTCCGCGACAATCCGAAGGCCATCGCCAGCGATATCCTGGTGCCGATGCCGGCGGGCGGCGCCGTGCCCCTGGGCGAGGTCGCCAAGGTAGAACCGGCCCGAGGCCCGACCTCGATACGGACCGAGAACGGGCAGCTCGCGACCTACATCTACGTCGACATTCGCGACCGCGATATCGGCGGCTATGTCGCTGACGCACAGCGCGCCGTCAGCGACGGCATTCAATTCCCGGCCGGCTACTACGTAGTCTGGAGCGGCCAGTACGAATACCTGCAGCGGGCTGCCGCCCGCCTCAAGATCGTCATACCGGTCACCCTGACGATCATCTTCCTGCTGCTGTACCTGAACTTCAGGGCCATGACCGAGACCCTGATCGTCATGCTGTCCCTGCCGTTCGCGCTGGTCGGCGGCATCTGGATGATGTGGTGGCTCGGCTTCAACCTGTCGGTCGCCGTCGCCGTCGGCTTCATCGCGCTGGCCGGCGTCGCGGCCGAGACCGGCGTCGTGATGCTGATCTACCTCGATCACGCCTTGGCCGAGATGAAGGCCGGCTGCGCTGCCGCCGGGCGCGCCCTTACCCGGCGCGATCTCCACGCAGCCATCATGGAAGGCGCGGTAGAGCGTGTGCGTCCGAAGATGATGACGGTGGTCGCCATCATGGCGGGACTTCTGCCCATCATGTGGAGCACAGGCACCGGATCGGAGATCATGCAGCGGATCGCCGTGCCGATGATCGGCGGAATGATCTCGTCCACCCTACTGACGCTGATCGTGATCCCGGCGATCTTCGGCTTGCTGAAGGGACGCGGGCTCGCTGAAGGCGAAGCGCCCGCGGACGCGTCCTCACAAGGCCAAGAAAGAGAAGTATCCAGAGCGGCATGATGATGGGCCCTCGAAACACCATAAGGAGAGGAGATGCGAAGTAAGCTCGAAAACTCAAGGGTGCACGCCGATTCGATGACGCGCCGGTCGCTTGTCCGGCTCATGGCTGCAGCAGCTCTGGGCTGGCCTGCAGCTGCCGCATTCGGCGAAGAGACCACGATCACCGTGCATAAGGATCCAAACTGCGGATGCTGCTCAGGTTGGGTGCAGCATCTACGAGATTCCGGTTTCGTGGTGCGGATCGAGGAAACGGCAGATCTGGACAGGATGCGGACACGTCTGGGAGTACCGCCCGATTTGGCGGCGTGCCACACTGCCGAAATCGGTGGCTTCCTCGTCGAAGGACACGTCCCGGCCGACGCCATACGTCGATTGCTGCTCGCGCGACCGAATGCGCGAGGGATCGCCGTCCCGGGCATGCCGGTCGGCTCGCCCGGGATGGAGGGCGCCCGGCAGCAGCCGTACACGGTCGTCCTATTCGGCGCCGAAGGACGACGTCCTTTCATGCGGTTCATCGGAAAGCAGCCGATCACATAGCTGGCCCAGCGGCGCCAACCGGTTCCGGGGACAGGGGAGGAACTCGCCGCGAGAAAGAAGGTTGGCGCAGCGGGAGTTTGCGACTAAGGTCTCGCTTCTTCGGTGCCTGGACGTTTGGAGTTCGATGTTGGTGTTTTTGACGAGAGCTGGGCGGATGAGGGCGGGGCGGTTGCTCGCCCTGGTCTATCTGCTGTGCGTCATGGCGCCCTCGCTCGCCTTTGCGATTGCGGACGGCTCGCTCGCTGCCCCCTGCCTGGTGGAGAACGAGCACGGAATGGGCATCGTTCATGTCCACCATGAGACCGGCACGGCGCACGTGCACGCCGATGGACATTCCCACCATCATGCGGACGTCGGATCCGGCTCAGCCGAACACCAGGAAATCCAGACGGCTCCGGACGACGATTCCGCGCCTGCGGATCATCGCCACAAGTCTGCGGACGGTTCGTGCTGCGGCATGGTTTGCGTAAGCGCTCTGCCAGCGGCCGTCCTCGACCTGTCCAAGCCTTCCGCGCCGGCCTCGCGCTGTGCGGTCGAGGCCTACCGTCGGATGGCGGACGATCCGCTTCCTACGCCTTACCGTCCCCCCAGTTCCTGAAGCGATCGTGTAGACGCGGTCGGCCGCCCGTGCGGGCGTGCGTACCTGTGGTCAATCGACAGTTCAGGAAACGGATATGGTTGCGCAGTTTGGGGCGAATCCCGTCGCCGTTCATTCGGTCGCGGAAGGAATTGGCTGTCGTGCCTTCGCGGCGATCGCAATAACAGCGACGTTGCTAGGAGGATGCATTCCGGCGGTTCCGTTGATTGGCGCGGACCCCGCGGACCCGACGGTCCCGGTACCCGCCGTTCGCTATCGGTCCGGCATTGCGCCTTACGTCAGCATGCGCCCAGTGGCCCCTTCGGGATGGAAGGATCAGAACGAGCGCGTCACCCCGACCTCGAAGACCGAGCGGTAGGAAGAGCTGATGGCGCACAAATCCAACATTCCGCAGGCACGCGGCTACGGGAGGTTTCCAGCCGGCGCTGATTGCGCTTCTCCTCTCCGCATGCGCGACGTTCTCGCCAGATGCCTGCATGACGCGGTTGCCAGCATCGCGGACAGCACGAACGTCGCCTCGACCCCCGGCACCTATTTGCCGAAGGTCACCGAGATCACCGACTTCAACGTGTGGACATGGAAACTCCGCCTTTTTTCAGCATCGATCAGCTGCCGGTGCACCTCGGCATCAGGGTGCGCGTGCGTATCGGCAATCTCACCATGTCTAATCATCCCATTCATGCACGGCGCCGGATGCGATAGTGATCGACGCGCATGTCGATGGGCGCGATAGAGATGCCCGCCCTCGACAACACGCTGCCGATTATGAACGGCACCGGCCAGTTGGGTCCGATCGAAATGGGAGGCACGTTCACGTGATGAAGATCCGAGAGGGAATGGCCCACGACGATTACTCCGATCTCGGCCCGTACAAACTCCCGGCCGGCGCCGTGGCGTACGAAGTCGCCGCGCCCACCGCTGCCCCGGCGCGTCAGGAGACGCCGGCGCCGTCGCAGCCGGCCAAGAGCAAAGACCACAAATCGATCCACAAGCGGAGGGAAGATATAGGACGGAGCGAAGTGCACGCCCAATCGTCAATCTGGAGAAACCCATGAAGAAGATCGCAACGACTTGTGTTGCGGCTATGTGCCAGGCGGCCGCTGCGCCGTCGGGCGCACGAACAGCACAGTCACGAAACGCATTCCGCGGGCGAGCCCGGCGATTCGTCGAAGCCCTCGCGCACCATCGAAGTGGAGATGAGCGAGATGGATTTCAAGCCATCGCGCATCGAGGTCAAACGCGGCGAGCAGACCCGCTTTATAGTCCGCAACGTAGGGACGGAGGATCACGAATTCCTGCTGTCCACCAAGGAAGAGAACCTAAAGCATGGCGAGTTGATGAAGACGAATCCCAAGGTGGAGCACGATGACCCGAACGGAGTGCGGCTGGCGCCCAAGAAGTCGGGAGAGATCGTGTGGAAATTCACGAAGGCCGGCGAGTTCGAATATTCGTGTCTGATCCCCGATCACCGCGACTACGGAATGATCGGCCATGTCACCGTGAAAGCACAAGTCGATTCTGAGCAGAAGAGGAGCAAACGATGAACCGAATTATTCGCAAGGCAACTGTGGTCGCGATCGCGGCGGCGCTGTCCGCAAGCGCAGCGCTCGCTCAGTCTCCGTCGATCGACGGAGAGGTCAAGAAGATCGATGAGGGTGCCGGAAAGATCACTCTCAAGCATGGTCCGGCCAAGAGCCTCGGGATGGAGGAGCCGATGACCATGGTCTACCGCGTCAAGGATCCGGCGATGCTCAAACAGGTGAAGGTGGGCGACAAGGTCAAGTTCGACGCCGAGAGCGCGGAAGCCGGCTACACCGTCACCAAGATGGAGAAGCGGAAATAAGGGCCAGCAGGTTATTAACGCGAAGAGGAGAGATAGAGCGAGTCAGGGCATCGAAGCTACAGCGAACGTGCGCACGTCGAATGCTTATGCATTCGGCGCGCGGCGCTGCGGCTCCAGGAAATGAATTTTCGGCGGCACCATCTTTCGTGTCATCAGGAACTAGCCCGTTCGGCTCGCGTTTGCGGACACAAGATGCAAACCGAGGAGATGAAGATGTCGAACAAAGCACTGCTGCGAGCCGCATCCGGTGTTCTGGCGCTCGCTTTTCTGAGCGCTGGTGCGGCAAATGCAGAGGATGCCGCGATGAAGGCCTACATGCAGTCGATGGAAAAGATGAATGCTGACATGCAGAAGGGGATGGACCGGGATCCCACGAAGGCGTGGGCAAAGATGATGATTGCCCATCATCAGGGCGCGATCGACATGTCCGAGACGGTGCTAAGGGAGACTAAAGATCCCACGATTCGAAAAATGGCAGAGAAGGGAATGGATGAGCAGAAGAAGGAGCAAAGGATGCTGAAGGAGTGGCTGTCCAAGCACGACTAGCCTCCGTATGATGCAGGCGCCGGTCCTGAGAGCATGGAATGGCGCCGTTTCGCAGCAGAGGAATCATCGAGGACACAGGCCAGCGAGATAGCGGGCGAAGAGGTCGCTCGCCAACCTTGAGAACAGGTCCATCCCAATCGACGCGAATGACCTGTTGCCCCGGGGCGGATTGAGCGGGTTTGCCCTTGCAGGGCTCGCCGCGAAATTCGCCCCATAGACTAGGAACGTTGATCGTGACGAGAACTTGTGGGGCTGGGCTGGCGATCTAAAAGGGAGTAGCGCAATGCGCAGCAAACCGCACCACTCGGACCAACCGACTCTCCAATCCTTTGACGACTACCAGCTCTACATCGGCACCGCACGCAGCAATCACTTCGCCGGGTCCGACGCGAACATGACGATCGCCTTCGGTCGGGGCGGAAACGACCATCTGCAAGGTGGAGCGATGGACGACGATCTGGTCGGCGGCAAGGGCAACGACCGTCTCCTCGGCGGTGCGGGGGCGGACCATCTGGTGGGCGGAGCCGGCAACGACTGGCTCGTCGGCAGGGATCAGGCCGATACGCTTACGGGCGGCGCGGGCAACGACGTGCTCAACGAAGGCAGCGGTCATGGCGATCTCGACGGAGGACCGGGCAACGACCTTCTGATCGGCGGCCCAGGTGCCGACGCGTTCGTGATATCGCCCGACAGCGGCCACGACGTGATCACCGATTTTCGTGCAGGACCGGGCATGTTCGATCACCTCGCCGTCATGAACATCGAACCCGAGCAGTTCAAATTCCAGGACACCAGCGGCGGCGTGCTGATCAGTTGGGATACGGCACAAGCTGACGGCTCTGTCCTGCTGGCGGGAGTTTGGAAAAGCGATCTGGCCCAAGACGACTTCATGTTCGTCGATGACCGGCACCTGATAACCCCGACCGCCGCGGACGCCAACCATGTGACTGCGGAGCACTTCCTCAAGGACGAGGGCAACGAGGCTGCCCCTCAGTCGCCAGGTTCGACTTCGCCCCAATACCAAGCCTCCATCGACGAGAACAATGTCCAGTTCGGCACCGATGCGACCGACGTATTCCAGGCCACCGCCAAGAACGATCTGTACTTCGGGCTCGGCGGTGACGATCGGCTCCATGGCGGGGAAGGCGACGACCACCTGGCTGGCGAGGCCGGCAACGACCTTCTCGACGGAGCCAACGGCAGCGACGATCTTCGAGCCGGGGATGGCGATGACCATCTGTACGGAGGCGCCATGAACGACAATGTGATGGGCGGCGCGGGCAACGACTACCTCAGCGCCGGCGCTGGACACGACATGCTGGAGGGCGGCCCGGGCAACGACATCCTCAATGGTGGCGACGGAGCGGACGCCTTCATGGTTTCTCACGGCAGCGGCAATGATGTCGTCGTCGCCGGCTTCGACCCGGGCCCGGGTGCGTTCGATCACATCGCCTTCATGGACGTCCTACCGAACGAAGTCACTGTCGCCGATACCGTCTCCACCCATGGTGACGCCCACACCGGCGTGCTGGTGAGCTGGGGCGACGGCTCGATCTTCCTGGAGGGCATCAGCAAGAACCAGATGGCGCAGGACGACTTCATGTTCAACGCCGTTGAAGGCGGCGGATTTGTGCCGGATCCGCAGATCAGCAACGAGGGAAGTGGGCTCATCATCCAGGGCCCACATGCCGGATGGCTGATGGGCTAAGCTAAAATCGTGCGGTGGTGAACGATATGCACCACCGCACGGCTAAGCGGCCGCATTCCCTCGATATTGGGAGCTGAACGGTCAGCCTGCGTTGGGACAAGCGGCCTAGAGCTTTAATATCTTGGTTGAAGCATATCGGGCCATTAGGCAGGTAGTTTGAGCATTCAGGAACTTTGATGTGTCGAGGAACTAGCCGATATGGCGGCTGGTGCCCTCGACGGTGCGTCGTTGAGGGTGACGCATCTAGTGGTTGATCGTGGCGAACGCCTGCTCGATCCAAATAGGGTCGGTGAGTATGGAGGCAGGTACCAGAGCCTGGCGCCGGCACTACTCATCAATGACCTGATCGAGTTTGGAGCCGTCTAGATGTAGCGAGGGGACTGTGGCGGCGACCGACGTCGTCGCGAGGACAGCGCCAAGAGCCACCTCAGCATTACGAACGAACGTTCTCCATGAAACGGATCGTGGTGAAAAGATCCCAAAGTAGAAGTGGACGCAATCGCGACGTCCAAGGACCAACGCGACAGACTGAATGACATCGCGGCGGAACATACTTGCGAGATCCTGGCTCGCTGGGTAGCGGCTGATATTCCAATCCGGTTCGCACTGAGAAGTTTATGGAACCTGCCGCCTTCGGTGCTCGGGAGGCTAGTTCCGGGCTGTCTAACCTGATATGCTCGGATGTATGCGTATCGCGCTTGGCGGATTTATATTTTAGGACTAAGTTTGCCATTCTGCGATCTGTTACACTAAGGAAGCCGAACGATCGATGCTCAACCGACTGACCAGACGCCGGAGATTGAGGGCAGGGCGGTTGCTCGGGATTCTGTATCTCTTTTGTGTTCTGGCGCCGGCGATTTCGTCCGCCTTCGCGGCCGGTGCGCGCGCCGCGCCGTGTCTTAGCGAGAACGATCTCCGCATGGGCATTGTAGGCCTGAACGACAACGGTGGGATCGCTAAGCACGTTTATGAAGACGGCCGTACGCACGACCATTCATCGCCGGCGCTGGCGCGGGACAGCGGGCAGCCTGGTGCTGAGGGAGCCGATTCCGATTCGCTGTTCCTGGATCATCACAAGTCCTCCGGCGGCCAGTGTTGTGGCATTGGGTGCGTGAACGCCCTGCCGGCCACGGTGGCGGAGCTGGCTCGGCCGATCAATCCTCGGTCGATCTGCCTCTCGACCGATTACCGGCTGGTGCCCGATAACACGCCGCCGCAGCGCTACCGCCCCCCTATCGCCTGACCTACCCCTCTAGACGCGGTGCCGCGCCTCCTCGAAGGGGCTCGAACACCTGTGGTCCATCGTCAGTTCAGGGAAAATTCATGCCTACGCAGTCTGGGGCGAAGTCCTCTGCCGTTTGCCCGGCGAGGGGAAAGCTATTCAGTCAAAAAACGGGTGTTCTCGCGCTTGCCTTCGCCGCGGCGTTCGCGTTGGGCGGGTGCATGCCCGTGACAGTGCCGCTCGCGGGCGCCGATCCGGCGGACCCCTACGTAAAGGTCGCCGACGTCAGATACCGTTCCACCGTCGCTCCGTATACTCGGCTGCGCCCCGTCGCACCGGCCGGATGGCGGGAGCAGAATCAAAGCGTTGCTCCGACGCCGAAGCCGACCGAATAGGGGACGGCGATGAACCGGATTTTCCTATCCATCGTGTTGCAATCGTTTCATTCCAAATCCCGGGCTCCGCGAATGGCAGCGGTTTTTGCCGCGCTCCTTCTAACCGGGTGCGCCTCCTTTTCGCCGGATCGCGGGATGGGCGTCGTTGCTGATGTTGCAGATCAGACCATCAAAAAGGACGTAATATCGATCCGGACGGAGAGCGATGCCTCCCACGCACAGGACGTCGTGCGAGGATTGCTGGGCCGGACTCTAACGGTTGCCAGTGCGGTTCAGGTCGCGCTTCTCAACAACCGTGGGCTTCAGGCGGCCTACAACGAGCTCGCTCTGGCCGAAGCGGACCTAATAGCAGACAGCCTACCTCCCAATCCGACGTTCGCGATTTCGCGCATCGCCGGAAACGGTGCCTTGGAAGTCGAACGACAGGTCGTCGGCGACATCCTTGCGCTGGCGACCCTCCCGTTCCGCTCGGACATAGCGCGGGACCGCTTCCGAAAGGCGCAGCTCCGTGCCGCCGAGGAGACCCTACGGCTCGCGGCCGAGGTGCGGCGGACTTATTATCGCGCCGTTGCGGCCAATGAACTGGTGGTACTTTTCACTGACGCGAAGTCGACCGCAGAATCCACCGCTGAGCTTGCGGAGCAGCTTGGTCGGACAGGCTCATTGAACAAGCTTGACCAGGCCCGCGAACAGGCCTTCTACGCCGAGACCACCGCCGATCTGGCCGCGCTACGGCAGGAGGCGGCGAGTTCGCGCGAGCAACTGATCAGACTTCTTGGGCTTTGGGGCGGCGACATTGGCATCCGGCTGCCGCAGCGGCTGCCTACGTTGCCGGGTCGTCCGCGCTCGCTCCCGAGAATCGAGGTCGATGCGGTCGGACATCGGCTGGACCTGCAGATGGCACGCATCGAACTGCTGGCGCTCGCGAAAGCAATGCAGCTCACGCAGGCGAGCCGCTTCGTGACGCTGCTCGACGTGGCGGGGATAGACAAAAAAACGCGCGAGCTGGAGGGTCCGCCATTCAAAGAACGTGGCTTCGACATCCAGTTCCAGATCCCGGTCTTCGACGGCGGCGAGGTCGGCGTCCGTCAAGCCACCGAGATCTACAATCAGGCGTTCAATCTACTGACCGAGAAGGCCGTCAACGTCCGCTCGGAAGCAAGGAATGCCTACCGCGTCTATCGCTCGACTTACGACATCGCGGGGCACTATCAACGGGAGGTCCTGCCGCTTAGACAGATCATCTCAGAGGAGATGCAGCTTCGCTTCTCCAGTATGCAAGTCGATGTGTTTGCGCTGCTGACCGAAGCCAGACAGCGGCTTGCGGTTCTGCGTGCCGCCATCGACGCGAAGCGGGATTTTTGGCTGGCAGAGTCCGAATTGCAGACCGCCGTCAACGGCGGTGGCCGACGGGCCGGCGAGGAGCAGCCTTCAGGTTCACGATCCACCACAACGGCCCAAGCGGGCGGGGGGCATTAAAGGAGACGAAGATGCTATCGCGAAGAGGATTTATCGGGACGGCGGCACTGGTGAGCACAGGCGCGGTGAGCGGGCGGGTACAGGCCGCTGCTATTCCCGAGGCGCCGATCATGGAGAAGGCAGTGATGCAGCCGCCGCTCCATCCGACGTCGGGCCCGGACTATCGCCCGGTCGTCACGCTGAACGGATGGTCGTTGCCGTGGCGGATGAACGGCGACTGGAAGGAATTCCATCTAATTGCAGAGCCCGTCGTGCGTGAATTTTCCCCAGGGATGAAGGTGCATCTATGGGGATATAACGGTCAGTCTCCTGGCCCGACGATCGAGGCTGTTGAAGGAGACAAGGTGCGCATTTTCGTCACGAACAAGCTCCCCGAGCAGACGACCGTCCATTGGCACGGTGTGCTTCTGCCCAACGGCATGGATGGCGTCGGTGGGCTCAACCAACCCCACATTCCACCCGGCAAGACCTTCGTCTACGAATTCCAGATGAAGCACAGCGGGACATTCATGTATCATCCGCACTCGGACGAAATGGTTCAGATGGCGATGGGCATGATGGGAATGATCGTCGTGCATCCGCGCGATCCCAACTTCCGGCCTGTCGATCGCGACTTCGTCTTTATCATGAGCACCTATCTGATCGACCCTGGCACTTACCTTCCGAAAGTGACGGAAATGACCGACTTCAACATGTGGACTTGGAACAGTCGCGTGTTTCCGGGCATCGATCCGCTCGCGGTGCGGCTAAACGACAAGGTCCGAGTGCGCATTGGCAACCTCACGATGACGAACCATCCTATCCACCTTCACGGGCATAGCTTCTCTGTGAGCTGTACCGATGGAGGCTGGGTACCCGAAAGCGCGCAATGGCCGGAAACAACGATCGATGTACCGGTCGGTGCCATCCGCGCGTTCGATGTTGTCGCTGACAATCCTGGCGACTGGGCATTCCACTGCCACAAGTCGCACCACACCATGAATGCGATGGGACACGACGTCCGAAATTTCATCGGCGTGTCGAAGAAGGATCTTGCAAAAGCCGTCGGGAAGCTCGCGCCCGACGCGATGGTCATGGGATCGACAGGTATGGCGATGGGGGAAATGGAAATGCCCGCACCGGATAACACGTTACCCATGATGACCGGCTCTGGCCAATTCGGTCCAATCGAGATGGGGGGAATGTTCACAGTGATGAAAATCCGCGAGGGTTTGGCGCAGGACGACTATAGCGATCCGGGCCCCTACAAATATCCTGCCGGAACTGTCGCCTTTGAAGTCGCCGCACCTTCGGAACAACCAATGCGCAAGGATAAGCCTGCGAGTATTCCAAAAGAGGGCGTCATGAAGGCAAAGAAGCGCATGAAGGGATGAATGGCATGCAGTATCAGGTATTACCGGCCGCCTCGGCAACACAGAGGGAAAAGGCATGAAACATGCCACGTCTCTCATCGCGCTGGCTGAGCTGACGCGGATCACCGCCATTGCGTCGCAGACGAGGGTCCTAAGGGTCACAGCCACGACGACTCTCTTCCAGCGGGGGAACCCGACGATCCTAAGAAGCCGGCGCGCGTGGTACAGGCCACGATGGGCGAAATGGAGGATCGATGATGTACATGCCTGCGCCGATCCAAGTGGGTTCGCCCTCCGCAACAACGGTGAATTTGAAAGAACTCGTCGATGCCACGAGCAGCGAGAACCTGAAGCATATCGAAGCCATGAAGACACATCCAACATGGAGCAGGACGATCCAAATGCAAGGCGGCCTCTCCCGAAAGACGGCGGAATGAGATCGTTTGAAAAAACAAAACCGAGCAATTCGAGTGTGCATATCTGATTTCGGGCCTCGGGAGCCCGGCACAATCGGCACTTTGACCTGAAGTAATCCACTGAGTAACGACCATAGCAACAAGGATTCAAATGAGAACTCTGAAGATCGCCATCGTCATTGCCTCGATCGTCACCTCCGCCGCCCCTGCACTCGCGCAGAACGCCATGGTCCAGGGTGAAGTTAAAAAGATCGATGCCGCCGCTGGAAAAATCACGCTCAAACACGGACCGATCAAGAATCTGGAGATGGACGCAATGACGATGGTCCTGCGCGTCAATCATCCGGACATGCTCAAGAACCTGAAGGTAGGCGACAAGGTCAAGTTCGAAGCCGAGCGCGCTTCGGAGGGAGTGACCATCACGAAGATGCAAAAGTCCAAGTGAACGGGTTGGCTCGAACACGCGAAAGCGGAAGCGAAACAGCTGGCGCGCGCCGATGGCGTTAGCACAGATTCAACCAAAGAACGGAGTTTCAATATGATTGCACAAACTTGCGACGCGCTCTGAGTTGCTTGTGGAAAATCAAAGCTCTCGCTGTGCAATGATGCATCGATCGATGACGCCCTATCGAGCGCCCGTGCGCGGCCGGCAAAGAGGAGGAGATAATCGTGCGCCAAGCAGTCGTTTTTGTAGCGATAGCGTTAGGCTCCGCAGCTGGGATCATGTCTGCAGCGGCCCAAACGCTGACAAGCACGCCCAGCGAGTGGATGGAAAAGCTGAATCGGGAGCACAGATACCTTGTTTCTCCATCGGGACACGTGCATGCGAAAGGTCAGATCAAAGCTATCGACTCGGGTTTGGGCGCGGCTCCTTCAGTCACCATTCTTACGGAAGATATGCAAAGTGCCGACGGCAGCATTAGGATGCAGGCTATGGAAATGCCGTTCCATGTCACGAACCGTCGAATGCTGAAAGATCTGCGGCCCGGGGACTTCGTGCAATTTGAAGTGGCTCGGCTACGAAACGCAGTGATGATCACCAATATTCGGAAGTCCCGCTGAGCCACGACCGCTTGCCGAACGAAGATGTGTTGTCGCCGACAACCCACGAGATTGGGCCTTCCACTGTCACAAGTCGCACCACACGATGAACGGGATAGATCATTATCTCCGAACGCTTATGAGCCTCCCGAAGCAGGCCATTGCAATGGCTGCCAAGAAGCTGGCTCCGAATTCGATGGCGATGGGCTCGACTGGCATGGCAGTGGGAGAGATGAAATGCGACTCCCAGACAACACTCTGGCTAGGGATGTATCCGCGATCCCCGGCCGGGCAGATTCCCGGCAGGCCCTGTTGCCTTACGAAATTAATCCCCTCTCACCGAGCCCACGCAGCAGAACACGCTTGCAGCGCCTCACCCCCCGAAAACCGCTGCAATTCTATGAAGGGGGGGGTGAAGATGTATCGCCGGGATCGAAGGCCGCCGAAGGCAAGAAGTTTGCTTTCTTATGAAGAAGGTCGCGACCATTGGGTACTGCCCGCATGCCTTCGTTGGCTGACCCTACACTCGCCGAAATCTTCATCGGTGCTCGCCGGCTCGACCCCATTCGGGGCCGCCGCATGGTTAATCGTCGTCATGAAAAACCACGAAACCTAAACCGAAAGGAGAACTACATGAGAATCTTTCGTACGACGGCCCGAGCGGCTATCTTCGTGGCTTTGCTGCCCACTGCAGCGGCCGCAGAGATCAATGGCGAGGTGACCGAAGATCGACGCGAGCGCAGGAAGGATAACCCTCAAGCACGGACCCGCAAAGAGTCAAGAATACTCGCTCCAGCAGGTGGTGGTCGGAGACAAAGGTAAGTTTGTTGCCGAGAATACGGATGGCGGCATCACAGCGACGAAGCTCCAGGAAAGCAATATTTGACGCTGCTAGGCTGGTGCGACGGCGGCCCACCTGAGGTATGTCTCGCCAAAACAAAGTATGCAACGGAGAAATACATGACGACCTTGTTGAAGTGGACCGCGTCTGCGATTAGCACAATCTATTTTGCAGTCATCTCAACCACGCCGCTGACTTCTGTCTTGGCTCATGAGGGCCACAAGATGGAGTGCAGCGAGGCTTCCATCAAGACGTTGAAGGCCGATGTTCAAGCGATGCCGAACGGCGAGGCGAAGAAAATAGCCGCAAACGAAATGAAGGCAGCGGAAGAGATGATGCAGAAGAAGGATTTGAAAGCGTGTGTGGTGCATCTGCAGAACGCCATGGAAGCAACGGAGAAGTAGCAGATTGGTTTGCACCAAGGTTTCCCTCTGTGAACAGGTCGCGGTGACAGCATGATCAGTTTATCTGAATTGCACGCGAGGCGGCCACGGCTCACTGTCGCGTGGATCGTTCTCGGTATTCTCGTGTCAATTGTCGCCGGTGGGTGGTTGTTCGTCCGTAGTGGTGCCTTCGATATCGCCGCCGATACTCCCCACAGTCAGCCGGTGTATTGGCTAATGCAAAAGGTGAGAGAATACTCGATCGCTGTACGCGCCTCCGATCCAGTCCCGAAGGACCTCGATGACGGAAAACGCATCGCATCGGGTGCCGGCCAATATGCGGAAATGTGCGCTACCTGCCACCTAGCGCCCGGCATGAAGCGAACTGAGATCAGCCGGGGTCTCTATCCGAGAGCGCCCGAACTTAGGCGCGGAAGTAGCCTCACGCCGGTTGAGGAATTCTGGGTAATCAAGCATGGAATCAAGATGACCGGAATGCCCGCTTGGGGTCCAACGCATGAGGATGAGGTTCTTTGGGATTTGGTCGCTTTCTTGCGGAAAATGCCGAAGCTCACCGCAGAACAGTATCAAGAGCTCGTGAGAAGTGCTCCGAGGACGCATGATCAGATGATGCAGCAAAAGGAAGAAGAGGGCGAGAACCAACATGTCGGACATGGCGCGCACAAATAGCTTAATTCCTGCGGACTTTTGTGGAGAACCAATTGCCGCCTATTTCGTTGCGAATCGAGCATTGCCGCTTAGTTCCTTGACTGCGGCTAAGCCACTGCTCGGCAGTCGTAACCCTCGACGGCCAAGCTATGTCGTGAGCAAGGCAGCCGGAGACTGCATAAGTTGAGCGGCGGGCTAAGGCAGCCAATTGGCACCTCGCAGACGGCCGTTTCCGCCCCAACCGTAGGCGATCGTCAGGCGGAGTCCGATACTGGGACTGTGCTGTTCGAGCGCGGCGCTTGCGTGCGGATTTCACGCACGCGTCCGCCGGGTCGGTGCGCGTCAATGGCACCGCGTCGGCAGGCAGCACCCCTGGCGTGAGGGCGGAGCCTCCGACCGCAAGAAGACCGGTACGGAGTAGAAAGCCTCCGTACCGCCTCACTGACGGCGGCCGGCGTCGCTCCAAATTGCGAAAACATATCGCACGTTGAGCATTCATGCCTTCAATTCGTGCATTCGCTCCTAGTTCTCTGAGGGCGTTCGTTGATCTGGCTCAACTGCATCGCTCGCGGATCACGCTTTCATTGTTTCCGGATCAGAAATCTGGTTTGATGGCTTTCGACTGAATTGATCAGGGAGGGATTAGAGATGAACGCCCACAAGTTGTTTGTTGCTGCTGCCATTTTAAGCGTGGTTGCGCTTCCGGCTATGGCGCAGTCTACCCCGTCCGCAGACGACAAGAGTGGCGGCCACCACTATACAGGGGGACCGAAGGCCGAGCCGCACCACATGGGGAAGAAAGAAAGCACGGGTTCGAAGAGGAAGAGCAAGTCCGGCGGCAGCCATCACTATGGCGGCGGACCGAAGACCGACGTGCCGCACCACATGGGGCCTAAGAAGGACCAATAATTCGAAATCAGAGATCCTCCGAGCAAGTCGGAGGATCTCTGTCCGACGTCGGGGCTAGCTGAGCTCCGCTCTGTTTTCGCCCGTTCAGGAATCAGGGTTAAGTTTAGCGCCTAGATGGTGGCTGGCTCGATCGCCAATCGTTTCCAATTAATATCATGAAGAGCGCGGCCTGCCTGAAAGAGACCGCAGTCAACCAACAGCCGATGGAAGGCCGCAACCATCCCAGGCTGGTCAATTGCTTTTCGAGGGATGTTGGTCCATGCCCCGTTCTTCATGGATGCAATCGGGTGTAGCCACAATCGGCAAACAGCATTGATCCGGACAGATTGCAAACACCATAAATTTAAGTAATACGATAAGCCTGAAATTGTCTCTTCTCGGTGGCGCGGGGGTGGGGCGATGGACGACGAAAGGCAAGGGCCATCTCGTCGGCCGTTCGGGGCCGGACCATTTGGTCGAAGGCGGTGCCTTTGTGCCGGATCCGCAGATCAGCGACAAGGGGAGCGAGCTCATTTTCCAGGGCGCGCATGCCGGATGGCTGATGGGCTGGGCTGAATCGTGCGGTGGATATGCACCACCGCACGGCCCGCGGCCGCATTCCGTCGATCTAATTGGAGCCGAACGCCGTTGCTGAACGAAGCGCACGTAGCGTCGTTTGCCGTTATCCCATCCATGCTTCGCGCCGTCGGATAACGCTGTCCTAGGACACTTACTTCAGACACTTACTTCTTGTCGCCCATGTGGTGCGGCGTCGAGGTGTTCGGCCCGCCCGTGTAGTGGTGGCCGCCCGACGCGCCATCCTTCGAGGCGCCCATCGTGCCCTTCTTGCCCATATGGTGCGGCACTTCCGTCTTCGGGCCTCCATTGTAGTGGTGACCGTTCTTTTCCTTGTCCGTGGTCTGCGCCATCGCGGGAGCAACCAGCAGCGAAACGACGGCAACGGCAGCAAAAAGCTTATTCCTGATCATCTTCAATTCTCCAGCTTCCATGATCGTCACATTAGGGCGCGCTTTCCGGACGGTCTTGATCTACCTCAAAAAAGGAGCGCTTTCAGCCGCGCTATAGAAATCTTGATGTGCCTCAAAGCCGAGGCCCTCGAGCCGAGTAGCCTGGACCTGCTGAAAAGGAGGCGCGGCAATGAGCGTTGAGGGTTCTGCAGGAGGCCAAAAGCGCGCCTACCGAAACATGTCGACAAAAGCACGCGTGGGTTTGGCGTTCGCTGCCTTCGCCATCGTCGCCGGCGCGCTGCTGTTCACCGAACACCGGGCCCACTTGCTCGGGTTGCTGGTCTGGCTGCCGCTCCTGGCCTGTCCACTGATGCACTTCTTCATGCACGGGGGGCACGGTCACCGTCACGGCGGCAGGCCAAACGATTCAAGGAGCGTGTGATGCACGACACTGCGCCCGCTTACGGCCTTTGGAGCCTCGTCATCGTCAATTCGGCGGTGTTCATCCTGTTCGCCTACAGCTTCTTCAAGCCGCAGACGTCGCGGGACTGGCGCTCCTTCGGCGCCTTCAGCGCGTTCCTAGTGGCGCTGTTCTTGGAGATGTACGGCTTCCCGCTCACCATCTACTTCCTGTCCGGCTGGCTGCAGTCGCACTATCCGAACGTCGACTGGTTCTCACATGACGCGGGTCACCTGCTCGAGATGATGTTCGGCTGGAAGACCAATCCGCACGCCGGGCCCTTCCACATACTGAGCTTCATCTTCATCGGCGCCGGCTTCGTCCTGATATCCGCCGCCTGGCGGGTGCTGTACGACGCGCAGCAGACCCGCAGCCTGGCGACCACCGGCCCCTACAGCTACGTCCGCCATCCGCAGTACGTCGGCTTCATCCTTGTCATGTTCGGCTTCCTGCTGCAGTGGCCGACGATCCTCACGCTGGCGATGTTTCCGGTCCTGACGATCATGTACGTGAAGCTTGCGAAGAACGAGGAACTGGATGCCAGCTCGGAGTTCGGCGAGGCCTATGCGAAGTACGCCGCGGAGGTCCCGGGCTTCATTCCGCGCCTGAGCCGAATTCTCGGGCAGGGCTCCAGCGGCAGCAGCTATCGTCCCGGCTGATCGGGCGGCAACGATGCGCGACACACGCGAGTGCTGGCGACCATCCTCGATGCTCTTGGCGGCCTCCGGTGTTCTGCTGATCGGCGTCGGCAGCTACTTCCCTCTCCTCCGGCCCCCGTTGCTGCCGGAGGACATCCGTTACATGAGCCTTACCCGGGCCGAATTGCAGTCGATCGGGCCGAGGCTGACTTCGTGGCTCACCCACGTATTCCGCGTCATGGGCGGCCACGTGGCCGAGACGGGGGTGCTCGCGCTCACGCTGGCGTGGACCTCCTTCGGCAGTCGTCAGGCGGTCGCTGCGGCCGGCGCCGGGATCGCCGGCGGGCTCTCGATCGGATTGATGGCCGTCGTCAACTTCATGATCCATTCCGATTTCAAGTGGGCGCTGCTCGCCATGGCGCTGGTCTGGGCGGCGAGCATCGCGACGTTCGTCCGTGAAACCGCCGTGGCTCCGGAGGCGCGCCCGAGAGTCTGACCTACGTCAATACCGGAGCGGCGGATCCGGCCGACAATCCCTTCTTGAATGGGCAGCCATGAGCGACGCCGTATTCACCGCCAAGGGACTGACGAAGACCTACGTCTCCGGCGAGATGACGGTGCATGCCCTCAACGAGGTCGACCTCGAAATCGCCGAGAAGGAAGTTGTCGTCCTGCTCGGCCCCTCCGGCAGCGGCAAGACCACGTTACTCAATATCATGGGTGGCCTCGACCGGCCGTCCAGCGGCAGGCTGTTCTTCCGCGATGTCGATCTGACCGATCTCGAAGATCGCGAGCTGACGAAGTACCGCCGCGACCACGTCGGCTTCGTCTTCCAATTCCACAATCTGGTGCCGAGCCTCACCCCGTACGAAAACGTGGCGTCGCGAAGGACCCGATGCGGCCTGCCGACGCTCTTGGGCTGGTCGGGCTGGAAGAACGGATGCACCACTTTCCTGCCCAACTTTCCGGCGGCGAGCAGCAGCGGGTCGCCATCGCCCGTGCGATCGCGAAGCGCCCGGCGGTGCTGCTGTGCGATGAGCCGACCGGGGCACTGGATTCGAAAACCGGCATTCGCGTCATCGAGGCGCTGCTCGGGATCAACCGCCAGTTCGGCACCACGACGGTGATTATCACGCACAACGCGAGCATCCAGGAGGTCGCCGATCGCGTGCTGTTTTTCGCCGACGGTCGGATCTCCCGCATCCGGAAGAACGAAAGCCGGCGGCAAGCCGCCGAGCTCGCACGACATGACGGCGCTGGACATCAAACTGTTTCGGGACGTCAGGCGGCTCTGGGCTCAGGTGCTCGCCGTCGCACTGGTGGTCGGCGGCGGCGTCGCGACGCTGGTGCTCGCGGTCGGCTCGCATCGATCGCTGGAGGAGACGAGGATCGCGTATTATGAACGGTACGGCTTCGCCGATGTGTTTGCCCAGACGAAGCGGGCACCCGAGGCACTCGCCGACAGGATAGGCGAGATACCCGGCGTCGCAACGGTCGATACCCGCATCGCCAAGCCGGCGCTGCTCGACATTCCCTGCTTCTCCGAGCCGGCCAGCGCACAGTTCGTATCACTGCCGGACAAGGGCGAGCCGCACCTCAATCGGCTCTACCTGCGCTCAGGGCGGCTTCCAGAGCCGGGGCGGACCGAGGAAGTGGTCGTAAACGAGCCGTTCGCCCGCGCCCACGGCTTCTCGGAAGGGGCGCGGTTCTCCGCCATCCTGAACGGCAAGAAGCGCGAGCTCGTCATCGTCGGCACCGCGCTCTCTCCGGAGTTCGTCTACACCGTCAGACCCGGCGACCTGATGCCGGACGACCGCCGCTACGCCATCGTATGGATGTCCGAGAAGGCTCTCGCCGGTGTCTATGATCTCGACGGCGCCTTCTCCGCGGTGTCCGTCAAGCTGCAGCCCGGCGCTTCCGAGCGCGAGGTGATCGCACGGCTCGACGCCTTGCTCGACCCGTACGGCGGCCAGGCCGCCCACGGCCGGAAGGACCAGACCTCGCAGCCTGGCTCGATCATGAGCTCGACATGCTCAACAACATGAGCCGCACGCTGCCGCCGATCTTTCTGCTGGTGACGGCGTTCCTGGTCAATCTTACCCTGACCCGCCTAGTCGCGCTCGAACACGAGCAGATCGGTCTCCTGAAGGCGCTCGGTTACGCGGACGGCAGCATCGTGCTGCACTACTTCAAGTTCGTGGCGCTGATCGTCGCGCTCGGCATCATCATCGACGGCGTCGTCGGTACCTGGCTGGGATTGCGCGTCACCGCGCTGTTGGGCGACTTCTTCCACTTCCCGTTCCTGGTGTTCGCGAAGGCGCCGGATCTATACGTCACCGCCGGGGCGCTCAGCGCCGTCGCTGCGGCCGTCGGTGCGTTCCGCGCTCTGCGGGAAGTAGTGAAGCTGCCGCCGGCCGTCGCCATGCAGCCGCCGGCCCCGCCGGTGTATCGGCGGCTGCTGCCGGCAAGCATCGAACTCGACAAGATCGTGTCGCAGCCGACGCTCATGATGGCCCGCAACATCGCGCGGCACCCGGTGCGGGCGGCGTTCGCCGCGCTGCATGGCGCTGGCGACCGCGATACTGGTCGTATCGCTGTTCACGCGGGACACGATGGAGCAACTCATCGACGTCACCTACTTCCTCGCCGACCGGCAGGACGCGACCATCGGCTTTTCCGAGAAGCGGATCGAGAACGTGGTGCAACAGGTGAACCGGCTTCCGGGCGTTCTTGCCGCCGAGCCATTTCGCGAGGTGCCGATCCGGATCCGCCATGGCAACGTCGAACGGCGGATCACGATCAGCGGCCGACCCGCCGACGCCGATCTCAGGCGCATCATCGACGCCGACCTCCGGCCCGTCGTGCTTCCGCGGACGGATCTCGCCATCTCCGCCATGCTCGGTGAATCCTCGGGGCAGCGGCGGGTGATACGGTCGAGATCGATCTGCTGGAGGGAGCCCGTCGCACTGTGACGATGCCGATCGTGGCCACCGTCGAGGACTATTTCGGTATCCACGGAATGATGGACGTCGACGCGCTCCGCAAGCTGATGCGCGAAGCCCCCGTCGTGAACAGCGTGAACCTCAGCCTCGACGAGATCCGCAAGGAGGACTTCTACGCCGCGGTGAAGTCCATGCCGACGGTCGGCGGCGTGGCGCTGCAGCGCGTGTCGCTGGCGAACTTCCGCAAGACCGTCGCGCTGCTCGTCACCACGATGGCGAGCATCTACGCCGGACTCGCGGCCGTGATCGCATTCGGAGTGGTCTATAATAACGCCCGGATCTCGCTTTCCGAGCGGGCGAGGGAATTGGCCAGCCTGCGCGTACTCGGCTTCACGCGCGGCGAGGTCCTGCGGATCCTGCTGCTCGAGCTGGCCATACTGACGCTGATCGCACAGCCGCCCGGTTGGTTGATGGGCTACGGGCTCGCTTGGGTCATGAAGACGAACCTCGCCGGCGAACTGATGCGCGTCCGCCTGGTCGTCGAGCATTCGACCTACGTGGTCGCCACGTCCGTGGTGGTGCTGGCCGCCATCGCCTCCGCAGCCGTCATCCGCCGACGCATCGACAACCTGGACCTCGTCGCGGTCCTCAAGAGCCATGCCGACACATTGGACCAAACGGATCATCGGCGCCGCGGTTTTGGCCGCGATCGCGGGAGGCTTGGCTTGGTTCGCTTGGCCTCGACCGGTTCTGGTGGACCTCGCGACCGTCGCGAAGGGGCCGATCGAGGTCACGGCGGACGATGACGGCAAGACGCGGGTCCGCCACGTCTACACGGTCTCGGCGCCGATTGCCGGCAAGGTGCTCAGGATCTCGCATCCGCTCGGCGAGCACGGGCCTTCGCTCCACGTCGGCGACGAGGTCGTGGCCAACCAGACCGTCATCGCGCTGATGCAACCGACGTTGCCGGGCTTCATCGATGTACGCTCGCGCGATCAGCTCCAGGCGGAGGTCCTTGCCGCGGACGCCGCCATCCAGCAGCAGGAAGCCGAGGTGGAACGGATCGAAGCCGCGCTGGACTTCTCGAGGACCGAATTCCAGCGCGCGCAAACGTTGCTGCGGACGCAGTCCACTTCGGCTCAGGCCTTCGACAAGGCGAAGTTCGAGGTGGCCACCAACGAGGCGAAGCTGGCGACTGCGAAGGCCCAGGTCGACATGCGTCGCGCGGTGCGTACCAGCCTGGCAGCCCGGTTGATGGAGCCCGCCAACGCCGCCCCGTCGGGGGAGCCGACCTGCTGCGTCCGGGTGCTCGCGCCGGCGAGTGGACGGGTGCTGAAAATCGTCCAGGACAGCGAGGCTACCGTCCTGCCCGGGACGCCCCTTGTCGATATCGGCAACCCGCTCGATCTGGAGGTGGTGGCCGATCTGCTCTCGACCGACGCCGTCCAGATCAAGGTCGGCGCCGCCGCGCGGATCGACGGCTGGGGCGGACAGCCCATCAAGGGGAAGGTGGTCCGCGTGGACCCGGCGGGATTCCTGAAGGTCTCGGCCCTCGGCATCGAGGAGCAGCGGGTGCGGGTGACCATCGACTTCGCTGAGCCGCCCGAGGCGTGGGCCTCGCTGGGGCACGACTACCGGGTCGTCGTTCACGTGACGATCTGGAGCGCTCCGGACGCCCTAACCGTGCCGGTGAGCGCCTTGCTCACGAAAGGCGACGAGTGGGCTGTTTTCGCGGACGGCGGCGGCCGCGCCAAAGCTGTCCCCGTGACCATCGGGTATCGAAACAACCGAGTTGCCGAGGTTCTGTCCGGGCTCGCGGCGGGCTAGCGGGTGGTGCTGTACCCCAGCGACCGCGTCGTCGATGGAGACAGGATCGCACAGCGGGACGGGCAGTGAAGCGGGAGCGCTGGACCACTGTGGCCCAATCTGCCTTCATAGTGGCACCCGAATTACCGTCGGAATGGCGATCGCCCCATTGATCTCGGCGGTCGCGGGAGTAGAGGGTGGGGCGTTGCGTGGATGGATCGAAGTCGGCCTGACGATCGCGCTCGGAGAAACTCCATAAGGTTGATGTATGCTCGCTTGCGAGCGCGCTCAAAAGGCGCCTGCTTCTCTCTTTTGCGCAGGGGGAGTTTTTCGTCTACCGCTGGTCAAGTCGTGTCCTGGATGAGACCGAAGCAGCTATCGGATAAATCTTGAGCGGCAAAGACTTTGGCGATGCCAGAGCGGGCGCGCTCCAGCATCGGTTGCGGATTTTAATAACTCCTTCCCGGTAAGCGAATCAGCCCGATCCCGATGATCACCATGCTGTTGCTGCGGCGGCCAACTCAAGCCGCAATGATCGTAACGGAAACCTTAAGGACTTTCGGGCGGCAGTTCTTTCCGGTCTGAACATGGAGGTAAAATCCGAAGACGCTTTCATTGTGGATATTATCGCACTCGACGAAGCTCGCGCCGTTGCAGCCATTCGGCGTAGGCGCGTGAAACCGGGACTGACGCTCGGCGGAGTTATTGCTCATGATGGAGGCTGCGGGACTGATTGAGGCGGTTGACGTGCTAAGCCACATGTCGAAGCCTTTGCCAATCACGGCTCAGCAACAAACTAGACGGGCTTTGGCAGCACGATTGTGATCCGAAAAAACAATTCGGATCTTCCATAATTTAGTTGTACGAAGAGCGGCGCGGCCAACGACGAGTAATTACCAGCGGCAGCCATCATTACAGCGGCGGCCCGCGTGAGCCCCACCACATTGGGCCGAAATAGTGATCGGCAATAAGACTACTTTCGTCTGGCTCGATTCATAGGCCATCCCCGGAGGCCTCCGGTGCAGCGAGGTAGGAGCCGGCGAATTTTGCAACCAATTAACAGGGTTGCGGTAGCACATCAGTGAGTAGGCTAGGATCTACCGGTCCTAGCCTGCCGCTTCCCTCATCTCGAATGCACCGTTTTCGCGTCCCTGGCGAACTCGACTGAAATCTTGGTGTAGGGTCAAAATCCGGCATAAGGAATTTCTTGGCGTCAAATTGGTAACTTGCTCATCTCGCGGCAACGTTCGGCCCAATCACGGCAGGTTCGTGCCCACAGCGCCATCCGTTCGCCTCTTTCATTAGCTCGCCCTTGTGCGCGTAAGCGACGCTAGGCTGTCTTGAACGCCGCGACAGCGAATTCGCCGTTTCTCACACATCTCTGCGAAAGTTAAGTGCAGCCGCGTCCGGAGCTCAGACGAAACCTTAAAACCGCCGGCCCCAGGCCCCTCTCCGTTTGCAGGCCGTCGGGCCATGCGTTGTTTGATCTAGATCAAGCAACGGGGGAGCGAACGGTAATTTGCTCGGTTCAGAGCGAAGCGGAAAAGTTCGTTATGGCCCAGGATCTCATGGTCGACTCTCGTTTCTCGCACGCGCACCTGCCATTTTCGTTGCAGGACCCGGGCAGACCGATGTGCTGGTCATAATGGGAGTGTTCCTGATCCTGTTCAATTTCATGACTGGCGTCCTGATGTTGCGGCTGCATCACTTGCCGGAGCACATCGCTCAGAAACAGCAGAAGATCCAATATCAGCTCGTTGCGGTGCTAGGACTTCTAGGGATGTTCACTCACGAAAACCTGTTCTGGATTGCGGGCTTGCTTTTGGCCATGATCGATCTCCCCGATTTTACGGGCCCACTAAACCAAATCTCAAGCTCGGTCGAACGAATCGCTTCGAGGAGAACGTCGAGCCGTCAGTGAAGGCAGGTCGACGAGAAGGAGCCGCCCTCTACTCCGGCGAGCATCTTCATAGGATTTACCGGGCGTAGGCCGCCCGGTTCTCTCACCTCCGAATGGACCGTTTTCGCGCGGCTGGCGAACTCGACTGAAATCTTGGCGTGGATCAAAACCGGGCCAAGAAATTTTTAGCGTCAAATCGGTAACTTGCTCATCTCGCGACAATGGTTGGCGCAATCGCGGCAGGTTCGAGCGCATAGTGCCATTCGTTCGTCCTCTTTCATTGCCTCGCACTCTTGCGCGCAAGCATCGCAAAGTTGCGCACATGCGATGCAAACGGCGCCATGCTGTGGCGAACGTCGCAATAGCGAATTCGCGGTTTTCTCACACATCTCTGCACAGTCAGCCAATAGCGTCATATGTGTCCGCATGACATGCATGCCGCCTTTTTCGAGACAGTAACGCTCTGTTTCCAGGCACATGACATGAGAACGCCAGCAACTTTCGACGCAAGTCTGCAGGCTCATCGCCCCCGCGGCCATGCTTGCCATGGGTGGCATCGTGGAGCTTGTCGGCTGAGCACTGACGTAGCGGACGGAAGCCGCGAATGCGGAAATCATGGTGAGAGAAGAAAGAATTCGGCGGCGGTTCAACATAGAAGTTTCCTCCATGGTTACAGTGTGCGCGACATGAGCCTGAGAGCCAGGTATAACCCGGGATATCGCGACTAGTGATGTTTGTACCAGCCGGCTCCCTTGATATCGTTCCAGGCGTCGGTCTGGTGGCAGAGATGGCACTGCTCAACGCGCGCTGACATTTGACCGGCGACGGTCTTCGAGATCATTTGGAAGTGCCCCATATTGTGGCTCGGCGGGGGCTGGTGACACTGCGCGCAATCCTCGGAGCGCGGTGATGGATGCTTATATCCCGCGATCTTCCAAGTTGCAGTAGCATGACAGTCGGCACATTCGCGCCCGAACAGCGAGCCGACCGTGCCGCTCGACGCCGGTCCGCAACAGCCCGCAGATGTGCCGTCGCGATGAGGATTGCGATTGCTGTGGCAGGCAAAGCAATCCAGCGCATCGGTGTCGCTCACTGGGTGTCCGCCTGTAACCCCCGCCAGAAAGTGACGGATTTCAGACATCGCGGTCGTATCGCTCTTCGGCCATGTTGGCGAGGATCCGTTGATCGCCTTCTGCCATCCTAGCCGTGCGAGAAGGGTGTGATCCACTTCGGTCGGGCGGATAGCCGCTCCCCGATGCTCGATGTGGCATCCCCCACACTCCTGTACGGTCGCGTGGAATGCGGTCGACTGTTTCGCAAGCACAGGAGCGTCAGTGGTGTGGCAGGTGAGGCAGGATGCCGCCTCGATGCCTCGTTGGGGGGTGTGGCAAGACTCGCATTGCGAGTTCAAAAACCCGTGCGCTGCCGATAGCGGCCCCGGGCTTGCGGCAGTGGCCCATACGGGAAGCGCTGTCGAGCCCGACCGGTAGATGACCACGGGCACGAGTACCGCGGCTGCAAGACCGCGAACGCCGAGCGCAAGGTAGATTGCTGAAGTGATCTTCACCTGAGCCACCGTAGTCCGAAGTAGATGCCATTCCAGATGTGCAATGCCAAAAGCGGATACATCACGATCGCAGCCCCGACGTGCAGCACTTCCACCGGGACAAGGCGCGCTTGAGAGTTTCCCGCGAAGTGATGGAGTGTTCCAGGTCGGCGATGGCGCCTAGTAGGCCCGGGAGCGGTACGATGGCCAGAGCAGCCACTGCAGGGGAAGAAGGACCGCCGGCTAAAGCGCCCGCAACCGCGTCATAGCGCGTCCTGAGCACTGCCAGCATGCTCTGCTTGTCGCGCAGGTCGGTGCCCAACTGCACCAAGTAGTAACGCCCGATGAATCCGCTGAACACAACGAAGAGCATCGACGAGACGAGGGCAATCCCGAGCGGGCTGGAAAACTTGTGCCCGCTGTGGATGATACCAAACAGCGCGCCCACGACACCCGCGTAGACGTGGAACGAAAGCACCAATCGCAACGATGCGTGCTTGGTCACTTGCTGCTTAAGCCACGCAATGCGCTTGACTAACGAGTAGATCAGCAGAAGGACGAGCAGGGTGGCTCCGGCGATGCCGAGCAGGTTGCCGGCCATACTCCCGGGGAAGCGGGGAGCTGCGTGCAATAGAAAGCCGGGAACGATTAGCGCGAGGACGCTCACGAGCGCGCCGACCGTGAGTTTCTCGGTCTCGTTCACCTCAGGCGTCCACGACAAGGGCGCCGGCAGACTTCGCCTGGCACGCCAAGATGATGCCCCGCGCCATGTCCGCAGGGGGAAGCCCTTCCTCTACCTCCATCGTTACAGAGCCCTTGAGCAGCGGCACCACGCACGTTCCGCAAGTCCCCACCCGACAGGAGAAGTCGATGGCCACGCCGATCGCCTCGGCCGCCTCGACTACGGACTGATCCGGAGCGAGCGGCCCCGTCTTGCCGGACTTGCTGAATTGGACCTCTACCTGTGCAGAGGGAACGGCCGGTGCGGCCTTGGTGGCTGCGGCTGGAGCCCCGAGCGTCGGGACACCCTCGGTGGCTGCGGCTGGAGCCGCGGGCGTCGGAGCACCCTCAGAAGTTGCTGGCGTCGGTGCGGGGACCGCGGTCGGAGCGGGCGGGCCGGGAGTTACGGCCGGCGCCGGCGCAGCACCCAGGGCTGGGCCGAATGCCTCCGTCTTTATTTTCCCCCTGGCGACGCCGAGTTCGAGAAGCTGCGCCTTTACTGCCTCCATCATGGGTGGCGGGCCGCAGACATGGACCCTGCGCCGGGCGATATCGGGCACGGCGTGAGCGATGAACTCCTTCGAGATATACCCAACCGTCCCCGTCCACGAGGTTCCCTCGGCGCGTGCCATCGTTGCTGAGACGTGCAGGTTCCTGTGCCGCTTCACAAGATAGTCGAGCTCCTCGCGGAAAATGAAATCCTGCGGGGGTACGCGCCGCGTAAAGGAAAAAGATGTCTCCCGGAAAGGCGCTGTCTGTCAGATAGCGAACGATGCACATGAGGGGAGTGATACCCACGCCGCCTCCGATAAGGACGATGCTGTCGGCCTCCGCGCTCGTGAAAGTGAAGACGCCGGAGGGACCCGATACTTCGATACGGTCCCCGATGACAACATGGTCATGCAGATACCGGGATTCGGCGCCCTGCTCCTCTCGCTTGACGGTAATCTCGGCGTAGTGGTGCTGCGTCGGCGACGAGGCGATCGTGTAGGATCGACGGATGGGCTTTCCGTCGATTTCCGCTGAAAAGGTGAGAAACTGGCCTGGTATGAAGGTGAACGGGATGGCACCAGTGCGGATTCCGATCGATGTCGCCCAGGATTCCGAGATGATCTCGCCCACCATTCCGATTTGAAGTCGCCCACCCGT
>NZ_JBYSYD010000012.1:0-52330 GCF_058782905.1 Bradyrhizobium sp. FW305-F6
AGCGGCGCTGCCGGCGATCATCAGGTGGGGGAGTTTCAAGTGACCATACCCGGGGGATTTTGACCGACCCACGGGGATCGCGCCGGCGCAGCTCTATGCCTCGATGGCTCGGCGGCACATGGAACTCTATGACAAGCCGCCAACTTGGGGAGATCGCCGTCTCGACCGCCACAACGCAGTCCTGAATGCCAACGCGATGATGACGAAACCTATCACCATTGAGGAGCGCTGACGACGATCGCAGCGCCGCCGTCGCCCTCGATGCAGCACACCGGCTTGCGTTCCTGCAAATGGAATTCAACGTCAAGGGTCCGGTGATCGCAGGCGACACGATCCACGTCGAATGCGAGGTGATCGAGGCTCGGCGCAGCAAGAACCGGCCGAACCGCGGCCTGGTGCGGACTAGGAACATGAGGAAGGTCGGCCCGGTACCGAGCGAAGGAATGGGCGGGTTCTTCCTGAACATGAACTGTAACAAGCGGTCCATCGTGCTCGATCTGAAGAAGTCGGCGGATCGCGCAACCCTGATGAGCCTAGTCATGACGGCGGACGTGTTCGTTCACTCGATGCGTCCGAGCGCCGCGGAACGGCTAGGCATCAGCTATCAAGAGCTTGGCAAGGAAAATCCGCGGCTGGTCTATGCGTCCGCCGGGGGTTATCGCAACGACAGCTCGCGGCGAGATTGGCCGGCGTTCGACGACGTGATCCAGGCTGCCTCCGGAATCGCCGCGATGAACGTCGTGGATGGCATGCCGCGCTATTTCCCGACGATCATCTGCGACAAGCTCTGCGGCTACATTCTCGCCTCCAGCATCGGCGTGGCGTTGTTTGCACGCGAGCGCACAGGCGTCGGCCAGGAAGTCCATGTTGCCGTGATGGACGCCATGGTCGGCTTTAACATGATCGAACATCTTTGGGGCGGCGTGATCGACCGGCCCGACCTCGGCCTCGGCTACAGTCGCATGCTGACGCCTCACCGTCGACCCTACAAGACGTCGGACGGCTATATATCGCTTCTCGCTGTCACCGACGACCAATGGTCACGGTTGTTTGCGGCCATAGAGCGGCCGGAACTCGCAAAGGATCCTCGCTTCCTTCACCTGGAAGATCGTGTGCGAAACATCGACGAATTGTACGGTATTGTTGTCGAGCCGATAAAGACTCGAACCACGGCTGAATGGCAGGAGCAGCTAAATATCGCCGACATTCCAAACGGGCCGGTGAACGATTTCCAGTCCATCTTCACAAACGGAGATCTCGCGGAGGGACACTTCTTCCGGCGGCTGGATCATCCGGCCGCGGGACGAACGGTATCGATGGCTCCGCTGGCAAGCTTCTCTCGAACCGCGGCGTCGCTTCATCGCAAGCCACCCCGCCTCGGAGAACACACCGAGGAAATTCTCAACGAATTAACGACGCAGACCGGAGCGTAATCGCTCCTTATCTCCTGAGGAGCACATCTGCTTTGATCAGGGGCCCGCAATATCAGCGCGACATCAAGACCAACTGCTCAGACACGCGCGGCTTCGGCGATTTTACTTGCACGCCGTCCGATCTTCGTCCATTGCGTGCATCCTATGTGCGAGCACCCGCACAGGCGGCTCGGAGAAATTGAAGTGGTCGAGCTGCAGTCGAGGATCACTGGTGCTGAAACGTCCGACGGAAGCCACAGAAATGCGGGGTACCGTTGTGCGTGATAAAGCGGCGAGCGCCGGACCGAGATCGCTGAAGTGCATGCTCGCGATTTTTGACGCGGTCGCACATTCCCACGACGGATTGTCGCTCGCCGAGCTTTCAAGCCGTCTCGGTTCGCCCAAGAGCATTTTGTTGACGTTGTTGCGTCCGATGGTGGCCGACAACTTCCTGACCCATACCAATGGCCGCTACACGCTCGGCAACGAGAGCTTCGCCCTAGCCACCAGCATTTTGTCGACCCGAAAGTTCGGGACCGTAGTTCGCGGCTTGATGGTGGAGTTGCAGCAGCATTGCCCGGAGACCATCATCCTCGCTGTCAGGTCTCCCAACGCCAAAAGACGTCGCTCCGCTCGCGGTACTCCTTTCGAGCCCGTATGCTTCGAAAATCACCGGACAAGCAGTGAGCGTGAACGGTGGGATTTCCGCGGCCTAGTCCGGCGCGTCGACACATTGATCAGCATCAGGTTCATCGCCCAGCGACCGACTCAGTCCTCCTGCGCCGCCGTTTCCCAACTCGGGATCGTGACCTCGCGGCCCTCCATGCTCCGGACCCGCGGGCGCTCGACCTCGATCTTGCCGCCGTGGAAACCGATCCGGTCCCACGTTCGGCCCCAACGGTGCGCCCGCCGCGCCGCATCGCGCCCGCGGCGACGGCCTGCAGGCCGCCGTCACTTCCGCCTCCATCATCGTGCCGAACACTCGATCCCTGCCGCAAGACAGAACCGATCGACGCTCGCCCGCACTTCCCCAAACGCTTCGTCCACAGCCCCGGCGCCGGCGAACCAGCCGGGGTGATATCCCTTGTCATGGCGTTGCCCGAATCAGCGCCCCGAGCCTACCGGCTCAAGGTGGGCAACGCCGACCTCTTCAGAAACTCAACAGAACCCGGGACATCCCCCAATTCCAGATGTCTTGTTCGAAGATGCAACGAATGTCACTTGGGCCTCTGTTGGTCATCAATTCGTGAGAAGATCACTTTTTGACGTAACGGCCGTGCTAAGAAGACTGTTTTCCAGCGCCTCCGGCATCACTTGCGACATCTAGCTTGACGACACGCGCGTTCTGACCTGGCTCACCAACAACCAAAAATTCTTCCGCGCCATAGCCTGCCTCAATTGGAATTCGAAGTATCCTACCTCCTGGAGATGTTTGCACTTCAGGCCTGACTGTCACGACGGTTTCATCCCGGGCAGCTGCAAGTGCCTGCATCACCGAGTCATGACGTCCCAACTTCTCGAGATTCAATAGTGTCGGGAAAAGTACCGTTCGCCTTTGTGCGTCGGCGTCGTTGCGTGCTTGAGCTGGGGTGATCCATGTAGAGTCGACGGCTTCGTGACCGTCGTGCCGTAAAACATGATCAATCGGAGCTTGAGCGAGAAAAAAATAGGTGTCGAAACGCTTTGGCATATGCGGCGGCGTAATCCAGTGGGCAAAGTGCACAAGCTGATCGAAGGCCGCGATCAAATATTCCCGCTCGATCATGTCAGCAAAGCCAAGTGTCCCGGCCTCGATGGCCTGACGATAAGCGATACCCAACGTTTCTGCTCGCGCACCATCAACCAAGGGACCACCGCGGTACTCGCGAGCGAAAAGAACGCCACATTCTTCAAAAGCTTCACGAGCCGCTGCCGCCATGAGACCAAGCATCTCGTCGTCAACCCCGGTCACACCTTCGGCCAGCTTGCGCCACCGCGGATCAAAGTCCAACTGACTTACGGAACCACCGGGAAAGACTAAGGCGCCAGATGCGAATTCAATCTCATGATGCCGAACGACCATAAATAGCTCAATGCCTTCAGCGCTATCACGAGCAAGCATCAGCGTTGCAGCAGAACGAGGTTTGATCTGTCCAGTCATGCGGATCCTCGAATGTTAAATTCTAAGTTCGGTCTACACGATGTGCGTCAGAAATACTTCTTCAGCAAAACTGGCGAAGCGCTTAAGCAGTGCAATAGATGAATACAAATTTCACCTACCTGTTCGTAGCTATCGATTTCGGACTTCGGGAGGCCGGCGATCGTGATAATCTTCGTCATGGCGTGATCTCCTCCGACGCTGAAACGCCGAAATCGCCTGTTGGATCAAGCTGGAGATTACGCCGCCTTCATTTTCCAACCACTCCTGCTACGGCACCATTGCCACGACAAAAGCCCACTAGTTCACTCACGATCCAACGGGGCTGGGGCGCGAGGCGCCAAGCCACCCTTTCAACGGACCTCGCCTAACTAAGACATACCAATTCAGGTCGCAGAAACTTGTTTAAGTTATTTGACGGCCCACGCGGATCGGAACCGACTCGCGAACCACCCAGTTATGCCTGAGGGCATGAGGCGAATGACGGCGACGAGAATGACGCCGAACAAAACAAGATGCAAACCAGGGAGATTGTTGGCCAAGTTCCCGCGGAGGATCTCTCCTAGCGGAAACAACAATCCGACCCCAAGTACGGGCCCCCACAGCCTGCCCGCGCCGCCGACCACCGTGAATAGCGCTATGGATATAATCAATATAGGTGACGCTACGACTTCGGGATCAACGAATCCGTCGTAGCGAGCGAGGACCGAACCGCCCAATGAACTGAGAACTGCGCTGATCACCATCGCGGTCGCCTTCGATCGGAAAAGGTCTATTCCGATGGCTTGCGCAGCGTTTTCGTTCCCTTTTAGCGCTCGCAGGCGATAGCCTAGCTTGGAGTGGAGGATCGCGTAACTTGTCGCGAGAGCTAAGGCCATGAAGCAAAGCGCAAGGAGGACATTTTGGTTTGCGACTGAAAGCTGCAGTCCGGATGCGGACATCGGCCTGTATTGAACGAGCAGTCCCGAGGCGCCTCCGAGAAACTCCGTGCCAATCACGATGATGCGTCCCAACTCGCCGATCGCAAGCGTCACCAGAGCAAAATACAGATGCCCAAGCCGAAATCTGAACGTGATCCAGGAAATCGCCGCGCCTATCGCACCAGACATTGCAGCCGCGCATAGCACACCTATCCACCACGGAACGGACAGTTTAAGCAACATCGCGGCCGGAAGGAGCGCGCCAAGACCAATGAAAACGCTGTGGCCCAGCGATAGTTGCCCCCCAATGCCACCAACGATGTTCCAGGCAGAAGCGAGCCCGATATAGATCAACGTTTTGGTGGCGATTCCGCCGTAGTAGCCGGGGAGCGCCATGATTGCCGCTCCCACGATGACGATGGTAGACGCAGTGATCGCGGCCTTCGTGACCTTGGCGAACTTCATGATCGCGATCCGAAAAGCCCTTGGGGCCGGAAGATGAGAATGGCGATGAATACCGCGTAAGGTACGGCGAATCCCAGTGGCCCGTTCAAGTAGACGTTCCCGAGCGTCTCGGCCACGCCGATGATGATGCCGCTGACGAGGATGCTAAGGAGATTGTTCATGCCGCCGAGCACGAACGGCATCAACGCGACCACGGTATAGTGAAGACCCTCGCCCGGATGAATCGGCCTTCCGGCGACGAGGAGCGATGCGGACACAGCAAGGATCGCCGCACTTAGCGATACCACGATGAGTTGCGTCCGTCGCACGTCGACGCCGACCAATGCCGCGGCTTTCGCGTTCTGGTGCACCGCCCGTACGCTTCGGCCGAAGTCGGTATACCCGAGCGTCCAGAAGAGGACGCCGGCGAGCCCCCATGTCGCAACGAAGGAAATGAGCAGCGACGTCTGTACAACAGCGAAATCGCCGATCACCAAGACGTCACCATCAAGTACGGACGGAACTCTTTGGAAGTTACCGCCGTAGACCATCAAGATCCCGTTTTGGATGACAAACATCAAGCCGAGCGTGAGTTGGATGACCATCAATTGCTGGGAACTGATCGGCTGGATCAGGTATCGATATACGACGGCCGTTACGGCGATGATGACCGGCATCGTAATCAGAATCGAGACGTACGGGTCTAAGTTCAGAAGGGTTGACAGCGTCAGCGTCATGAACATGCAGAGGACCATCAGGTCGCCCTGCGCGAAATTCGTGATGCCGCTCACGCCGTAGATCAGCCCCATGCTGAGGGCGATCAGTCCGTACGTGCTACCGATGAGCACGCCTTGGATCACCCCCTGGTATAATATCTCCATTTCAAGTCCCCAAATAAGCCCGCTTGACGGCGGGATCATCCTGCATATCCTCGCTTCGTCCGGAGATGACGATTTCGCCGCGTTCGAGGACGTAGCAGCGCTGCACGTTCTGTAGCGTCAGGTTCAGATTTTGCTCCACCAGCAGGATCGTCAGTCCTTCGCGGTGCATAGCCGTCAACGCCTCGAAGATCGTAAGCACAAACTTTGGAGAAAGACCGAGCGACGGCTCATCCAAGATGAGCAGCTTCGGTCCGGACATGAGCGCCCTTCCGATCGCAAGCATCTGCTGCTCGCCGCCCGAGAGAGTTCCAGCGGCTTGCACGCGCCGTTCGGATAGCCTGGGAAAGAGGTCGAGGACAAATTCTAGCTTGCGTGAACGTTCGAGGCGCGCCTTGCGGGTGTAAGCACCGAGAGCGAGATTCTCCCAGACGGTCATTTCCGGAAACAATTGTCGACCCTCGGGAACCTGGCTGATGCCGCGCTCGGTGACTTCGTGCGCATGCAGTCGCGAGATGTCGCTTCCCTCAAAAACGCACTTTCCGCCCCTCCACGGAACGATCCTGCTGATGCAATTGACGAGGGTCGACTTTCCGGCATTGTTCGCGCCGAGAAGACCCACGATCTCGCCCTTGGCAATCTTCAGCGACACCCCGCGCAAGATATCGAGGTCGCCGTATCCGGCACTCGCGCCTTCGATTTCAAGCATCCAACGCCGCTCCCAAATAAGCATCCTGCACGTCGGGATGCGACATGACCTCCTCCGGCGTCCCTTGCATTATCAGCTCGCCGAAGTTAAGGACGAGCATTCTATCTGCAAGCCGCATCACGACGGGCATCACGTGCTCGACCATGAGGAAGGTGATGCCGCGGTCGCGCAGCTTGCGAATGGCCGCGATCGGCACTTCCGCCTCCACAAGCGTCAGGCCCGCCATTACTTCGTCCAGGATGATAAGCTTTGGGTCGGTAGCCACGCACTTCGCCAGTTCGAGGCGCTTTCGGCTCTGAATAGGTAAAGACGAAGCGAGTTCCTTTCGCTTTTCCGCCAGGTCCAGCTCTTCGAGAATCTCGTCGGCAAGGCGGCGCGCGGCGGGCAAAGCGTGATGGAGCATCGCCGCCGCGACGACCGTTTCGTGCACCGTCAGGTCCGGAAACATTTGGACGATCTGGAAACTACGAACCATTCCAAGCTTCGCGATCACGTGCGGCGGAAGACCAGTGACGTCACGCCCATCGAACTGCACCTTTCCCTGGTCGTTGCGCAGAAAACCGCAGATCAGTCCGAACAACGTCGTCTTTCCCGCACCGTTCGGTCCAACGACGGCCAGTATTTCGTTGCGGGGCAGAACGAACGAGACGTCATTGACGGCGATAACGCCTCCGAAACGCTTCGTAAGATGTCTGACCTCCAGCAAAGCGCCCGGTCTTTTAGCATCAATCGGCGCCGCAGGCCCGGGACCCAGCCTCATTGATACGACCTCGGCTCCCCGCGCGAAAACTCCGCAGGCCACAACGCCTGTTGGCTGCCGTCCGGCTGCCACTGCAGCGCAAGCGCAGTCTGGTCTGTAAGGCAGTTGTCCTCGCCGAAGGCAAGCTCAGGCCGCGGCAAATACAAGAAAGGATCGCTGCGCCCGATCCGGACCTTCTCGAACGCGCCTCTGAGCGCTTCGCGGTCGTTATTTCCAGCAAGCTCGAACGCTGCCTGCACCAATCTGGCCGCTTGCGCCGCCCAGACCTGGTAGTGCCCGATGGGGCCCTGCATCTTCTTTTCGTTGATCTGCCGCTGTAATTCGGAAACGATCTGTTTCGCCCCTGGCTGGTCGATACCCACGACAAACCCCGTCGTGGCGAAGAGGTTACGCGTGAGGACCTGCTCGGCCAATTTTGCACCAAGCTCGTTCCAAAGCGTGACGTCCGCATATCCGGCGCCGCAGCCGACGAACGTCGCTTCGTTGTATCGCAAGTTGGCCCGCGCCTGATGCAGCAAGACGCCTTCCCGTGTCAGCACCAGGCCAACTACGGCATCGGGTTTCGCTGACTTGATACGAAGTATCGTGGATGTCTGGTCTTGAGCCGTACGGTCGACCGGGATGCGCGCCGCCACGGTGAGGCCCGCGGCTGTCACCATCTTTTCCTGGAAATTGGCGATCTGCTGGCCAGCTTCGTAATTCGAGTAAACGAGGGCCACCGACCGGATACTTCGTCGCTTTTCTTTAATGAGATAGTTCAAGAACTCGATTGGCGGAGCGGCGTATCCCTTTTCGTAGGTAAACCCGATCGAGAACAAATATTTAGATCGGCTATCGCCGCTGGTGAAGGAAAGCGCAGGAACCTTCAGTTCGTCGAGAACCGGAACCAATGCGAGCATTTCGCTCGTCACCAGCGGTCCGGCAATGAAAGACACCTTCTCCTGCTCGATCAAACGTCGGGCCTCGCTCGCAGTGCCGGCGCTGCCGCTCGCGTTGTCGGCGACGACAAGCTCGATCTTGGCCCCCCCCATGCTTTTGATGCCCCCCTCCGCGTTGACCTTGTCGATCACGTAGCGGAATGGCGGGAACATGTTCGCAGCATATTGGGCCAGATTGCCGCTGATCGGAAGGATCATTCCCACACGAACAACACGGTCGCTTTGCGCACGTGCGGAGCGTACTCCGACGGCAAGTACCCCCGTCCCGGCCAAGAAGGTTCGTCGAGAGAATCCACGCATTGTTCCGGTCCTCTTAAGAGAGCATCGATTTGGCGATGACGTTTCGAAGGATCTCGCTCGTTCCTCCGCCGATTGTGCCGACCCTGGAATCCCGAAAATACATCTGCATCTCCGAGTTCATCATCAATCCCGCGCCGCCCATGATCTGGATGCCGGTGTCAGCGCATTTGGAATTGCTCTCCGTGGCGAAAATCTTCGTGACGGCCGCCGCGGTGCTCGGTGCAACGCCTCTGTCCATGAGAGAAGCGAGCCGATAGGTCATGACACGCGATATCTCGGCCATGCTGCGTATGTCCGAGATCTTGTGGCTGATGGCCTGATATTCAGTGATCGGTTTGCCGAACTGCTTGCGCCGTCGGGCGAAATCGATCGCAGATTCCAGTATCCTGTAGCAATTCCCGCTTGCCGCGGCCGACAGGAGCAGCCGCTCGACATTCAAACCGCGCATGATGTTCTTCCATCCGCCATTGACCCCGCCCAGAACGTGGGTTGCGGGAACCTTGACGCCGTCGAAGAACACCTCGTTGGTGTGGATCATGCGCCTGCCGAGCCCCCGCAGCGGGCGGATGGTCACACCTTTCGCCTTGGCGTCGACGAGAAAGAGCGTCATGCCCTTGTGCCTTGCCTCCGGGTCCGTCTTTGTTGCAACGACCAGATAGCCGGCGACGTGAGCGCAAGTGATGTAGACTTTCTGGCCATCGATGATCCAGTCGTCCCCCTTCGCAACCGCCTTCGTCCGGATACTGCTGGCGTCGGATCCTGTGTCCGGCTCCGTCAGGCAGAACGCCAACTTCAGCTTCCCGGCGATGAGCTGCGGTAACATGGACGCCCGCAACTGCTCGCTGGCTCCGAACTTCAGATGCATTCCGCCATAGACGACTGTAGTCAGGTAAGCCGAAGCCATCTGGGCATTGTGATAGGCGATCGCTTCGATCAGGACGGCCAGATCCATATAACTGCCGCCTGCCCCCCCGTACTGCTCGTCATGAGGCAACCCAAGCCACCCGGCCTCAGCAAGAGCGGCGTAAGCGTCGAATGGGAATTCGCTCTTGTCGTCGAGTTCCGCGACCTTCCATGGCGGCAGCTTTTCCCGCAAAAGCTGGAGCACGCTCGCGCGCACCTGCAGCTGATCGTCGGTGAGGTCGAACTCTTCGTTGTTATCGAACAGATGCATCTGCGCTACCTGCATGCTTTCGTGCGGGAATTGAGCGACCTGCCACCGGTCATTTCGGCCGGCGCCGATAGAGCAGCGTGGCTTGCATCTCCTGGACGACACGTCCGTCATGCCGCACGCATTCTCGCTTGAAGGTGATGACGCCGCGGTCCGACTTGCTACTCTCCTTCTTGTCGACGACCTTGGAGCGCAGACGGATCGTATCGCCGTGCTTGACGGCATCAAGAAGGCGCCACTTGTCGATTTGCAGCAACGCCAGCAGCGTACCATCGTTGATTCCGCTCGCGTATTGCAGGCCGCCCATGATCGCGTAGACCAGCGGGCCATGCGCAATCGGCTCTCCGAATTGCGTCGTTTTGCAATATTCGAAATTCGTATGAACTTCATTGAAGTCGCCCGAAAGGCAAGCGAAATTGATGATGTCCGTCTGCGTCACGGTGCGCGCCGGGCTTTCGAATTCCTGGCCAACCTCGAAGTCCTCGAAGTAGCGTCCACGCGGGCGGGGGATGCTCATGGGTGTTCCTTTTTTAGTTCGGCTTGTTCGCGAGAATGAGTGTGCAGTGCGAGGACAGGATGCCGCCCTCGTTGTGAACCAGCGCGAGTTCGGCGTCTTTCACCTGGCGGGCACCGAGTCCGCCGCGCAGCTGGCGTACACCCTCAATGATGCCGAAAAGTCCACCAGCGGCTCCCGCGTGGGCATGGGACAACATGCCGCCATGCGTATTGATAGGCAGCTTGCCTCCGATCGATGCTCTGCCGTCGGAGAAAAAGGAGCCGCCCTCTCCCGGTTCGCAGAAGCCAAGCTCTTCCAGCTCGATCAGCGGCACGATGCTGAAGCAGTCGTAGAGTTGGGCAACGTCGATGTCTGACGGTGTTACGCCGGCCATTGCGTAAGCACGTTCACCCGACTGCTTTGCGCCAAACTCCGTAAGGCTCGGAGCGCACATCAGATGTTCATGAGTGTGGTGCTCGCCGATGCCGAGGAGATAGGCCGGCTTCGACTTGAGGTCCTTCGCACGTTCGGCCGAGGTCACGATGAACGCGCCGCCGGCATCGGAGATCAGGCAGCAGTCGAGCATGCCGAGCGGATCGGCGATCGGCTTTGCCGACAACACGTCCTCGACCGTGATCGCGCTCTTCATGTGCGCGTTGGGGTGAAGCAAGGCATGGCGGCGCGTGTTCACCGCGATGTTGGCGAGATGTTCGCGCGTCGTGCCGTAGACGTGCATGTGGCGCTGCGCGATCATGGCGTAGAATCCAGGAATCGATCCGCCGTAGGGCTGCTCGAAATAGGGATGTCCGACCGCCAGGAGCGCCGAGACCGCCGAGTCGCGCGATTGACCGGTCGCGCGGTTCTCGCCAGCGCACACCAGGATGGTCTCCGCGCTGCCCGCAAGGATCGCCTCAGCCGCGTGCTTCAGCATCACGGCGGGGGATCCGCCGCCAACGACGATGGACGCATTGTAGCGGGGCTTGATGCCAAGATATTCGCACAGCACCGATCCCAACATGAAGTAGGGTTCGGTGAAGGAATACGCCGTCAGGACACCATCGATGTCCGACACCTTGAGACCTGTTTCGTCGAGCGCACGCTTCGCCGCCTGGGCGTTCAGGCCCAGCCCGGTCATCCCGGGCACCTTGCCAATGTCGGATTCGCCAACGCCGACGATCGCGATCTTTCCAGAAGCCAATTTATTCATTTCAATTCCTCTTGCTGCCTAGCCCGATCAGAGCGTCGACGGCTACGGCACGATTGGCCGAAATCTTGACGGGATTGACGTCCAATTCAACGATCTCCTGGCGCAGATCGCTGACCAACACGGAGATTCGGCTCACGATCTCGGCGAGCCCCTTGATGTCAGCGGCCGCCTGGTTGCGGTAGCCGAATAACAGGCGGCTGCCTCGCAGTGAACGCAGCATGTCGGTCGCTTCCGAGACGTTGACGGGAGCACGCCGGGTCTGCACGTCCGCGAGCAGTTCGATGGCCGTTCCGCCGAAGCCACACGTGATCAGCGGCCCGAACTGAGGGTCGACCGAAGCGCCGACCATCATCTCGGTGCCGCCCGCAACCATTTCCTGAACGACAATGCCGTTGACGGTGACCGGACCGTCCAGCCGCCCGGCCGCCTGTTCGATTTCCCGATATGCCTTCCGCACCCCATCTGCGTCGCTGACGTTCAACCGGACGACGCCAGCCTCGGTCTTGTGCGGAATGTCCGCCGAGTCCGCCTTGAGGACGACGGGGTATCCGATGGCCTCTGCATGTGCGACGGCTTCATCGGCGGTCATGGACAAGGCCTCGCGGTTGACCGAAACACCGTAGGATGTGAGCAGCCTTTTCGATTGTGCTTCGCTGAGAACGCCACCCGCGCGGATCGTCGCGAGCTCGGCAAGGGCCGCATCACGTGCTTTGGAGTCGGACAGACTCTTCTCCGCCCTGGCCTTCCGGTCCGCCTTGTCGTAATAATCGAACCACGACCTTATTGCCTTCATGCAGCGGCCCATCGACCTGAACATCGAGATCTTCCGGCTCTTGTCGTAGATTTCGCTGCCCGGCCCCTCCAGCCATTCGTTGAACCAGACGAGGCAGATCGGTTTGGAGAGTTCGGCTGCGAGCCGATCAAGATGAATAGCTCTCTCGGTCGTGATCGGCTTCTGCGCCGAAAGCATAGGCACGACCACAACGCCGTAACTCGGATCATCGGCGAACGCCTTGATGCAGGCGCTGTACAGATCGAAGCTCTTGAGTGTCTCAGCGGTCATGTCCGTCGGGTTCGATACCGAACCGAAATCCGGCACCAGCTTCGACAGCCGCGCCACGGTATGGTACTGAGGCGCAGGCATCGCGACACCAAACTCCTCGGCCTTGTCTCCGGAGATGACGGCGGCCCCTCCGGAGCTCGCCATGACCCCCGCCCCGGGGCCCTTTGGAACGCCTGCGCGCTCGAAGAAGCAGGCGGTCTCGAGCACCTCCTCCCAGTTGTCGACGACGATCGCCCCCATCTCGCGGAATGCCGCATCGTAAGCCGCATTGGAGCCAGCCAAAGTGCCGGTGTGGGAAAGTGCCGCCTTCTTGCTGATTGCGCTATGTCCCATCTTGTAGATGACGAGTGGTTTCCTCGCTGCGAAGGCTCGGCGGCCGGCTTCGATGAGGCGACCACCGTCCCGAATTCCCTCGAACAAACATGCGATCACTGCGGTGCTCGGATCGTCGACCAGGTAGTTGATGAGGTCGCAGATATCGACATCGCTCGAATTTCCGGCCGACAGAAATTGCGAGAAGCCGATACCCCGCTGCAGGGCCTGGATAATGGTGTATCCGAGGCCCCCGCTCTGGCTGACGAGACCAATTCCGCCGGCGATGATCGGCATTTCGTTGAATTTCGGCATGAAGTGCATGCCGATTTTGGAGGCGAAGTTGATGATGCCAACGCAGTTCGGGCCGATGATCCGGATGCCCGTCGATTGCGCGATCTCCGCAAGTTCGCGTTGAGCAGCCGTCCGCTCCGCGATGCCCAATTCCGCAAAACCAGACGAGTAGACGATCGCGCCGCTGATTCTCTTGGCTGCGCACCGTCTGACAAGATCGGTCACCTGATCCTGCGGCACCGAAATGACGACAGCATCCGGTACCTCCGGAAGATCCTCGATCGTGGGGTAGGCCTTGTGGCCGAAGATCACGTCCCGTTTCGGGTTGATCGGAAGAAGCTTGCCGCCGAAAGTCGCGAGATTCTCCATCGTCCGCGCCCCGAAGGAGCCCGGCGATTCCGAAGCGCCGATGACCGCGATGCTCGCGGGGTTGATCAAGCGCTCGAGCTCCTTACGACCGAAGAGCTTCGTCCTGTTCTCGATGTATCCCTTGATCTCCGTCACAGTCCGAGCTCCCGAGCGATCAAGCTACGTTGGATTTGCGATGTACCTCCGCCGATCGTCGCGTTGCGCGCGTCCCGCCAGTACCGCTGCATATCGTGGTCATGCGTGTAGCCGGCACCGCCGAGTATCTGCATGCCCTGCGTGGTCACCCGCACGAACATCTCCGAGACGAACAGCTTGGCCATGCAAGCCTGCTTCACGCACGGCATCCCTTGGTCGTACCGCCAGGCCGTCGATGCCGTGATCCATCTGGCCGCTTCCACGTCCGTCGACATATCGGATAGCATGTGAGCGATCGCCTGAAACTCGGCGATAGGCTTACCAAACTGCTTCCTCTCGCCGGCGTAGCGGATCGCATCGTCCACTGCGGCCCGGGCGTTGCCGAGATAGTTCGCGGCGAGCAGAATGCGTTCGCGTTCCAGATGCTTGTTGATGTAGGACCAGCCGCTGTTTTCCTCGCCGATCAACATCCGTTTCGGAAGTCGCACCTCGTCGAGAAAGATCTCGCAGAGCCCGAGAATCCTTCTGCCCACGACGTCCAGCCGGTTGATGGTGATGCCCGGAAGATCGTTAGGGACGAGAAAAAGCGAGATGCCGGCATGCTTCTTGACGTCCGGGTTCGTCCGCGCGGCCAGAACGATCATGTTGTTTGGCGCATGCGCTCCGGACGAATAGAGCTTCTGGCCAGTAATCACGTAATCATCGCCATCGCGGCGCGCCCGCGTCTGGAGCGACGCCGCATCCGATCCGGAACCCGGCTCGGTCAGGCTGAAGGAAAGCTTCGTGTCGCCTTTGACGACTTTCGGAAGGATTTCGGCCTTGATCTCCTCGCTCGCGAAATCGGCGAGGATCATCGCGCCCCACCCGATCAACGCGAGACGCGTCGCGAAATCCACGCTCGGCCTGGCGATTTCCTCCAGTGCGATGGCGCAATCGGCGATCGGGGAGCCGACGCCGCCGTAGGCCGACGGCACCATCATCGCCAGAAGACCCGCTTCCGCCATGGCGGCGTAGACGTGCTCGGGCAACTGTCCGGTTCGGTCCCATTGACGGACGTCGGCCGGTTTGCAATGGCGTTTCACGAACGACGCGGTCGTCTCGCGCACCAGTTTCTGTTCGTCACTGTCTTCGAAATTCACGACCGCACCTTCTCCAACGAAAACTGCGGGAGCTTCGCGCCGTCGCGCTCTTCAAACTCGAGTCTGACGCCATCTCCGACCCGGACCTCCAGCGCACCGTTGCCGACGATGTTGGTCATCATCCGAGGGCCCTCCGCCAGATCGATCAACGCGACAACGTAGGGAGTGCGCCCAGCGAACGCGGGCGAGGACGCGCGCCGGACGACCGTGAAGCTGTGAACCGTTCCCTTACCCGACGCTTCGATCCATACGAGATCGTCGGACCAGCAGACGGGGCACAGGTATCGCGGCATGAAGTGCTTTTCGCCGCAGGAATTGCAGCGCCGGATCACGAGCTTCTCCTCATTCGCGGACTTCCAGTAGACGGCGGAATCCGCGTTAGCGACCGGCAGCGGGAGTTGTTTTTCCACTTATTCCCTCCTCTTCTATTTTTCAGAGACGTATTTCAGCCAACGGCCCCCATCGACGATGAGGTTCTCGCCCGTGACGAAGCTCGCCAGATCCGAGGCCAGGAAGACTGCCGCGTTGGCGACTTCCTGCTTATTTCCGAAGCGGCCAAGCGCCACGCGGCTCCGCTCCAGATCTGCGCGACCGCGATCTTCATAAATACGCTTTGCGCCCTCGGTGTCGCCGATTGGCCCGGGCGAGATCGCGTTGACCCTGATTCCTTCCCGTCCCCATTCGACAGCGAGCGTCCGGGTGAGCGACAGAATCCCGGCCTTGGCTGCAGCTGCATGTGCTGCTCCCGGCCAGCCAGACAGCGCCTGCATGGTGATGATGTTGATGATGCAACCATCGCCTTTGGATTCCCGGAGATGCGCGTAAGCGGCTCGGCATCCATGGAAGGTCCCATTCAAATCGATGTCGATCACCGTCCGCCACGCGTTCGAGGACATCTCAGCGGTCGGGCAGAAGAAGTTGCCCGCCGCGTTGTTGACGAGGATGTCGAGCGATCCAAAGCGATTCACGACGGCGTTGACCGCGGCCGATACCTGCTCGTAGTTTCTAACGTCCGCCTGGAAGGATGCGATTTCCTTCATGTCCCGCGCCTGCAGAGTGGCCACAGCGTCTTTGAGCCGTTCGGCATTCCGGCTGACGATTGCCACCTTGGCGCCGAGCGCCAGGTATTGCTCCGCTATACTCAGCCCGATTCCGCTACCGCCACCGGTGATGAGTGCCACGCGCCCTTTCAGAAGGTCGGAAGAATACATGTCATTTCACCTTCGCAACTCTGGCTTTCGCGGTAGCCATGGCCGACCGGTGGCATTCTGACGCCGTGGCGAGCCCGAACGCGTCCGCTTCGTGCCGCAGCGCTCCGGCTAGATGAACGGCCCACCCTTGAGCGCAAAGGGATTTGGTTAGCTGGAGAGCTTCCGCCGGTAGCGCCGCGAGTTCGTCGGCGAGCTTCATGGTCTGCCCCTCGAGTTCTCCCACTGGCGCAACGCGACGGGTGAGCCCGAGGGCGCGCGCCTCTTCTGCCCGAATGACACCGCCTGTAAGCAACACGTCGAGCGCGACCGCCGGAGTGGCCTTCGCTTGCAGCAGAAAGCTGGCGCCCCCATCTGGAACGACACCAAGCTTTACGAATGGGAAGCCCAAGCTTGCGTTCTCATCCATGACGAGAATGTCAGCAGCGAGCGCAAGCGACGCACCGCCGCCGAAGGCTGCGCCTTGGACTGCCGCGATGACGGCCTGCTTCATATTGATGATGCGCAGATGCTGAGTCTGAGCGGTGAGAATGCGATCCCGCCAGGCCATCGGCGTATCGGGCACATCGCCGAGGTCTGCGCCCGCGCAAAAGGCCGCCCCCTCTCCCCGCAGGACCACAATCCGGTCGTCGTCATTGATCTCGTCGAATCGACTCGCCAATTGTGCCCTCATCTCTACCGAGAGAGCGTTTCGCTGCTGGGGTCGATTCAGCGTGATCACGGCGACGCGACCGCGACGATGAAGCTGCACGATGTCTGATGACGACGACAATAGCGTTTCCTAATTGCGGCTTGAGTGCGAGATACGCGCCGCCTTGTACAGCTAGGTCAGCAAGAGCCATGCCATGCGCGTATCGCTCGCAAGTTTGACGATTTTTCTCGCGATGGCCGGCACAGGGTGTTCGCGGGTGACACATCGCGCGACCCCCTGTCCGCGCCACGTACACACCGCATGCGGGCCCGGTCCGGATTGGGGCACGGCTCCGGCGGCACATCGTTTGCACCGCAGATGTCTTTCAACGAAGGGAAAACGCCAGTGGATCCGAAGCAGGTTATGGTCGAGCGCGACGGCGCGGTTATGATCCTCACTCTCAACAATCCGAGTTCACGAAACTCGCTCACGTCGGAGCTCAGGGACGAACTCGGACATGCGGTCAGGGAGGCGTCCACCGACCGCTCCGTTCGCTCCGTTCTCCTCGCGGCCGCAGGTCCCTCTTTCTGCGCGGGCGGGGATTTCAAGATGCTCGAAGTCGCTTCCGATCCATGGGCCGTCCACCGCCGTTTCGCAGGTCTGAAGGATTGGCTCTTCCCGCTCATTTCGCTCAACAAGCCCATGGTCGTGGCGGTGAACGGGCATGCGGCCGGCGGTGGAATGGGACTTTCTCTATGCGGCGACGTCGTCTTCGCGTCCGAGGACGCCAAGTTCATGGCGGCTTTCTTCCGTCTCGGCGCAGTACCCGATATCGGCATGATGTACCATCTGCCCAGACTGATCGGCCTGGCGCGCGCCAAGACGTTCCTGTTCGGAAATCAGACCTGGACGGCCCAGGAAGCGTTCGCGAACGGGCTTGTCACACGGGTGTGCTCCAGTGACAAGCTCAAGGAGGAGGCGCTGGGCGAGGCGCGTCGGCTCGCGGATGGACCATCGGAAGTCATGGGGTTGGCGAAACAGCTCATGGCACGCACCTTTGAAACCGGAATGCACGACATGTTCGCATTCGAGGGCCTCGGCCAGGCGCTTGCGATGTCCAGCAGCGAGTTCAAGGAGGGTTTGCGGGCCGCCGTCGAGAAGCGGCCCGCGAACTTCGCGGCTCCCACCAGTCAGAAATAGCTTCACGCTATGTAAGATCGGAAGGGCTTACCCCCGAAAGCGGCCCTTCCGAAGTTCACTCGCCCGAGATGAGCGAACCGATCGGATCCCATCCCTCGCCGTTGAAGCGCTCCATGTGCAGATCCTTCATCGGGGCGAAGTCGGTCACACTCGTCTTGAGTCGAATACCCGGCAGGACCATCGGTAGCTGCATGTCGAGGTTCTGAGCCTGCTTCATGACGTTCTCGCGCGAGAGATCGTTTCCGCACTGCTTGAGCACCTGAACCAGCGTCTGAGCGTTGGAGTAGCCGAGAACATTGAACTCGTCCGTGATGTCTCCGGACGGATAGTACTTCTTCATCCACGCCAGCCACTCCTTGAAACCGGGGTCGTCCGCCAGGCGCGGGTCAGCCGGGTCCTTCATGTAGTGCAGGGCCATCACGCCGGTGCTCGCTTCCGCGCCGATCTGCTTGAGGACGGAGGTTGAGGCCGACACGGTGGCGAGAAGTTGCGTCGGTTTCCACCCCAGCTCGTAAGCCTTGCGGATCGCCTGAGCCGCGAACTTGGTCGTCGAAAGATTGACAAAGACGTCGGCGCCGCTCGCTTTTAATGTGATCAATTGGGAGCCGATGGTCGGTTCGGTGATGTCGTAGCTCAACTCCTTCACAATCATAGTATCAGCCTCCGCGCCCAGTTTGGCGCGCAGTCCTTTGATGTAGTCGCGGCCCAAATCGTCGTTCTGATACCGTTTATCGCGCTCGTAATTCCGGGAGCCGAACAGAATTCCTGTCGCCGATTGCTACACTTCCCATCCGACTGTTTTTGACGCGAACACATGCGCGGCGCTATAGCGGACCGGGTTCTCACTACTCCACGATAGCGAAGGCCAACCAAGCTTACTTCCAGATGGTAAACGACCAGGGAGGCGTGAACGGACGAAAGATCACGCTGATCAGCCTCGACGACGCATACAGCCCGCCAAAGACTGTCGAGCAAACGCGCAAGCTGATCGAGCAGGACGATGTGCTTCTCATCTTCGACACGTTGGGAACGGCGACCAACGCAGCAATCCAGAACTATCTGAACGGAAAGAAGGTCCGTCGCGGATGGGTCTTTCGGTCGCGGCACGGGAAATGCAACTTTCTTCTCCATAAGAAGAGCGCGGGAAGGATTGTTGCGCATGCGAAGGGCTTTCGAAGGATTCAGGGTCGTCGACGCTAGTCAGGGCGTCGCGGGACCGCACGCGGCGATGCTTTTGGCCCTGCACGGGGCGGACGTCGTCAAGATCGAACCGCCGGAAGGCGATTGGGGGCGGATCCTGGGGAGGACGATCGAGAACAACACCATTCATTTCACCGCGTTTAATCGGGGAAAACGATCGATAGCCATCGATCTCGCGAAAGAGGAAGGACGTCGCATCGCCGGCGATCTGGTCGCTACGGCCGACGTAGTGATCGAGAGCCTTCGGGCCGGGGTCGCTTCCCGCCTCGGCCTTGGCTATCCGGAAGCGAAGAAGGTCAATCCCGAAATCATCTACATGTCCGTGTCCGGTTACGGTCAAAGCGGCCCCAACCGAGAACGTCCAACCGTCGACGGCGTCATCCAGGCCTTTTCCGGCATGATGGTGATGAACGGATCCGTCGAAAAGCCGCATCGGCAGGCGATGGTCGTCATCGACACGGTCACGGGTCTCTACGGTTTCCAGGCTGTCAGCGCGGCTTTGATGCGCAAGGTGCGGTTCGGTACCGGTTCGTTCATCGACATGAGCCTGATGCAAAGCGCCGCCGCCTTCCAGGCCGCCAAGCTGATGGAGGCTCAGGCGGAAGGCCCTACTCCAGGACCGCTATATTCCCCATCAGGCATCTACGAAACGGCGGACGGCCATGTTCTCTTGAGCGCGATGCGATCGCGGAATTTCGAAGCTCTGTGCGATGCGCTCGGATGTCCGCAACTTTCGGGCGATCCGCGTTTCGGTTCCGTGGACAACAGAAACGCCAACCGCGCAGCGATGAACAAGGTCCTTCAGGAGATGCTCCGTACGCGTACCACGGCCGACTGGGTCGAGGTCCTGCTCGCCCGCGGCGTCATGGCAAGCCCGGTCAATACCTACGCCGATTGGCTCGCCGACGAACACGTGAACGCCGTCGGGGCCTACCAGACCGTCGCCTTGACGGCCTGGGATCGCTCCCAGTCGCCGCGATACCCGGCTGCCCCGGTCCCGAAATCGGGAAGAACGGGTCGATTCCGGGGCTTGGCGAACATTCGCGCGAGATCCTTGCTGCGCTCGGAAAGAGCCAGACCGAAATCCAAGCGCTCTATTCCGCGCGCGTCCTGGCTTGATCGTTTCCGTAAATACTTTCGCCTGCGAGGTCATATGGGTCCGCTGAACGGTCTGACAGTCCTGGAGTTTCCCGCGATCGGGCCCGTTCCCTTCTGTGCGATGCTGCTCGCCGACCTCGGCGCCACCGTTCTACGAATAGAACGGCCGGAAGACGCGGGTCTGGGGATTGAGCGCCCACGACGTTTCCAGATCTCGCATCGTGGCAGAAAATCCTTGAAACTCGATCTGAAACGACCGCAATCGCTCGAGTTGGTGAAGGTTTTGGTCGAGCGCAGCGACGTGCTGATCGAGGGCTTTCGCCCGGGCGTCATGGAGAGATTGGGGCTCGGTTGGGAAGTCTGTCAGCGGCTCAATCCGCGCCTGATCTATGGTCGGATGACCGGCTGGGGTCAGACGGGCCCGCTTTCGCCGTACGCCGGACACGACATCAACTATATCGCGCTGACGGGCGCTCTCAACGCGATCGGTCGGAAGGGCCAGCCGCCGACGCCGCCCCTGAACCTTTTGGGAGACTTTGGAGGTGGCTCGCTCTACCTAGCCCTCGGGATACTCAGCGCTCTATGGGAGCGGCAACGCTCCGGCCAAGGCCAGGTCGTCGATGCGGCCATCGTCGACGGCGTCCTTTCACTGCTCGGCGGACACATTGGCATGTTGGCCTCCGGGCTCGCAAAAGAAGAGCGAGGGACCAACATGCTCGACAGCGGCGGTCCGTTCTATGACGTGTACCGCTGCGCCGACGGCCGCTGGCTCGCCGTCGGCACCATTGAAGATAAGTTCTTCTCACAGTTGGCCGCCAAGGCTGGTCTCGATGCCAAGGACGCGCTTCGTCGCAAGCGCGAGGATTGGACATCATTGCGGCTCGACCTCGAGGCGGCGTTCTCGGAAAAGACAGCCGATGAATGGCGTGTCGCGTTCGACGGTACTGATTGTTGCGCGACGGTCGTCAACTCCGTCGAAGAGGCTTTCGCCGATCCCCATCTCGTCGAACGAAAATCGTTCATAGAGATCGAAGGGGTGCTTCAACCCGCTCCCGCCCCGCGTTTCAGTCGCAGCGTTACGGATACTCCGCGGTCTCCGAATGCGCCTAACACGGCCGACGAAGCATTAGCCGACTGGCTCGATCCGAGGACGATAGAGATTTTCAAGAAAAACGGATCATGGTACGACTAAAGTAGAAGGCAAAATCGCAATGCGTCATGTTCTCCGTGCATACACTACCGCGCGCTGAATCATTGTAGCGCCCTCTCTTTATGTGATTAATTGTCCTAAAGGACTACACGTCAGGGAGCCAAGGCGGGATAATGATACCGCTTGACAGCATTTCAGGCTATCGCGGCCTTCTGCTGTCGGACAGGACGAAGATCGTTCTTTCGACTGGCGTTGCGGAAGACCCCCGCCTTAAAAGTCTCGCGCTCGATCCGGATTGGATCGCCGAGGCTCGGATACGTCGCATCAATCGGCTCACTCTCGATCGCCAATCCTATATCGTTCTGGTGATGACTGTCGCGAGAGACGATCTCCTGATATTCGGCGAGCCACCCGGCGACGCCGTCATCAACTTCCTGTCGAGTGTCGACTTCGCCTGGGAAATGATGGAGCAGCTTCTCACGGATCCTTTCGAAGGCATGATCATCGTCGACGACAAGGCTCGCATTTCCTACATGTCACCCATTCACGAACGGTTCTTCGGATTGAAGCCGTGCGAGGCGCGGGACCGTCTGATAGAGGACGTCGTCGAGGGGACCAGGCTGCATAAGGTCGTGCAGTCCGGCAAGGCCGAGGTCGGCACGATGCAGCACATGCGCGGCTCGGACAGGATCGTGTCCAGGATCCCGATTCGTCGGAAGGACAGGATCCTCGGCGCGTATGGGCGGGTGATGTTCAAAGGACCCGAGCAGCTGGCCATCCTGAACGCCAGGATACGCGCGCTGGAGGGGCAGGTCGAATTCTACAAACGGGAATCGGAGACGCTGAAGTCCCAGAAATACGGGCTCGATAGCATCGTCGGCAACAGTCCCGCCGTCCAGCGCCTCCGCGCGGAAATCGTGAAGATCGCACCTCTGGAGATTCCCGTTCTGATACGCGGCGAGAGCGGGACCGGCAAGGAATTGGTCGCTCACGCGCTGCATCGGCTGAGCCCGCGAAGGGACGGACCCATGATCGCCGTCAACGCCGCGGCGATGCCTCAAACTCTGGTCGAGTCCGAGCTGTTCGGATACGAACCGGGAGCCTTTACAGGAGCCGACAAGAAGGGCCGGAAAGGAAAATTCGAGCAGGCGACCGAAGGCATCATGTTTCTCGACGAGATCGGGGACATGCCGCTCGAGGTGCAGGCGAAGCTGCTGCGCGTGCTGCAGGATAGGATCGTCGAGCGTGTCGGAGGCGACAAGCCACGCCAGCTCGATTTCAGATTGATCTCCGCGACAAACCGGGACCTTCAGTCCTTGGTTGAAGCCGGCAAGTTCCGGCTGGACCTGTTCTACCGGATATCACCCATCGTGATCCAATTGCCTCCGCTTAGGGAACGCATCGAGGATATCCCGCTGCTCTCCTCGAAGTTCCTCGAGAGCATCGCCTACCGCCATGCTCGCCCAGTGCCGTCGATCGACGACGAGGCCCTGACTGCGTTGATGGAAAGACCTTGGCCCGGCAATATTCGGCAGCTTCAGCACGAAATCGAACGCGCCTTTGCGTTCTGCGATGGCACCGCCATCAAAGTCGAGGATCTTACCGAGCCGAAGATTGAGCCTCAGGCCGCATCGCGGCCGACCATGATGGCCGAGACCGCTCCACCTATTGCGGCCGACGGACTCCGGGCGATGTTGGACAAGGTGGAAACTCAGGGAATCCGCGACGCTCTGGTCCGTTACAAGGGCAATAAGAAGAAGGCCGCCGAAAGTCTCGGCATTTCGAGATCCTACCTGTACCGAAAATTGTCCGAAATGAACGACTCGGAGGTCTGAGCCGCCGCGCCGACGTGGAGCTGGTTGAGCGTCACGTGATCCTGTTGTAGATGCCCTGCCCGGTCGCGACCAATTGCCCGCTCGGAAAGCTCTCCGCGACGATCGATGAGAAGTACGTTCTGCGCCCTGCTTCGAGATCCGGCCTGTTGCGCGGATCACGGTGTCACCGGCCTCCGAACGCCCGACGAAGCTGCACGTCAATGAAAGGGTGACCGCTTTCGGAGGAGCGTCTTCGTCCGGAGCCGCAATGGCCCAGAGTCCGGCGGTGTCGAGCATCGCCATGAGCACGCCGCCATGAATTCCGCCGTGCCGGTTGAGGTGCTCGGGGCCGATCTGGATTTCGAACGATGCCTCGCCGGCGCTCGTTCGCGTTCGGTGCATCCCGAGCACGTCTCCGAAATCGAAGCCTTCCGGGAAGATCTCGCCGATCGCGTCCTTTAGCCTGGACGGAACCATACTAGCGTCCAGCTCTTTCGGGGGCGCGAGCGGCATCATCGATCGCGCCTCCTGCTCATGTTCTTCGAGACGACGGCGCGCCGCGGCGGCGCATAAGCCGGCGTGCCGTAGGTCTCAAACAACGCCTGCGTCGTGTCGTAGTGGTTCTCCAAGCCCCCGCGTATGATGCGCTCCAACGGGCCGTCCGGATAACCCAGGCCGAGCTTGCACGTCAGATCCATGTCGGCCTGCGTCGCGAGACCTTCATCGAGGAAACGCAGCGCCGCGTTGTACTTCGGGATCACCAGCCTGTTGACGATACGCCCGATCTGATCCGACGACACCACCACTTCCAGTCCGGCCTCTTTGAAGACTTTGGCAGCGGCGGCGACGGCAGCATCCGAGGCGGACGCCGGCCGCACCAGTTCGACGAGTTTCGAGGGCGCGTCGTCGCCGTTCCGATAGCGGGCAAAACCTAACGCATTCGTGACGGCGGGATCCTCTCCGATGTGCTCCGCGAGGCTCTCGTCGCCGAGTTCGACCAGGATTGCGGCCTTTCCGGGATCGGCGACGAAGGGCGTGCCACAGTGGACGATGACGTCGGCATCCCGATCAGTCGCTCCGGCGAGGAACTTGTCGCCTTCGGCAAAAGATCTGCTCGGCCCGTCCTGGATAATCGCATAGGTCATGGGCTCAGGCTCCATACATCGCGTTGCCTTCGTAGTCGAAAAAGCCCTTTCCGGACTTGCGCCCGAGCAGGCCCGCGGCCACCATGCGCCGCAGCAAGGGCGGAGTCGCAGCTCGCGGATCCAGCGTGATCGGATAGAAAGCCTCGCAAAGCCTCACCTGCGTATCGAGTCCGATGAGATCGATGAGTTCGAGGGGCCCCATCTTGTATCCGAGCCCGGCCTTTATCGCCTTGTCGATGTCCGCTGCGCTCGCCACCCCCGCCTCCAGCGCCCGGATCGCGTCGTTGTTGAAGGGCACCAGGAGCGCATTCAGAATGAAGCCCGGCTTGTCCTGTGTTCTGACCGGTATTTGGCTGCAGGCTTTCGTCCACGCCCAAGCCGATTCGAACGTCTCTTCCGACGTCAGAATGCCCGGCGACATCTCGATCAACTTCATCAGTTGCGCAGGAAGGCAGAAATGCATCCCGACCACGCGTGTCGGCACCTTCGATCCTGACGCGATCTCCGTGATCGAGAGTGTCGAGGTGTTGGAAGCGAATATCGTGTCTTCGGAGCATACCGCGTCGAGGCGATCAAGCAACTTTTGTTTCGTCGCGAGGTCCTCGAACACCGCCTCTATGACGAGATCACAATCTTCCAGAGCGGAAATATCTGTAGTCCGTGACATCGCGCCGACTATGGCGTCGCGTTTCGACGCCTCCAGCTTGCCGCGTTCGACCGACTTATCGAGAAACGCGGCCGACTGCTTTGCGCTCCTTTCGAGAGCGTCCTCCTTCATGTCATAGGAAATGGTTCGAAAGCCCGCGCGCGCCGCGACCAGCGCGATGCCGGCCCCCATGGTCCCCGCAGCGCCGCAGACACCCACCGTCTTTATTGTTCTCGTCATTTCCCTGCGAAACTCCTGCCGATAAGCTGTCGGTGCACCTGATTGGTACCCTCCCAAATCTGCGTGATCTTGGCGTCGCGCATCAGTCGTTCGACGCGGTAGTCGCGGCAATAGCCGTACCCACCGAACATCTGCACGGCCTCGGTCGAAGCACGCATCGCGAGGTCCGACGCGCGCATCTTGGCCATGGATGCCTGGACGCGGAAGTCCTTCGCGCCCGAATCGATGAGGCCCGCCAGATGATCCAGCCAACAATCGGACATCGCGAGATCGGTCGCGAGATCCGCCAGCATGAACTGGTTGGCCTGGAAGTCCACGATGCGGCGACCCGATTGCTTGCGCTCGTTCATGTAGGCCGTCATATCGTTGAAGGCAGCCATCGCGATTCCCATCGCGTGCGCGGCGATGCTCGGGCGGGAGCGGTTCAATGACGCCAGCAAGATCCGAAGACCGTCGCCCGGTTCTCCGATCAGGTTCGCGCGCGGCACACGGACGTCATCGAAGCGCAGCGCGGCAGTCGACGACCCGCGGTGGCCCATCTTGTCTTCCAGGCGGAGGACTTCGAAACCGGGAGCCCCCTTCTCGAGCACCAACACCGAGATGGCTTTCTTCGGTTCGTCGATCCCTGCGAATTTGCCGAACAGAAGAATGCGGTCTGCGACATCGCCGTTGGTGATGAAGAGCTTCGAGCCATCGATCACGATTTGGTCGCCGTCTGGAGTAAATCTCGTCTTCATACCCGTCGCATCGGATCCGGCGGATTCTTCCGTGATGGCCAGAGACGCCAATCCGCCTTCGGCGATACGCGGCAGCAGACGGGCCTTCTGCTCGGTCGTTCCGAACTCGATCAGCGGCTTCATCGCATGGAAGTTCGTAGCATAGATGATGCCGGTCGCGGCACAGGCTGCGGAGATGCGCCTGACGATCGCAAGGTACAAACGGAATGAGGTGGGCGCTCCGCCGAATTCCTCCGGCACGAATACTCCGTTCAGGCCGAGCCCGTTGATTGCCTTGACGTTGGTCCACGGAAATTCGCCGCTCGCGTCGACATGTTCCGCGTTCGGTGCTATCACCTCATCACAAAGCCGGTCGACTTGCGACAGGATGAGCTTGTCATCGTCGCTCCAGTTGCGGCTGCGCTCCAGTTCGTCGAAGATGGACATCTAATGGTTCGCTCCCTGGCAGCCGTCGATGTAGATTGTCTCGCCCGTCAGGAACGCGATGTTCTCCGCATAGAGCGCGCCGACGAGGCGCGCGACTTCGTCGGGAGATCCGGCCCGACCGACCGGCACGCGGCGTTTCAGCCACGCCCGGACCTTGTCGCTCGCGAGAAAATCACGGTTCAGATCGGTCTCGATGTAGCCGGGCGCGACGTCAAGCACGCGAATGCCGTCGCGCGCCCACTCCGCAGCCAGACAGCGGGTGATGGCGCCGACCGCGGCCTTGGACGCGCAATAGGCGAGGTTATCGATCACCGCGAGCTTGTCGAAGAAGGAACCTATGTTAACGATCAGGGAATCGCCCGCAAGCTTCAGATGCGGATAGCTTTCTCGGCAGGCGACCATGACGGCCGATGCGTTCAGCCGCATCGTGGCTTCGAAATCCGACAGCGAGAGCTCGACGGTCCGCTTTGCCTCATGGGCGCCGGCGTTGTTGACTAGGCCGATGACCGGTCCCTCCAACGCGATCTTCGCGATCGCTCCCGAGATCGCGCTTTCGCTCGTCATGTCGCAGGCATAGCCAGTGCCGGCGGCGGTAGCTCCACTCCGGGAAAGACCGGCGACCGCAAAGCCCCTGCGATCAAGTTCGAGCGCGATGGATCTGCCTATGCCTCGGCTCGCGCCGGTAACGATAATCTGCCCCTTACGCATCCTTAAACTCCGGCCTCCGCTTCTCGATGAACGCAGACATGCCCTCGTTGGCATCAGCCGTGGCATATGCCAGCGTCGAGAGGTCAGCCTCGATCTTCAGTCCTTCGTGGACAGGAACATCCAGCGCGCGGGAAACCGCTTCTCGCGCAAACCCCTGCGCCAATAGACTGAAGGATGAGAATTCGTGAGCGAACGACAGCGCGGCGTCGACCACGTCGCCCTCGACGATCCTGTGCAATAGTCCGACGCGCAACGCCTCCTCTGCTCCGACCGTCCGACCGAGCATGATCATCTCCATCGCTCGCGCTTCGCCGATCAGTCTCGGAAGCCGCTGCGTCCCTCCATATCCCGGAATGAGACCGAGTTTGATCTCCGGAAGTCCCAGTTTCACACTCGGCGTCCCGATCCGGAACGTGCAGGCCAACGCGAGCTCCAAGCCACCGCCAAACGCGAAGCCATTGATTGCGGCCACGGACGCAAAAGGCAGCCTGTCAAGTTTCGCGAAGGCCGCCTGGCCGAGCTCCGCCCCACGCTTGCACTCGATCAGCGACCGGTCGCCCAGTTCCTTGATGTCGGCGCCGGCGCAGAACGCCTTTTCGCCGGCACCGGTGACGATCAGTGTGCGCACCTTCCAGGTGCCCACCTCTTTCAGAGCGTCCGATATCTCCTGCAGCACACCGAACGAGAGCGCGTTCAGCGCCTCCGGGCGGTTCAGACGCAGCAACGCACAATCGTCCAATTTCGCGAGTTCGACCGCCATGAGCTAATTCCCGAACTTGCGGGTATCCGGCTTTCGCTTTTCGGCAAACGACGCCGACAGCTCGTGGCTTTCGTCGGTCTCCAGGTACGGCCGCAACAGGAGATCGTGAGAGATGCGTGCCAGGCCGGATACTCCGCCGTGCCGGGCGTTGAACGCGCCCTTGATCGACGCCAGAGCAAAGGGGCCACGCTCGGCGATCTCCATCGCGAATTTGCGTGTTTCTTCCTTGAGCTTGTCATCCGGAACGACCTTGTTTATCAGTCCGATCTCGAGCGCCTCCGCCGCCGAGATCTTCGGATTGCGGAACCACATCTCCTTCGCCTTCTTTTTCCCGACGAGATCCTCGAGATACCAGGTACCGTAACCAGCATCGAACGAACCCATCATGGGGCCGACCTGGCGGAAAACAGCGCTTTCCTTGGCGATCGTGAGATCGCAGACGACCTGGAGGACGTTTCCGCCGCCGACGGCGAAGCCGTTGACGCTCGCGACCACCGGCTTCTGCAACCGATCGATGGACTCGTACATTTCCAGGGTCGGTAGCACCCCGGCATACAGCATGGTCTTCTCCATGCCTTCCTTGCGACCGCCGATGCAGAAGAACTTGTCGCCGGCTCCCGTCAGGACGATGACCCGAGTTCGTGTTTCGCGGCGGATCGCGTTGATGCAATCGCGAATTTCGTGGCACATGTCGACCGTGAACATGTTGCCGTCCTGAGGTCGATTGAGCGTGATCGTGCCGATCGGGCCGTCTTCTTCGTAAAGGATAGTGCTGAAAGACATTGCGTTCCTTTCCGTTTGTTCTTGGGTTGATCAGCGTCGGCTATTGCGAGCCGGCATTCGAATCGTCCGTCGTCAGGCGAATGAGCCCACGAGCGATGAAGGATTGTTTTGGACCGTGTGCATTGCCTTCATCCGTCCATCACGACGACCGCTTTGCCGCGGATCTCGCCCTTTTCGATCAGTTCGAGCGCCCTCGGCAGCTCCGCGAACGAAAACTCCTTCATGATGTACGGCTTCACGGCGCCAAGCCTCCACAATCTGAAGATCTCGTGTTGCACCGCCGCTATTCGGTCCGGGGCCCGATCGCGATAATCGCTCCACTGCAGACCAGCTATCGAGATGTTCTTGACCAGCAGGTAGTTGACCTTGACCGTCGGAATGTCTCCAGCGGCGAAGCCGACGACGACAAGCCGTCCGCACCAGGCCATCGTGCGCAGCGCCGCGCCCAGAAAATCGCCTCCGAGCGGATCGATCACCACGTCGACGCCTCTGTTCTCGGTCGCCGCGAGAACCTGAGCGCGCAGCTGCTCCCTCTGGCTCGGCAACGACAGATCGACGACGTGATCGGCGCCATTTTCCTTCACCAGCGCCGCTTCGTCCGCGCTGCGGACCGCAGCGACCGTCGTCGCTCCCATGGCCTTTGCAAGTTGTACGGCCGCCAGGCCTATGCCGCCAGCCGCGCCACCGACGAGCACATGTTCCCCTGGCTTCAGTTGAGCTCGATCGACAAGAGCGAGATAGGCCGTCTGATAGACCAACCCCATCGCCGCCGCCGCAACGAAGGACATTCCGTCGGGGAGCCCGAATGCCTGTTGTTCGGCCGCCAGCGCCTGCTCGGCGAAGCCACCATACTCCACGTGACAGAGCACGCGATCGCCACGAGCATAGCGAGTTACACCTTCGCCGACATCTAGAACGACGCCGGCGAAGTCCTTGCCGGGCGAGAAAGGCCGCTTGGGCAGCACCTGATATTTGCCGGCAATCACCAGCGTGTCCGGAAAATTGATTCCCGCGGCGCGGATACCCACGCGGATCTGTCCGTCTCCAGGAATGAGATCCGCGACGTCGCTGCACCGTAAACTGGACGGTGGACCATGCTCTAATACCTGAAAAGCTCGCATAAGGCTTGCCTACCCAGCCAATTGTTCGTCATTGTCCGCGCCCAGACGCGGTGAAGGCACTACGTTCGACCCGCGAAATTGCGGGCTTATCGGCACCGGAAGCGCCGGAATCGATCGACCGCCGGCCGAAATCTCTCGTGCGAGCAAGCCGCGGGCTTCGACATGAGGGTCAGCCACCGCATCCTTCAAACTGGCGACGATGGAGCAGCATACGTCCTTGCCCTCGAAGATGGCCCTCCAATCGGCCGCGGTTTTCGTCGCGACGATGCGGCCGACCGCGTCGATCGCCTCACGTGGGTTGGCATCCGACGCGCGCATCTCGGGCGGGAGGCCGATCGCCGAACAGAAGTTTTCCCAGAACTTGTCTTCGATGGGAGCAGCCGCAAGAAAACGATCGTCCGAAGTTCGATAGATTTGGTACCGAGGACTGCCACCGGTCACCAACGCGTCGCCACCGGCGGGCCATTGGTCGGCCGCAAAGCCATTGCCCAAGCCCCAGTACGCCAAGCTCAGCAGATTTTCTCCCATCGAAACGTCAAGATACGCGCCCTCGCCCGTCTTCTCGCGCCTGTGCAGCGCCAGCAGGATGTTCGTTACTGCCGGGTAGGCGCCGCCGGCGAGATCGGCGATCAGCACCGGCGGGATCACCGGCGCGCCGTTCGCGCCCGCGCTCAGGCCGAGGATACCCGACTCGGCGAGATAATTGAGGTCGTGTGCCGCCATCATCGCCTTCGGACCGGTTTGCCCCCATCCGCTGATCGCGCAATAGATCAGATGCGGATTGATGGTCTTGAGCGCTTCGTACCCCAAGCCCAGGCGGTCCATCACCCCGGGGCGAAACTGCTCGATCAAGACGTCAGCCTCGGCGACGAGCGGACGCAAGCGTTCGAGCGCGTCGGGGGCCTTGAGATCGATAGCGACGCTGCGCTTACCCGCGTTGAGCAATGCGAAGTTGACGCTGTCGTCGCCGAACTTCGGCAGGTAGCTCCGCATCTCGTCTCCGCGACCGGGTCGTTCGATCTTTACGACATGCGCACCCGCCTCGGCCAAGATCAGGCTCGCGAACGGACCCGGAAGCAACGTGCTGAAATCGACAACTCGGATACCTTCGAGGGGACGCATGTTGTTAAGGTTCCCTGCTTGAAACCGATCACGCCGTGCGCGCAGCGACCGTGGCCCGGATGGGCTGGGGCTGCAGTTGATTGCGCTGTACTTGGAGAATTAGCTCGCGCTTCATAATCTTTCCGCTCGCGGTCAACGGAAACTCTTCGACCCGCAGGAAGTATTCCGGCATGTCGTATTTCGAGAGACCTTCACGACGGAAGTGATCCATCAGATCCTTCGGTTCAACCAGACCTGATACTGCGATGCAAACGCGCTCGCCCAAACGATCGTCCGGAACAGGGAAGGCGGCAACGCGACCCACGGCCGGATGGCGGAGAGCAATCGCCTCTATGTGCGACGGATAGATGTTGTGGCCGCCCCGGATGATCAGGTCCTTCAGTCTCCCTTCGATCCGGAGGTTGCCGCTGGCGTCCATGACGCCAAGATCGCCGGACAAGAACCAGCCGCTGCTGTTGAAACTACCTTCCGTCACGGTCTGGTTGCCAAGATAACCCAGCATGAGCGCGGCACCTCGGCCGCCGATGTGCCCTAGCTCGCCAGGTCGCACTTCCTTATCGGGGTCGGCCGGATCGAACAACTTCACCTCGTACGATTTGCCGCCACGCCCACAGGTATTCACGATGATCTCCGCGGAGTCGCCGGGATGGGTGTACTGATGCGAGGAGCTTTCGGTCATGCCGTAAACATTCTGCGGTGTGATGCCCTGGCTAACGAATGCGGCTGCCACACTCGGCGGAATGGGAGCGCCGGCCATGTAGAAGGTTTTGACGGAGCCGAGTCTCTCGAGGCCGGCCTCCCGCTGTTCGGCGAGAATGTCCATCGCGTGCGTGGGCACGCCGAGGATATAATCGGCGCGTGTCGTCTCGATCCAATCGAGGCGGCTCATGCCGGGCGGCGGATCGGCGGTCACGAACCGTCCGCCAGCCAACAGCCACTGCGCCACCCCTACCCACGCGATGTGGTGCGACAGAGGCGAGAGGGAAAGCAGCACCGTACCGGGGCCTCGTTTCCAATCCTCGACCAGGTCCCGCGCGTTCGCGAGCAGGGTATTGTCCGAGTGCATGACGCATTTCGGTGCGCCGGTCGTCCCGGACGTGAACGCAAGGTACGACACTTTGTCGGGATCGGTGCACGGCGGAGTATTGTTGCTCGCCGGCGCGGGAAAGGTTTCGGGCGTGTAGACGACCTTCAGGCTGCTAATTCGGACGAGAACGGAATCGAAATCCGCCGTAGCGCGATCGGTCCCCCAACCATCTTCAGTCAGAAGCGCTCTCGCCGAAAGCGTCCTGATCAATTCACCTACTTCCGCACAAGTGTAGGTCTTGTGAACAGACGGATTGCAGGCAATGCCTTCGCGAGCGCAAGCCAGGAACGTGACGATGGCCTCGGCGCGGTTCGAGAGCCAGATCATCACCCGGTCGCCTCCGACCAGGCCATATTCGCGCAGGTTGACGGCGACCCCATCGGTCCAATTCTTGAGTTCGCTCCACGTCAGCGTTCGGCGCGCGTCCTGCAACGCGGCAGAATTGGGTCGCTCGGCTGCATGATGGCTCAGCAGGTCGTAAAAGGTGTCCTGGCGCCATGCGCCGGAGCCGTAGAAGCACTTTGCGTCTGCAGGGCGATGGAGGGTCAGGTACGGTTTCATCCCAATCTCGCTAAGCGGCGTTCGTTGAACGAATTTGGAGGTGGCTGACCAATTCATCAGCAACACCTGTGCCATCCCGACACCTCTAGTGCCGGGATGGCGAAGGGCATGTTTTCTCGATTGTCTTGGGAATGATCTTCAGGCGATACCCCCAGCGCAGGCCTGCGACTCCCGCAACCGTCCTCGTCGTATCCACGTTGTCCTCGGCGAAGACACATCGGAATGCTGCCCGCACACACAGCCGTCGGCAGCCGCTTCCTCGGTCTATTTCTTGATGAGCGGGCATTCGCTTTCGGACAGCGGTCGATAGGCCTCGTCTGCCGGGATGGTCGCTACGACCTTCATGAGATCCCACTCGCTCTTGGATTCGGATGGTTTCTTAGCCTGAAGCAGGTACATGTCGCGCATCATCCGCCCATCGTCGCGGATGCTGCCGTGCTTGGTCATGAAATCTTCCACCGGGAGCTTTTTCATCGCGGCCACAACCGCCTTGGCGTCATCAGTGCCGGCCTCCCTCACTCCCTTAAGATAATGGAGCGCAGCGCTGTAAATTCCAGCCTGAAAGGATGTCGGAGGCTTGCCGTGACGTTCCGCGAACCGCTTGGAGAACGCTCGCGTCTCTTCGTTTTGGTCCCAATAGAAAGCTTCGGTGAACAACAGACCCTGGGCCGCTTCCAACCCTAGCGAGTGGATGTCGGTCAACAGAACCAGCATGCCGGCCATCTTCTGCCCGCCAGCGATGATCCCGAAATCCGCCGCGCCCTTGATCGCGTTGATCGTATCGGATCCCGCATTGGCTAGGCCGATCACCTGGGCCTTCGAGGACTGAGCTTGCAGGAGAAATGAAGAAAAATCAGATGAGTTCAACGGAACGCGCACCGCGCCGAGCACCTTGCCTCCTTTCTTCTTGACGACCGCCGCCGTATCGGCCTCCAACGCATGTCCGAAGGCATAATCTGCCGTGAGGAAAAACCAGCTATCCCCGCCTCCGTTCGCTATGACCGCGTTGGCCGTGCCGTTCGCCAAAGCATAGGTGTCATAAACCCAATGCATTCCGAGCGGGGAGCACGATTTCCCCGTGAGAGCGGTCGACCCTGCCGACGTGGTAATCGAAATCTTCTTTTTCTCTTGCGTGATGCCTTGGACCGCGAGGGCAACCGCCGAATTGCCCAGCCCCATGATCACGTCTACATTCTCCACGTCGTACCAACGTCTGGCGATCGCAAGGCCCACATCCGCCTTGTTCTGAAGGTCGGCGGACACGACATCAATCGGCTTTCCGTTCACCTGACCACCGAAGTCTTCGACCGCCATCTTGACCGCCACGACGTCGCCCGGTCCCTGAATGTCCGCGTACGGGCCCGACATATCGTCCATCACGCCGATCTTGACGACACCGTCGGAAATCTGAGCGTGCGCCGGCGATGCCAAACAGAGGACTAGACTGGTCACCAGGACACAGATGCGACGTCTATTCATTCCATCCTCATTCTAGCTCGATATTCCACCCTACCTTTAGCAAAGAGAATGCCAGCGCCGGGAGGCCCAAGATTTTGAAGTCGCGGGGTGGCCAGCCTAACGAAAAGTGACCGCGCGAAGGACAAATGTCTTCTAAGACAACACTCAGAGACTGTCGGCCGGGTGAGGAAATATCGCGGGGTTGCCCCACCAATGCGTGCGGTAAGCCCTCTCACGCTCAGGATATGGATCGAAAGAGCCAGGTTCGCACAACTTGCGATCCCGGCAAGTCTAGCTCCAGCGGTTGGCTCTATTGTTGCCGGCGCAAGTCCTCCGGGAATGTCCGAAATTCTGTGTAAGCGATTTCTGTGAAGGTTGAAGTTGGTGTTTAAGGCATTGAAGATTGGCATCAACCGCATGGCGGACAATTCTGCTTGGCCGGACCGAGCGGTCAAGCCGCGCAGCGGCGCGCCGCAGGAGCTTGACGGCCAAGGTTCGGACCAAGCGATCATCGTCGGCGCCGTGATGTCGATTGTGCTCATCAGCGGGCGGTTCCTGGAAACCGAGCGCCAAAGTGGATGGCGAACTGGCCCATTGCGGCGGTCCACTCGACCGGCCGCCGCCAATGAACGCCGGCGTTCCTGATGGCGAGGAACATCAGTTTGAGCGCCGCCTCGTCGGGTCGGGAAGCTGGCGGGGGTCTTGATGATCTTGCGCAGCGAACGATGCAGCGCCTCGACCGCATTGGTCGTGTAGATCATCTTGCGGATGCTTGGAGCGAAGGCGAAGAATGGCACCACATGCTCCACGCATTGCGCCAGATCTGGCCGATTGCGGGATAGCGCTTGCCCCATTCGGCCTCGAACTCCGCAAGCCTGAGCGCCGCCGCGTCGGCGCTCTCGGCCCGATAGATCGTCTTGATCGAGGGCAGGATCGCCTTACGGTCCTTCCAGGAGACGAAGGCAAGGCTGTTGCGGATCAGGTGCACGATGCAGTCTGCACCAGGGTCTGCGGGTAGACCGAGGTGATCGCTTCCGGAAAGCCCTTCAGCCCGTCGACCACGGCGATCAGGATGTCGTTGACGCCACGTGTCTTGAGTTCGTTGACGACCCGCAACCAGAACTTGGCGCCTTCGGTCTGCTCGATCCAGAGCCCGAGCACGTCCTTCTCGCCGTCGCTGTTGTAGGCCAGCGCGGCGTAACTGCCTTGTTCTTGACCAGGCCCTAGTCACGAATTTTGACCCGCATCGCATCGAAGAACACGATCGCGTAGACGCGTCGAGCGGCCGGCTCTGCCATTCCCGAACCTCATCGAGGACGGCGTCGGTCACCCGGCTGATCATATCGGGCGAGACCTCGGTGCCGTAGAGCTCGGCCAGGTGGCCTTGGATCTCCCGCACCGTCATGCCGCGGGCGTAGAGGCTTAGGATCTTGTCGTCGAAGCCATCAAACCGGGTCTGCCCCTTGGTGACGAACTGCGGCTCGAAGCTGCCTGCTCGGTCAGCTCCGCGCCGAGCGCACGCTCAATCAAGGCCTTCTTGAGCTGTTTGAACAGCCCGTTCTCGCCAGTCAGGTCCTCTGGCTTGCTGTAGTTCGCCAGAAGCTGGTCAAGCAGTTCAGGAGTGATCGTCGAATCAGTCCTCATGTGAGTCTCCCCTCAAAGGTAAACTCACATACTTATACATCCTTCTGGACACCCTCGCGACTTGCTCGGCAAGGTGAGGCTGGCCGAAACAGGTCGCAGCCAACTTGGGCCACCTTAACTTTTCTTGCGTCGAAGCTTTTCGATCAGTCTGCGCTGCTCCTCGATGTCCTCGCTTTGGCTCTTCTTTGTTGGCCATTATTAGTCGCCCGAACGATCTGCCCGCACTGGGACTTGAATCCCGCAGGTAGACGTCTTTAGGTTCCAACCCGCTCCAACAGATCGTGCCCCGTTGCGTGGTGTAGCTGGCGGCGGGAGACCGCGTTCACCGGCAAGAGCCGGGGCAGGTCAGCTGGCGATCGCCGGAAGGCTGACGGTGGGATCATCGCTCAATGGCGCGATGGTTTCCAGCGTCATGTAGCGGGCGCGCTGGACGGCCCATTCATCGTTTTGCTCGAGCAGGATCGCGATGAGGCGAACGATGGCATCTTCATTGGGGAAGATGCCGACGACCTCGGTCCGGCGCTTAATCTCGCCGTTCAGGCGTTCGATCGGATTGGTCGAGCGGGAAGGTCATGTAGGCTAGCACATCGGTCTCGGCCTCGTCCAGGAAGCCGGCAAGCTTGGGCAGCTTGGGACGGAGCTGGTCAGCGACCTTGCGCCACTGCATGCGAGCGGGCCTCGGCATCGTCCTGGGCGAACGCGGTGGCGATGAAGGCGGAGACGACGCGCCGGCCGCTCTTGCCGGCATGGGCCAGTGCGTTGCGCATGAAGTGGACGTGGCACCGCTGGCCAACTGGCATTGAGCACCTTGGCGACGGTGGCCTTGATACCCTCATGGGCTTCGGAGACAACCAACTTGACACCACTCAAGCCGCGGCGGCGAGCTTGCGCAGGAACGCCGTCCAGAACGTCTCGGCCTCGGACGGGCCAATGTCCATGCCGAGAACTTCGCGCCGGCCGTCGCTGTTGACGCCGACCGCGACGATGACTGCGACCGACACGATGCGGCCATTCTGGCGCACCTTCACGTAGGTAGCATCGATCCACAGATACGGCCAGTCACCCTCGATCGGACGGGCGAGGAACGCCTTCACCTTGTGGTCGATCTTCGCACAGAGCGGGCTTACCTGGCTCTTGGAGATGCCACTCATCCCCATCGCCTGCACCAGATCGTCGACCGAGCGGGTCGAAACGCCTTGCACATAGGCTTCCTGGACCACGGCGGTGAGCGCCTTCTCTGCCATCCGGCGCGGCTCCAGGAAACCCGGGAAGTAGGAGCCCTTGCCCAGCTTGGGGATGCGAAGCTCGACGGTGCCGGCCCGGGTTTCCCAGATCCGGTCGCGGGGTAGCCGTTGCGCTGGGCCAGACGCTCGGGGTTCTTCTCGCCGTAGGCTGCACCGGCCTGGCCTTCGACTTCCAGCTCCATCAGCCGCTGGGCGGCAAAGCCGATCATTTCGCGCAAGAGATCGGCATCAGGGGTCTTCTCCACGAGCGTGGCGAGGTTGGCGTTGCGCCGGCCGACAATCTCGTCGACAAAAGCCCGGTAGTCATCGAGACTGGCGAAGTCGCGCGTGCCCCGCAGCAGCAGCGCATCCTCCAGGGCTAGCTTGAAATGAGATGCCTGCATTGTTGCGCGTTGGCGCCACGCCGTAATGGCCCATCAGTCCGGCGTAGCGCTGTGTCAGATCCTCCCGCGCATCGGCCGCCAGATTGCGGAACGCCGCCGACAGGCTGTCGATGCGATGCTCCCGCGGCACGCCGCCGAGCGCCCACAGGGCGTTCTGCAGGCCCTCGGCCAGGGCGACGAAGCTTTCGCCGCCGAGTACGACATGGGCATGCTCGAAGCCGGACAACGCCAGCCGGAAGTGATAGAGCCAAGCCTCACTCGCGATGGTGATGCCGAGCGCGCTCGTGCCGGTGAAGTCGGACAAACCCAGGCGGCCGGGCTCGTGCTCCTGGCGGAAGATCACGTCCTGTTCGGGGCCGTTGAGCCCCGCCAGGCATTGATGCGCCGCTCCAGCGTGCGTCGGATGTTGGGGGCTAGGTCGGGATGCCGTCGGCGCAGCTCGTCCAGCACGCCGATCACGCGGATGCCGGGCGCAGCCTTCAGGATCGGGACGATCTCGGTCTCCCAATAAGGCGCGAGCGGATCGGACCGGCGCCGGCCCCGCGGCGTCTTCTTCTGCGATGGCAGGCGCGAGTCGCCCTCGATCCGATAGGCACTCGCTTTCGGGAACCCCGCCTTGGCCGTGGACGAGTTGCTGACAGTGAGCGAGCGCTACAGAGGAAGCAGTCGGCCTGACAAGAAGAGGATCATCGACGAGTTTGCCGCTGCGGCAGGTTATCACCGGAAGCACGCGATGCGCGTATTGCGTGCTGGTCCGGCCCAAAGCAAGCGTAGGCATCACGGCCGTCACGGCGTATCTACGGAGAAGCCGAGCGCGGGGCGCTGATTGTGCTTTGGGAGGCGTCGGACCGAGTATGCGGCAAGCGCTTGAAGGCGATCATACCGACACTGATCGAGGCGATGGAGCGCCACGGCCATCTGGCGCTCACCGCCGAAGTACGTACATCTCTCTTGTGGATGAGCGCGGCCACGATTGATCGAGGGCTGCGGCCCCAGCGCGAGCAGTGCAGCCCAAAGCGTAGGCGAGCGGGTGCCATCTCAACGATTCGCCGCTCGATCCCTGTGCGCACATTCTCGGACTGGCGCGATCCACCTCCTGGATACGTGGAAGCGGATCTTTTCGCACATTCTGGTCCGGTGACGCGTGGGTCTTTCGTGCAGACGCTGGTGATCACGGATATCGCATCGGGCTGGACTGAGCTGGCGCCGCTCGTGGTTCGCGAGCAGACCGTGCTGGTGGATGTACTTCGCGAGGTCCGCCGTAGGCTTCCATTCCCGTTGCTGGGCTTCGACACCGACAACGATACAGTGTTCATCAACGAGACAGTACGTGACTACTGCGCGACGGAGAAGATCGAGTTCACGCGATGTCGGCCGTATCGTAAGAACGATCAGGCGCACGTTGAGCAGAAGAACGGCGACATCGTTCGGCGAATGGTCGGATATCGCCGATACGAAGGGGTCGCGGCAGCCGAGCAACTGGCGAAGCTCTACGCGCCGGCTCGACTGTTCGTGAATGCCTTCCAGCCGTGCTTCAAGCTCGCTGAGAAGACGCGCAACGGTGCCCAGGTGAAGAAGCGCTATCACAAGCCGCTGACGCCGTGCGACCGACTGCTGACTGATGGTCGTGTGGACGCCGTATCGCGCCAGCGCATCGCCGAGCTTCGTGCCGATCTCGATCCGGTCCGGCTATTGGCCGAGATACGCAGCGCACAACGAGCACTTCTCCGCTCGCGGACGCGGCGGACAACGCGTCGATCGCGGCCTCGAGGTCGGAGCCGACGGTGCCGCTCGACAGCTTCGTCGCCGGGCTGCGCACCGCCTGGCAAGGTGGGGAGATTCGTCCGACATCTCAGCCGAAGCTGAAAGCAAAGCGCGGCCGGCGCCGTCTCGACCCTCTCGTCGCGGTGACCAATGATCTGCATTCCTGGTTCGACGCCGATCCGTCCTTGTCCGGTCGTCAGTTGCTCGACCGATTGCAGGCCGAGTACCCCGGAGAATATCCGGACGGGCTTGTACGCACAGTGCAACGGCGCCTAAAGATCTGGCGTAGCGCCATGGCACATGAACTCGTGTTCGGGCGAGATCTGGGAGCCTCCGAAGCTACTCTCGCAGACGCACAGCGTCCGGAGCCAACATCAGCCGCAGGTTTGCAAACCTAAAGTCCATCCGGATGGACCGAGCGTGGCGTCGTGCTCGTCACCGTCAAGGTGTGGCCTGTCGACTTCGGCCCCAGCCTCCAGGTCGATCCGACGGCCAACCTTGACGGCGCCTGCGCGCGCCGCCATCGGGCTGCCATGCCGGAAAGGACAATTGCGCGATGCGCGGCATCGCCTCACTTGACAGGAATAAACGAAAATAGGCTCGGGAACAAACTTGGGTGAGGCAATACGAAGTCTCACCTTGATCGCCGCCGCGCAAAAGACGCCACGGGTGGCCGGCTTCAGATCGGAATACCTGGCCGGCTTCGAATTGGAACGCATGGCCGGCTGCGTTGGAATCCGCAACCATGCGCCGATGGGGCCTGGCGGTCGGCCCTCAAGTGCTCAGGCAGGTTCATGATCGGGTCGTGAAGCTTGCCCATGAGAACGGCGTCATCGCGAGACGGCGGATGCGCGTGGACACGATCGTCGTGGAGACCAACATCCACTATCCGACCGACAGCACGCTGCTGGGGGACGGAGTGTGGGGTGTTAACCCGGACCATGAAGAAGATCACGGGGATCGTCGGCGCGGCCGGAACCAAGCTGCATGACCGCAGCCGGAGCGTGAAGCTGCAGTCTGTTCGAGATCGCGCGAATAGCGCGCGCCAAGGTCCCGCTCAACCGGGACCGGCTGCAGCGGCGGTATCGTCGCTTGCTCGATACGACGAGCCGGGTCGCAGGACAGGCGAAGCGGTTCTCGGCGGAGATATCGCAAGGCGTAAAGCGATCGGCGGATGTTCTGCAGCAATCGCGCTGGAGGGCCTGCGCGCGGAGCTTGAGGAGATGGTGCCGCTGGTGCGGCAGGTGATGCGTCAGACCCGGGCGCGCCTCTTCCATGGCGACACCCATGTCGAGGGCAAGATTCTGAACGTGTTCGAGCCGTCGACCGAGGTCATCCGCAAGGGCAAGGCCGGCAAGCCCAACGAGTTCGGCAAGATGATCAAGCTGCAAGAAGCCGAAAACCAGATCATCGTCGACTATGAAATCTACGCACATTCAGACGCTCGATCGTCCTCCCAGAAACGCTTCGATGAAGGTCTGATCCGAAAGCAGCGCCGCGCCCGTGCCTTGCTTGACGACACAACCCAGGGAAAGAACGCATGCCTGGTCGGCAATGCGTAACGCCGCGTGCGCATTCTGCTCAACCAGAAGAATGCCTAGCCCGTGGGCGTCGCGCAGCTTAACGATGAGCTTGAATATCTCCGCGACGACGATGGGAGCCAGGCCCATCGAGGGCTCGTCCAGCATCAATAGCTTCGGATCTGCGATCAAGGCTCTACCGATCGCGAGCATCTGCTGCTCACCGCCCGACATCGTGCCCGCAGCCTGCGAGCGTCGTTCGATCAACCTCGGAAAGAGCTCGTAGACCCATTTCATCCGCTCCAGCACTCGCTCTCGGTCTAGGCCGTACCCGCCGAGCATCAGGTTTTCCTCGACGGCGAGTTCGGCGAAGATCCTTCTCCCCTCCGGCACGTGTCTTATCCCGGCACGAGCGATGACTGCCGGCGCCCTACCGAGAATAGAGTGTCCGCGGCAGAGAATGTCGCCGTCGCTGGGGCGGATGAAACCGGAGATAGTGTTCAGTAGCGTCGATTTCCCTGCGCCGTTCGCTCCGACGAGCGCCAGGATTTCGCCTTCTCGCACCGAGAGCGAAACGCCGTGCAATACTTCGACCGATCCATATCCCGCCCGCAGGCCGTCGACCTCCATGAGGGCCGTCATGCGACTTCCTCGACTATCCCGAGATATGCCGCGATTACATCCTTATCGGCCTTGATGGTTTCTGGCGCTCCTTCGGCCAGCTTTCGCCCGAAGTTCAGCACGACGATGTGGGACGAAATCGACATCACCATTCCCATATCGTGTTCCACTAGCAGGACGGCACGGCCATCGGCGGCGATGCTCACGAGGAGTGAAGCGAGTTCATCCGCCTCGCTCCGGTTGAGCCCTGCTGCCGGTTCGTCGAGCAGCAGAAGTTTCGGGTCTTGCGCGAGTGCGCGCGCGATTTCGACCCGGCGCTGATGGCCGTACGGCAGATCGGCCGCAGGCCGCCCCCACCATTCCTCGGAGACCCCTACCCGCGCGAGGCATGTGCCGGCGCGTTCGGCAAGTTCTTCGTTGTCGGCCATGACAAGCCATGGGCGGAGTAGAGAACCCAGCAGGCCATGCTTTCCGAAGCGATAGGCGCCCGCCATGACGTTCATCAGAACGCTCATGCCCTGGGCCATCTGCGGCGTTTGGTAGGTGCGGGCGATTCCGGCCCTAGCACGCATATATGCGGGCGTTCCCGCAAGATCGCGTCCATCGAGGCGTATCGTTCCTCGGTCGGCCGGGAGAACACCCGTGAGGAGGTTGATCAATGTCGTTTTTCCGGCCCCGTTCGGACCGATCAAGGCAGTCACCTCGCCGCGCGCCATGAAAAACGACACGTCTGCAACGGCGTGGACACCGCCGAAGCTTTTGGAAACGCCAGCGATTTCAAGGGTCGCTTGGAGCGTCATGCCGACTTCCGCCGGAACGTGAAAACGCGGAATAAGGTCTCGCCCAAGCCGTTCGGCGCGAACAACATGATCAAGATCATCGCGACCCCATAGACCACTTGCTTGGCTTGATCAAATCCTTCGAGGAGGTTCGGCAGGACTATGATAGCGAAGGAGCCGAACATGGCTCCCCAGATCGTGGACAATGAGCCGACGATCACCATCATTAGAAGCTCAATGGAAAGACCGACGCCGAAGGCGGAAGCATTGAACGAGCGGAGATAGAGCGCCAGGAGCCCTCCAGACAAGCCAGCGAGCGAGGCGGAAACGGCGAAAATCATGGACTTCGCCCGCGCCGTGTTCATGCCTATGCATTCGGCGACGAGCTCCGACGATCGCAGGATCATCAATCCCCGTCCGAACCGACCGTCGACGATACTGGCTGCTATCGCTGCGGCAAGGCAGAGCGCGAAAATCGACAGCCAGAAGACCACGCGCTCGTGGGCGAGACCCGCGAAGGCCATGCTCGGCAGATCGACGATCCCCGGATCGAGCCCGCCGGTCACATCGCGCACCTGTGCTGCTACCACGTAGAAGACCGCACCCAGCGCTAACGTACCGAGAGCGAGGTTATGTCCCGACAATCTCAGGATTGGACGAGCGATCAAAAATCCGAGGATGCCGGGTAGTACGACCGCTGCGGCCAGCGCGAACACGACAGGCAATCCCAGCCGCTGTAGACAGAACGCTACGGTGTAGGCACCGATCCCAACGAAGGCTCCGTGTCCGAGCGATACTTGGCCGGCGTAGCCGACAAGCAAAGTCAGCCCGACGGCCGCAACCGAATGAATCATCGACAAGATGATGACCGAACGGTGAAATTGGCTCGATACGCAGAATTCGACGAGTGCGAGTAAAGCGGCTACCAACGCCAAAATCTGCCAGTCGCGACGCAGCCTCGAAGTCTTGTGCAGTGTCATCGTCAGACCCTGCGCACGACGGCTTTTCCGACGAGCCCCTGAGGCCGCAGGATCAACACGAGTATGAGAAGCATAAAGCTTACCGCATCCTTGAAGCCAGATGCCACGAATCCCGAGGTGAGGCTCTCGACGAGGCCTATCAACAGGCCACCTACGACGGCGCCCAGCGGATTGCCTAATCCCCCGGCGACAGCGGCCGCAAAGCCTTTCAGTCCGAGAAAAATGCCGTTTTCGTAGAATGCCGCGGACATCGGAGCGAGCATCGCCCCCGCGAGACCCCCGATGGAGCCGGCCATGATCATGGCCAGAGCCGCCGTCCGCCTGGGTTCTATTCCGCAAAGCGCGGCCGCCCGAGGTTCCTGGCTCGCGGCACGCATGGCCTTTCCCAGCATCGTCCGGGAAAAAACGTACCAGAGCGCCGCGCTGACGACGACGAGAACCATAATGATCCAAAGCCCTTGGCTAGGGATGTAGACATTGCCGAGCAGCACGAGCGGGAGCACGCCGAATTCCGGCACGAAGCTGACATCCCTGCCGAAGGCGAGAGCAGCGGCGCCCCGCAATGCCAATGCCGACCCGATCGTCAACATGACGAGCGTGAGGGGATCTGAGTTTCGCGCCCCATCGAGCACGCCGCGCTGCAGGACCCACCCGACGAGCGCGCATCCGGCAATCGCGGCAAGGATTCCGACCGGGATCGGCACTTTCGCGGCGGCGACGAGTCCCGCCAGAAGCACTCCACCAAGCATCATAAATTCGCCGTTGGCAAAATTGATGATTTTAGTCGCATTGTAGACGATGGTGAAGCCCAACGCAGCCATGCCGTAGACGCAGCCTACGACGATGCCGGAGACCACCACTTGGAGAAACATATCCATCGAATCCTTCGGAGGGTAGCCGGGTGACGCGTGTGCGGTCGGCCGCGCCGATCACTTCACCACGACGAACTTCCCGTTCTGAATCTTGAGCATGACCATTGACTGAGACGACGCATCGAGGCCGTTGTGGTTGTCAGCCGTGAACTTAAATATGCCGTTCGCCCCCGGGAAGCTAATGCCGTCGGCCATCGCTTCGGCGAGTTTCGCGCGATCAATGCTGCCGGTCTTTTTCACCGCCTCCTCTACAAGCCTGAGCGCGTCGGCTGGATGACCGATGAACGTCGTGGCGTCCGACTTGTATTTGGTTTTGTAGTCCTCCGCGAGCTTGCTGACCACGGCACGCATGGGATCGTCCGCGGGAAGGCTCTCCGGTGCAAGGAGACGCATGGAAGATACGAACGAGTTCTCCGCGGCCGCACCGGCCTGCTCGATCAACTGAGGGCTTGCAGCTCCATAAGAATTATAGATTGGTTTGTTGAAGCCGACGGCGGCGGCGTTCTTGAGGATGATCGTCGGGCCGGGGTTCACGCTCCAGATAAGAAGCGCGTCGGCGCCGCTCGATCGAATCTTGAGAACTTGCGGTGTCATGTCCGTATCGCGCGGTCCGAATTCCTCGGCTGCGACTATCTTCATTCCGGTCTTGCTGGCGACTTCCTTCACCACGCTGGCACCCGCCTGACCATATCCGTCGTTCGAAGACAGCAGACCGATGGAATGGATGCCCTTGCTCTTCATAAAATCCAGAAGATGCTCGGCGACGATGCGATCGGTGGGCGGCGTCTTGAACACAAACGGTGTAGGCGGCACGACAACGGTTTCGGCGCCGGCCATCGAAATCAGCGGCACCTTCATCTCGTTCGCAACCGACCGGATGGCGAGACTTTCGCCCGTGGTCGACGGACCGATTACGACCGAGACGTTGTCGGAATCTGCGAGGCGCCTGAACTGCTGTGCCGCGAGGGTTCCGTTGCCCTCAGTGTCATAGAAGAAGGGCTTGACCTTATAACCTGACATACCACCGCGGGCATTGATCTGTTCGACGAGCAGCTCAAACACGTTTTTCTGCGAAGCGCCGAGGAACGCTGCAGGACCGCTTGCCGCCATCAAGGCACCGATCCGGATCTCCTTGTCCTCGGCGTTAGCCGGGAGGATCACTGTCGCGATGAGACCTGCCGCAAGAAGCGCTCTGCGTATCACCATGGTATTTCCCCCTTGTTTATCGATTGATCCCGGTTCAAGATCTTGCGCCCGCAGCATGCAGGGCCGCGATGTACCCGAAAGTCATTCCGGGACCCAGCGTGATGCCACCACCGGAATAGTTGCCTCCCAGCACGCTCGCCATATCGTTGCCGACTGCGTAGAGCCGGGGAATCGGACGTCCGTTCGCGTCGATGACTCGTGCGTGAGCGTCGGTGCGTAGGCCTGCGAAGGTACCGATGTCACCGGGAACGACGCGAACCGCGTAAAAGGGGCCGTTCGCGATCGGCGCCATACACGGGTTCGGCTTGACTTTTGGATCTCCATGAAAGCGATTGTACGCTGTCGATCCTTTTCCGAAGACCGAATCCGTTCCGGTGGGAACGTCGGCGTTCCATTTGGCGATGGTCCTTTCGAACTCGCCAACCTCGATGCCGGCATTGTTAGCGAGGTCGGCAAGCGTTTCGCCGACGATGAGATATCCCGAACGGATTGACGGACCAAGCGGCAGGGGCGCCGGCTTCACATGGCCCAACCCGTATTTTCGGATGGTCTTGTGATCGGCGATCAGAAATGCCTCGACGGGCTTGTCCGACGAACATGCGTGTTTCATGCCTTGGACGAAGTCATGATAGCTGTTCGACTCGTTAACGAAACGATGTCCCGCGCGCGTGACGGCGATCACTCCAGGTTTGCCGCGATCAATGAAGTGAGGGAACGGTCCTTTGGTGCCGTCTTCGCGCGGCACCAAGCTCGTCGGAGCCCAAGCCGCCGCATTCGGATAGCCTTTCACCGCGTTTCCGCCGACGGTCTCCCCGAGACGAATGCCATCGCCCGTATTGCCCGGGCTGGCTGCAGACCAATGCTCGTCGAGATCCGCGCGGTGGCCGTAGAGCGTTTGCCGACGAGCAATATCCAGAGGAAATCCGCCGCAAGCCAAGACTACACCGTGACGAGCGACGATATGACGAGAGCCTTTCGGCGTCTGAACCTCGGCACCCGTCACGGCCCCATTCTCGTCCTGAAGAAGGGCCTTAACCGGACTGTCCAGCCACAACTCGACTCCGAGATCTCGCGCGGAGCGGAAAAGCCTGGCGGCCAGAGCATTACCATTCGTCAGAAGCTGGCTTCGTCCCTTTAGGAGCCGATCGAAACCGTACTTCGTAAGGCGGCGCGCCACATAGACAAAGGATTCCAGACGCTGGGTAGCTCGGTAGAAGTGCCAAAGCTCTTTACCGGATCCAATGGCGAGACCAAACAGAGTGAGTTCGGGGCGCGGAGGCCGCAATCGCTCGATGTCTTCGCCCAGAATTTTAGCATCCACCGGTTTCGTGAGTATCGACCGGCCACCAGGTGTTCCGCCTGGGGCATCGGGGTGATAGTCCGAAAAAAGAGGGGAAGCCTCGAAACGGACGGCCGTCTTGTCTTGCATGAAGGAGACCATTTTCGGCCCGGCTTCGAGGAAGGCTTCGACCCGCTCCGCGTCGTAGTGATTGCCAGCTTCGTGACGCATGTATGCCCGCGCGGCATCCATGGAATCCTTGATGCCTTCGGCCGCATCCAGATGATTATTGGGTATCCACAGGTAGCCACCGGAGAGGGCTGTCGTTCCGCCGAAGACTGCCTCTTTCTCGACGACGATGACCTTCAGTCCGTGTTTGGCCGCGACTACGGCCGCCGTGAGTCCGCTTGCGCCCGATCCGGCGACGAGGAGATCGTATTCCAGAAGACTTTCGGGCATCGAACTTCCCTGCTGTCGACGTTGTGCTCTTGATCGGGACGCTGCGCTCAGTTCGCCAGATATCCACCGTCGACCGGGAGCATGACGCCGGTGACGTAGGAGGAGAGCCGCGAGGTCAGAAAGATGGCCGGGCCTACCAACTCGTCGGGTTCGCCCACTCGCCCCATGGGCGTGTGACGGAGGAAGCGATTGATGGCATCGGGATTGGCGCGCGTCGTTTCGGTCATCGGCGTGGCGATGACGCCCGGCGCGATCCCGTTGACCCTGATGCCGTGCTCTGCGAGATCGACCGCCAGGGCCGTCGTCAATTGCTTCACCGCGCCCTTCGAAGCCGCGTAGGCCGCTGAATTCTGGTAGGCAACGAATGATGCGATCGAGCCGATATTGAGGATCCGGCCCTTCGTGCGAAAGAGTTGGGGAAGCAGCGAGATCGCCATGGTGGCGCAGCCCCGGACGTTTATGGCTATCTGTTCGTCCAAGTGGTCGAGAAAAGCAGGATCGTCGGGAGGTGTCCGTCTAGTGATGCCGGCATTGTTCACAAGGATCGAAATGTCGCCGAAAAATTCTGCCGCGCGAGCCGCCGCCGCCTGACAGGCCTCTCGGTCTGCCACGTTCAATCCGATGCCGACAGCTCTCCCGCCAGCGCTCACTATAGCCTCGGCCACCGCCCCAACTCCTGCTGCATTCAGATCGGAAACGATCACGCTTGCACCGCTGGCGGCCATTCCTCGCGCTATCGCAGCTCCATTACCTTGGGCTGCGCCTGTGACGAAAGCGACGTCTCCTTCCAAGAGCCTGGAGACCGCTCCTCCAACCATGACGTTCCTCCCAAAGTGCGATCCATTTCGAAAGCTAGATTTTATATTGTGTAACATAATTCTTATATTGTAATTCTTATTTCCTTCTCGAAACGCGTCAAGAGGCTTTTTTGGTTTTGACAATTACCTTCGGTTTGGGCAGGCCGGTCGCATGCTGAGAGAGAATCGCGCGCAAACAAGGAGAAGCGCCTCGGAGTCGCCTCAACTCGGGATCCAGTCGGTTGAAGTCGCCGGCGACATCCTGAACGCCTTGATCCAAGCCGACGGACCTTTGAAGCTGGCGGAACTGGCGCAGCGCGCTGGGATGCCGTCCGCCAAAGCACATCGCTACCTGGTGAGTCTGATCCGGATCGGTCTTGCTACCCGCGACGGAGTATCGGCGCGCTATGACCTTGGCCCAATCGCACTACAGTTGGGCCTAAAGGGGTTCTCGAGATTCGAGCCGCTCCGGTTCGCGGAGGCGACCTTACGCGAAATCGTCGACCAAGTCGGCGAAACTGCCGCGCTGGCAGTTTGGGGGGAGAAAGGACCTACGATGATCCGCATCATCGAGGCCCGCCACGAGTTCGCTACGACGATTGCGCTCACCCATCATTGCCCGATGACCTATTCCGCAACTGGGCTACTGTTCTGTTCGTTCGAAGATGCCGCCAGAACCGATACAGTGATCGAGCGCGAACTCGAACAGAATCGGCGATCGGGAAGGCTGAACGTCCCGCACGATGGCGCCATCTTGGCTCGAGCGATCCAGGAAACCCGGGCGCGTGGATTTGCCTGCATGTCTGATGGAGGCGGCGACGGGTATGGGGCGGTGAGCGCTCCGGTGTTCGATGTGACCGGCAGCCTTTGCATGGCCTTGACAGTCTTCGGCCGAGCAAATCGGGTGGACGCAAGCCCAGATGGAGTCTTGGGCAAGGTGGTCGCCGATGCAGCCCGACGACTTTCCGGATCCCTCGGGTACAGAGAACCAGGCTCGAGCTGAGCGCCACGGACATTTCGCGAGCATCGACATCAAAACGGTCACCGCCGATGCTGGCTATGTCTACGCCAAGATTTTCGGCGCGATCGAGCGGCGCGGCATCGACGCACTATCAATGGCTTTCGAGAACCGCGTAAATCTGGCGACATCGTGCGCGCGGCGAGATTGGGCGGGAAGCTATTTCCTTGCGGATGGCGGAAGACGTTGTTTCCCCACGACGGGCTGGTAGCCGAGGCGGGGAGCTGTCCCCGGGTTGCGCAGCGCCCCGCCTCGGCGGATAGGGAACGGGTCCCTGAACAGACCAACAGGCGCGGCGCCGTCGTAACCCTGCAAAGTGAAGCGGAGCCGCGCCTGTACCCAATCCACCAACAGTCTGCGTGATCGGCAGACCGCGGATTGCGTGGCGCGCAGTATAGCGGCCATCGCGCATCCGTCGAGCCTCACGTCGGCCTCGTCTTCGGCATTTGCCGGGGATCGCCGATGCAGGCCGCAGGCCGCTTGTTCTTGTGTGCCCGTTGCCGGGCCCAGGTGCTGATCTGTGGCCGTTGCGATCGCGGCCAGCGCTATTGCACTGCCGAGTGCTCCAGGACGATGCGACGGGCGAGCGTGCGCGACGCCGGCCGGCGCTATCAACGCACCCGTCGCGGCCGCCATCTGCATGCGGCTCGCGCCCGACGTTACCGGGCCCGCAATAAAATCGTGACGCATCAGGGTTCACCCTGTCCGGCCATGGATGATGTAGTGCCGCCGGCCTCGATCGCTGTCGCCGGCGGACAACCGGCATGTCTCGAAGGCCCAGCGGCGACAGCGATTCGCGTTCATCACGATGCTGTCGCTGCTGCAGCCGGCTGCCACCGTTCGTGCGGCTCGACTTCGTGCGACGTCGCAGGCCCTCCCTCGATCCACCCGACTGACCACGGAGCGTGTTCGTGACTATCCCGGTGAACTGGAGGCCCGGATTCTGCGCCTGCATCACGTCGAGAAGTGGCGCTGCGGCACCATCGCGCGCCAGCTCCACTTGCATCACACGACCGTGCGTCGCGTGCTGCGCAGGCTGGACCGCCCCGGCATGGGCCGCAGTTGCGCTCCGCCATGATCGACCCTTATCTGCCGTTCATCCGGCAGACCTTGACCAAATTTCCCGACATCACCGCCAGCCGGCTGCATGCCATGGTGCGCGAACGCGGATACCAGGCGGCCCTGATCACACTGATCAGCTTGTATCGGCCAAGGCCAGCAGCCGAGGCCTACCTGCGGCTGCGCACGCTGTCTGGCGAGCAGGGCCAGGTCGACTGGGCTCACTTTGGCCATATACAGATCAGTCGCGCCCGCCGGCCGCTGATGGCCTTTGTGATGGTGCTTTCGTACTCGCGCGACATCCACCTGCGCTTCTTCCTCGATGCGCGAATGGAGAACTTTTTGCGCGGCCACGTCGGCGCCTTCAATACCTGGTGCGGCGTGCCGAGAGTCCTGCTCTACGATAATTTGAAGAGCGCGGTGCTCGAGCGCCAGGGGGAGGCAATCCGTTTTCATCCGACGCTCCTGGCATTCGCGGGCCACTATCGCTTCGAACCCCGGCCCGTGGCGGTTGCCCGCGGCAACGAGAAGGGCCGGGTTGAACGCGCGATTCGTCACGTTCGCGACGCCTTCTTCGCCGCGCGCAGCTTTACCGATCTGGCCGACCTGAACGCCCAGGCCGAGCACTGGTGTCGCGGCCAGGCGGCCGACCGGCCCTGTCCCGAGGATCGGACCATGACCATTCGGCAGGCCCTGGCTCAGGAATAGCGGCAACTGCTGCCGCTGCCGGAGAACCCCTATCTGGTCGAGGAGCAGTTGCCCGTAAAGGTCGGCAATCAGCGAGCGGAATGCTTGGAGCAAGGCGTATCACGGCGTCCACTGCGATGATGATTGGGCTTGGCGGCGCAATCACCGATACGCCAGCATCATCTGCAACCCGGAAAGGCGCCGGGTAGTTACCTTGCTGCCGGATCGTGAGCCCGCGACCGCCCAAGCCTGGCTGGCGGCTCATCCCACGATCTCGGTCGTCGCTCGCAATCGTGGCGGTGGATATGACTAAGCATGGGAATGTGCAAGCAGCATCGCGCCTCCGATGGCAACCAGCAGCGGAAAGGCCAGGGTCGCCCTTTGGTCTTTTTTGGGACTCGTTTGCACTCTCCATTCGAAAAAGTACGATAAGCAGCTCAAATATTCGATGCTGCGCCACCTCCACATCGCGCATCGATTCGAAAAAGCCGATCTGACCGATTGGCCACGCTTCTTCATCTGCGCGGAAAAACAAAAAGGCTGCCAGAGCCATGAAGAGCAGCGGCCAGTGCCGAGCCCATCTGCCCCATCTGGAGTGCTGAATCAACGCGAGAACGCCGATCAGCATGACGAAAATGCCAGCCCAATGGTGGTTGTATTCGGACCAGGCCACGTCTTCCGCATTGCGGGGCAATATAATGCCTTCTCCAGGCACATAAGCCCGGGGCCCTGGGATTCGCCGCGCATCCGCTTCAGCGATTTGGGCCTGCAACTGGTTAATCGTCAGTTGGTCCGAGCTGGGGCTGGTGAGGCGCGGCCATTGCGGCGAGAAGCGCTCGACAATTTCCGGCCAGGTAACCCTGTCCTGCACAAGGCCGATTGCCGGAGGCAAGGACGTAAGCGAGGCTGCAGCCAGCAAGACAGTTAGGCCAATGCCGATCTCGGCCTCCGCGAAACGCTTCAAACGAAGAATGGAGGTGGACGGATCGCGCTGTAGCTTTTCCACGATGAGGTAATTCGCTCCGCCGAGCCCGAGCAACATGAGGAGAAGTGCAATCTTGGTCGTCACCATGACACCGCAAGCCGTGCCATAGATCGCCTCAGGCACGCCGATGTAACCGAAGGCCATCAGCATCCCACTGCCAATGATGACTGTGACAGAGGTAAGCGATATAGCCGAATAACGTCGCCCAACAACTCTGCAATCGGTGCCGTCCCGAGAGAGACCCAACGCGAGAAGAAAATAGGGGAGGCCGCCGATCCAGATGGCTGCGCCGGTCATATGCAACGCATCTGCGAGTAGATAGGGCCAGCGCAAACCTGGGCGGCTCACCGCATGGGTCAAGGAAAGCTGTCCGGCCAAAGCCGCGACCGCGAAGCTGATCAGCGCTGCCGTTCGCCACCCGCTTTCTCGTCCACAGCTTAAGAGGCCGATGCAAAGCGCGGCCAGCGATGGCGATATCGGCCCGAGCGAAATCAGCATCGAGCGTATCTCGCCAGGGGAGATCCAAGGTACCGGCAAGCACCGCCGCGTTGACTATCAGAGTGCTGAGCGTGAAGATGGCGAAAGCGATGCTACTATTGGCAAGGATGATACGGCATCGCCTTCCTATTTCGGAGCTTTCAGTCGAAAGTCGTAAGCTCAAGGGCTGCCAAAGCAAAACTGTAAAACCGATGCCGCCAAGCGTGAGAGATTGCGCGATGAGAAATAAGCCGCGCAGAATCACCGAAAGAAAGCCAAAGATCTCAGGGAAGGATGACACAGCGAGCTTTAGCGGACGCTGAAGGGAATATCGCCGCGGGTGATGTGACCGTCCACGCTCAAGACTTGCCAACGCAGGTGCCAGGCGCCAATCGCAAGAATTCTGGCGTCCGCTTCGAGGCTGTGTGGTAAATCTGGATCAGTTTTCAAGATGATCTCTTTGCCATCGGCTGTATAGAGCCGCAGCTTCGAACGAGCATGATCGATGCGGCTGTTGAAACGAAGGCGGATTGCCACGTCGCCAGCGGCGACACTGGCATCGACCGCCGGGGAGGACTGTATGACGATTGCATGAGAAAATGCTCTTTGCGAGTAGAGCAGCAATAAGGCAAACGCGAGAAGTAGCGACAATCTCCAGCGGTTAGCTCTCTTATTGCCGGCGGAAGTCCCGTGCGAGATAGTCGTCCGTTAAGAAGCCGATTGCAGCGATGAGCGGTCGCTGATTGCAGCGATGAGGGCGCGCAGGATTAGGCACCA
>NZ_JBYSYD010000013.1:0-48667 GCF_058782905.1 Bradyrhizobium sp. FW305-F6
TTCAGCTTGGCGACGTATTTGTCGTGCTCGTCGAAATAGATCCGCACCGGAACGCGCTGCACCACCTTAACGAAATTACCGGTGGCGTTCTGCGGCGGGAGGATCGCGAACTGCGCGCCGGTGCCTGGCGAGAGCGAGCCGATCGTGCCCTTGAACACGTGGTTCGGGAAGGCGTCGACCTCAAGCGTGACGGACTGCCCTTCGGTGACGTGGGTGAGATCGCTCTCCTTCGGATTGGCATCGACCCAGGGGTGCGCGACATCGATGATGGAGAAGACGGGCGTGCCGGCTGCAACGTAGCGTCCGAGCTGGATCTGCTCGACCTGCGTCGCCACGCCTTCCATCGGAGCTCGCAGCACCGTGTGGTCGAGATTGCGCTGCGCATCGTCCAGCTTGGCCTTGGCCTGCGCGTAGGGGGGGAATTGCTCCAGCGGCAATTCGGGGTTGCCGAGCAATTGCGTCTTGGCGTTGGAGAGTTGCTGCTTGATGTATTGCGCCTGCCCGCCGGCGGTGACCAATGCCGTCGAGGCGTTGTCGAGGTCGAGCTGCGAGCCAAAATTGCTCTTCACCAGCGCCTGCTTGCGCTCGACATCGCGCTTCTTCAGATCGATGCCCTGCTGGGCCAGATCGAGCATGTCGCCATAGATCTTGATGTTGGCGACGAGGTTGTCGTAAGTGGTGCGGGCCTGCGCGAGCTGCGCCTTGGCCTCGTCCACCGCGAGGCGGAACGGAACGGGGTCGATCTCGAACAGCTCGTCGCCGCGCTTGACCGATTGGCCCTCCTTCACGATCACCTTCAAAATCTTGCCAGAGATGTCGGGCGTCACCAGCACCTTCTGGGCGCCGACATAGGCATCGTCGGTGCTGACATAACGTCCGCCGTGCAGGTAAAATGCCAGTCCGCCGAGTGTGGCAGCAATGGGCAGCACCACCAACAGAAGGGGACGGCGATAACGGCGCAGACCCGCCATCATGCGGCGGCGCGGTTCGGCAGCGACCTTCCTAGTCGGCTTGCCGTCGGGCGCGGCCTTCTGCTCAGGCGCGAATTTGACGACCTGATCAGCCATAGCGCGGCTCCTTGCGTACCTGCTCGGCTCCAGCATTTTGAATTGCGTTGCGCACGTTTTCCTTGATCGCTTCCAGTTGTGTCAAAAGACGGTGGGCGTCCGCCGGGAGAATGCCGTCGAGCGCGGTCGCCGTGAGTTCGGATCGCAGACCGCTCAATTTGCCGAGCAATTGACGTCCAGCTTTCCGAAGATGAAGCCGTTTGATGCGACGATCGTTTGCATCCCCCCGCCGCTCGATCCAATCGCTCTCGCACAGCTTGTCAACCAGCCGCGTCAACGTGATCGGCTGCATCTCCATCTGATCGGCAAGTTCCGCCTGGCTCATGCCCTCGTTGCGCTCCACCTTGGCCAGGACCGCCCACTGCGCCCGGGTGATGCCAAACCGCGCGGCTTCCTTGTCTGCATACACGCGAAGGACGCGTGTCAGCTCGGCGAGAGTAAACAGAAAATTCTGGTCTACAGAACCGCGGCTCATAAGTTCAATCTCCATAACTTTAATATATTATAAGCTAGCTCATATATAGCAGTCAAGCGCCGGCGCCATACAAAATGCCAGGATGTCCAGGCTGGATGAGAGCCAATGGAGTCAGGAGCGATAGTGCGCTGGCGGTGACAGACGTCTGCTCAGCAACAATTTTGTCGATCATTCTCGGCTCGCGATGGGCGCTCTGGCGGTGGTCAGGCGCTCGGCCAAGACCGATTGGGTCGCCGCTGCCGGACGCCGGCCTGCGGTGAAGCCCTTGGTTGCGCGCAAAGCAGGAGGATCGATACGCGATCCTACGGTGGTGTTCGGCAAAGGGAACGATGGCAGTGCAACCTCGCAAGGCGTCGCCTCGCAACGAATTGCCGCAAACCAAAGGAGGATACGCGACCGCGGGCGATCGATCCCCATCGGCCCACCTACGCAACGCCCGCCGTAGGCATAACTGACTACGTCTTTACTTTGCCTTCAAGATACTGCCTCGCGTCTGCCACGGTGACGATCGACTCTGCGACCTCGTCGGGAATCTCGCAGCCGAAGGCCTCTTCGAAGGCTATGATGAGCTCAATTGTGTCAAGGCTATCGGCACCCAGATCCTCGATAAACCGCGCCGAGTCGGTGATCTTTTCCGGCGCAACATTCAAATGCCGGCCAACTATTTCTCTGATCCGATGGCTAAGGCTATCCACGGCTGGGGTCCCCGATCCGGCACCATCGAACATTGCCGCGTATTCCAAAAACGCGTCAAGGGAGGAAGCGGTTCCCTGTAGCCGCCACAAATGAAAGCCGCGGTGAAGCCCACGGGACATTGATCGACGCTGAAGTGGGCCACGCGCCTCGGATCCGCCGTTATTGCGATGTCGACGACTAACGCCGACTGATGAGGACGTTTAGCCGCACCACGGAGCCGGATCATAGGGAAGGCAAGAGAGCGATCATGGACTCCTTGCTCCGGGCGATTCGAGAATAACCTCCTTCAAGTGGTTGCCGCTAACGATCAAGACGAGGAACTGCAGCTTACCATCGTTGTTCAGAAGACTTGCGCCAATCGCCTTTCCGTCTGCGGCCTTCTCCGCGATAAGCACGGCGTCCGACAATTTTAGCCGAACGCTCTCCAGGGCGACGAAGTTATTCCGATCCTCAGTATCCAGATTCTCGAGGGACATGACGGTTTCATGGCCCGCAACCTCTCCGGTCTTCCCGTCGATTGCATTTTCCCAGATCCGAGCTTTACGGGTCGTTCTTACCTTGTAAACGGCAGACCCCGACGAGCTATCGAAGGTGACATCCGCAGCTCTCGACCCCGCGTGCAGTTGCTGCGCGATCGCGATCGCCCGCCGCAATGACACTTTGGCTTCGCGGAAGAGTTCGAGTTCACGTCTAGCCGCATCATTGTCGGCATCCTCTTTGTCGACTTGAACTGCAGCTTGATCCTGCAAGAGAAGCGTCGTTGCGTCGGACCAAACGATCGCCTGCGACGGCGAGCACGCCACGAGCGGCAGGAGAGGAATGAGATACTGGATTGTCTTTGACATCAGCCATATCCGTAATGATCGAGCCCTTACCCATCTAGCCAACTGCTTCCGCGGGCTCGCTGCATCGCGATGTCTTGTATGCAAGACTATCATAAGCTTGCTTGTTTAAGCAAAACGCGCTATTGTTATTTGGAGACGGCTTAAAACTGTCGCGCGTTGGATGCGGCGCTCGCTTCGTCCATCGTGCAAATAAGAATAGGCGGACGGGATGCGGGACGCCCTCATGAACCAGAAAGCTGGATCAAGCTCGGCGCCAATATCCGCGCTAGTTGGCGCTGGGTTGGCCTTCGGGATAGCCCTCGCTATCCTCAGCCTTATGTATATCCTTTTTGTATGATGCTGCCCTCCACCAATCCCTGTTTTGCAGCAATTCAGCCAGGCTGGATGTTTACAATCAACGCAAAGCGCTTCCACTTGCCAGGAGGATGAGCAATCTGGGACGAAAAGATCGCGATAAGTGCGTTGCACAACGTTCGAAAGATTTGGCAGTTCGAACCAAGTCGGCATGGCTAAGGGGCGATGGAGGAAAGTGATGTTGAGGTCCTTTGCGGATCATTTAGTCGAGCAACAATTCCCTGGTACCGGGTAGTTACATGACGCCGACGATGCTTGCTGGGTACCAGGGCCACCCGATTGCGGCCTCGATCGAAGGGAGTGAGCAGGCCTTCCCAGTCGTCCTGGCGCACGGCGGAGGGCAGACGCGTCGCGCCTGGAAGGGGATTTCAAAACTTCTGGCAAGCCAAGGATTTCGCGCAGTCGCAATCGACATGCGAGGGCATGGCGACAGTTTCTGGGCTAAGGACGGAGCCTATGATATCCGCGATTTTGCAAGTGACCTTGTGGCCATCGCTAACGCGAGCACAAGAAAGCCGGCCTTGATTGGCGCCTCCCTCGGAGGGCTGGCAGGCATTATCGCCGCGGGCGAGCTTAGCCCTGAGAGCTTTGCATCGCTCACACTGGTCGACATCACCCCGCAAATGGAACCAGAAGGTGTGGCCCGGGTGGTCGGCTTTATGGCCGCGCATGCGCGCGAAGGCTTTGCCTCGCCCGAGGAGGCCGCGCAGGTCATCTCCCAATACTTGCCGCATCGGCAAAGCCGGAAGGCTTCGCCGGGGCTTCAGCGGTATCTTCGTCTGGGGGAAAACGGGAGGTACTACTGGCATTGGGATCCCGCATTCATCGAAGGCGTGATGCAGGCCCGAATAACGGACGTCGAACTCATCGATCATCGACGTGCGGCCTTTAGCGCGGCAGCTTCACGATTGCGCTTGCCGGTGCACCTGATCCGGGGAGGGTCAAGTGATCTGGTCTCGCCCGAGGCCGTGGCCCATTTCAGGAGCCTGGTTCCACACGCCCACTATAGTGACATTGCGGACGCCACACATATGGTGGTCGGAGATCAGAACGACGCCTTTGGCCAGGCCATCGTTGAATTTCTGGTTCGTACGCACGGGGCTGAGGTGGCCCGGTGAGTTCGGAGCAGACCAAGCCTTACGATCTCGAGCAATTGCGGGAGCGCCTGCAGGTCGCGCCCTTCCATCGCTGGCTGGGCATCAATCTGGTTACCCTAACCCGGGATGAGCTGATCCTCGAAATGCCTTGGCGCGACGAGATTGTGTCCAATCCTAAGATCGCTTCCGCGCATGGCGGCGTTCTTTCTGCATTGATCGACCTGACGGGGCTGTACACGATCCTCGCATTTGGAGGGACAGCGCGCGCGACCATTGATCTGCACGTGGACTTCCACCGACCTGCAACACCCGGCGCGCTGCGCGCGATTGGCCGACCTGTCAAAATTGGGCGTCAAATGAGCGTTGCCGCAACACGAATCGTCAGTGGTGACGGCGCCCTCCTGGCGAGCGGGAGAGGCGCTTATGTTGGTGGCTAGGCTGACAATGCGCCGTTGTTTGAGCTTGACCAAGATGCCATTCGCTTTGCGTCAGAGCCAACAAGCTGATCGCGGTCAGAAGCTCCGGTGCCACAGCAACTTACCCTTAGGTGCTCGGGTCGGGATCCCGGCCTCAAGTCCTACGCTCGACTCGCCCAGCGGCTTGACAAACGATATGCCTGCTACGTGCTTGGCCTCAGCGACAAGCGCCGAGGCCCCCGGAACGTTATGCGGCACCGTCGCGTCACAAGAAAAGATACTCATCGATAATAAAGGGAGATAAAAATGACTGCCGTTACCGACAAATTCGCCGCTGCTTCTATCGCGCTCACCTTGTTGGGTCTCTCGACGTGCACCGCGCTGGCGCAGAAGAGGTACGATACCGGGGCCACGGACACTGAGATCAAGGTCGGCAACATCATGCCCTATAGCGGCCCGGCATCCGCCTACGGTGTGATCGGCAAGACCGAAGAAGCTTACTTCAGGATGGTCAACGACCGCGGCGGCATCAATGGTCGGAAGATCAATTTCGTCACCTATGACGACGGCTATTCCCCGCCGAAGGCCGTCGAACAGGTTCGCAAGCTCGTCGAAAGCGACGAGGTACTCCTCGTTTTCAATCCGCTCGGCACGCCCTCGAACACTGCGATCCAAAAGTACCTCAATTCCAAGAAAATCCCGCAATTGTTCGTCGCCACCGGCGCCACCAAGTGGAACGATCCGAAGCATTTTCCCTGGACCATGGGCTGGCAACCATCCTACCAGAGCGAAGCCCAGATCTATGCGAAATGGCTGATGAGGGAGAGGCCCGATGCGAAGGTAGCAATTCTCTACCAGAACGATGACTTCGGGAAGGACTACGTGAAGGGTACCAGGGACGGCTTCGGAGCCAAGGCCTCCAGCATCATCATGGAAGAAAGCTATGAAGTTTCCGAGCCGTCGATCGACTCCCATATCGTCAAGATCAAAGCCGCCAATCCCGACGTCCTGCTGATCTACACCACGCCGAAGTTCGGCGCCCAGACCATCAAGAAAACAGGCGAACTCGGCTGGAAGCCGTTGCAGATCATGACCAACGTCTCAGCCTCAGTCGGCAGCGTTATGCAGCCCGCGGGCTTCGACAACGCTCAGGGCGTGATATCTGCGGCCTACGCCAAGGATGCAACTGATCCGCAATGGGCCAAGGACTCCGGCATGATGAAATGGTCCGAATTCATCGACAAGTACATGCCGGGAGCTGACAAGACGGACAGTGGCCACGTCTATGGCTACGGGGCCGCCCAGACCCTGGCGAAGGTGCTTGAAATGTGCGGCGACGATCTGACACGCGCCAATGTCATGAAGCAGGCAGCGAGCCTGAAGGAGTTTACCCCTGACACTCTTCTGCCCGGCATCAAAATCAACACCGGTCCGGCCGACTTCGCGCCGATCAGCTCGCTTCAGCTGATGAAGTTTCAGGGCGAGAAGTGGGAGCTGTTCGGCGACATCATCAATGGCGACGTCGCGACAGAATGATGGTCGAAAAAACGCAGCAACGAGCATGCGCTTAGACGCCAAGCGGCTCGTCAAGGGGAATGGAACGCGCTGGGACTGGGTGGGGCGCTCCAGGGCAATTCAAGCGTAAACTCAGCAAAGCCTCAGACGGCCAGGGCCCTCGGGTCTGGTGAACGGGTGACTGATCGGGTTTGGACTTGGTTGGCAGTGCCATCGTAAGTCACAGCCATCCGACTCCCGAGCAAGAACAACCGTGGGAGTCCCCCCTTTGTTCGAACCATCACCTGGATCGCCGGCATCCGCACTCGTCCGCTGGGGTGACGATTCTGCTTCTCTTGTTCTGCATTGTCGCGACGGTTGGGTTGGCTCGAGCGGAGGTACTTTCCCAAAAGCCCAGTTCGGCTCATTGATTGACCTCGTGAATTCAGCGCTCACGCTCACGCATTCTCGCGCTTTGACCAGTCTGAGCTCGGATCTCCTTATCTCCTTGCGACGGATAACGATCTCGAACCGGTTCCATGACTGTTGCCCGCGCAAACGAATGTCCGTTCTCCAGATGCTGGGCAATGCGCTCCTTGGCGAAAGCCATAATGTTGTGACGAGCATTCTCATCGTTCGGCAGAGCGCGTTCGACAAGCTTGTTGATGACGGCCATCTGGGATTGGGCCGCGAGCAGGTCGGAATCATACGCGGCCGCCGGTCGGTCTGCACGGCGTTCCTCTACCGTCACACTCCACATGTTGCGCCACATCTGGCGCTGTTCAATACGAGCGAGTCCAGTGGCGTCGTCTACTGACTTGATCGCCCTGATGACGGGTACGACGTTATCTCTTCGCAGAGAGATACGGTCGCCAGGCTTGGCGCCACTATCTGCGACGTCTGCTACAATGCCGACGCCCCACACCTGATGTCGCCGGCCATTGTCCAGTTCGATGGCTACATAGGTTGATGGCTCCGCGTCGGCGCGGTTGCGGTAGGGGCCATAACCGACCTCCAGCAGACGTCCGGAAACGCCCTTGTCGTAATCGAGCCTATCCGCCTGTAGTGACCTGTCGGAAGGCGTGCTGGCTCCGACTTCGTTGTTGTGGGCCTGGGCTCGATCCCATCGGATTCGTCGGTCAGCGAGCGCCTGGCGATCGAGCTCGCTTGGTTGATAGCCCTTCACATCCATCCCGCGCGCGCTAGCCTCGAACCAGGCCTCGCGTCGGAACTCGACAGAACCACGGACCTGAAGTGCCTCCCACTGGCGATGTTGTGCCACGCTGACCATGTCCCGGATCACTTCTGCGGCAGCTATGCGGGTGACCAGGCGATCGTCAGTGGTCTTGAACGCGAGGTACTCTTTCCGCTCGTCGGCATAGAGCCGCGCTTCGCGGTCGGATCCATCCTTGTGGAATTCACTGGCCACCACGTAATATTTCCGACGGATGCGGTCCGGAAACGCACTATCTGTGACCTCCGCGGAAGAAGGCTTGTTGGGGGCTGTAGTTGCGGCCTCGTCTTCCCCCTTTTCTCGGGCGGAAGCGTGCCCCGCGCGACGCTGCCGCTGCAGGCTGAATTCCTCGCTCGCGTCATGCCCGCCGTTCATGCTGCTCGCCCTTTTGCTTGCGGCCCGTCCGCCGCGTCGGCGGAATGACCTGAGCGTCGATGTAGTTCAGGGTCCAGGCTTTCAGGTCGTCCTCAGAGAGGCCTTCGAGATCGACATCCACGTCCCCAAAATCGAAGGAGGCGTCGGCGGGAATTGTGGAGGGATCGGCGACCTCCTCGTCGGTCATCGGCCGCGACCGCAATACCGCCTGGAGCTCCGCAACCTCGGAGCGAAGCTCGTTGATCTCGGCGTGAAGCAGTGCTGTCGAGCGACCTTTCGGCAGATTCTGGACAGGCGCGGGTAGCAGGCGTGTGAGGAACGCCTTGTCTTCGTAATAGACGATCTTGTCGGCGACGATCGGCGGAAGGCCGGTGCCCAGGATGAAGGCCTTGGACCTTGGAAGAAGCTTCAGCTCCTGGGGCAGCATCAGGGCGCGCCGATGCTCGGAGACGGTCTCGCTGGTCGACCGCGTTGCCAGCCCTTTCGGTCCGCTGCGGCTGCGCGCTTTGACCGTGTCATAGCCGATGCGCTCCGAGAGTTCATTTGCGACATCCTGTTCTTTCGGCGCGAATACCACTTCGACGGCATGGTTGGTCATGAAGTTGCGGGCCGCATCGATCCCGTAGATCGCCCGCAGCTGGGCCGGACTCTGGACCACGGTCAGCAGACGGATGCCGTAACCGGCGATGAACGCCACCGATTTCGCGAGCACGTTGACATTGCCCAGCGCCGGAAATTCATCGAGCAACAGCAGCACCTTGCGATTGAGTTTGAGATTTTGTTCCGGCAGCTCGCGGGTATTGAGATCGACCACCTGCTGAAAGAACAAGTTCAGAAGCGGCGCCATGCGGTCGAGATTGTCAGGGGTCACGCCGAGATAGATCGACATGAGCCGTTGCCGCAGCTCTCGCAGATCGAAATCATTGGCCGAGGTTGCGGCATCGATGCGGGGATTGAGCCAGAGACCGAGCCGTGCCGTCACGGTTTTGCGCACCGAGTTCATGGTGTTTTCGGACGCAGCGAGAAAATCGTTCAAGGCCGTGACGCAATGCCGCGACAGTGGCGAAGGGCCGGACTTGCGAGTGGCGATGAGTTTCTCAAAATGTGCCTTGAGGTCACTGGCCACGGAGAGCTGGTGCAGGATTTCGCCGATCGTCAATGGAAGACCCGGCGTCTCCGCGACATAACCGCCGATTGCTACGAACGCAGACCGCGCGGCCTCGAACCAGAAGGGATCACCGCGGCTTTCGGCCGGAAACAGCATGACGGAGATGCGTTGCAGATCGTCATAGAGGTCGGCAGGATCCCTGCGCACGTAGCCAAGAGGATTGTAACGCGCGGTGCGACCGTTCTCCTCGAGCGGGTCGAACAGATAGACCTCCTGCCCGTGGGCTGCGCGAAATCCGGCCGAGCGGTCCCAGTTCTCCTTCTTCACATCCAGAACGACGACTGAATCTGGCCAATTGAGCAGGTTCGGAATGACGTAGCCGACACCCTTCCCGGCCCGGGTCGGAGCGTAGACCAGGACGTGTTCCGACCCGCCGAAGCAGAGCAGCGCGCCGTCCTTGCGGCCGAGAAGCACGCCATCTTTGGATCGCAGGCCAGCGGCCTTGATTTCGCGTTCAGACGCGAAGCGCGCGCTGCCGTGCAGCGGGAGAGGACGGTGCCGGAAGATCGCACCGAGCAGCCCAAAGACGACGACCGCGCCGGCAAGGCTCGACAGGGTCAGCCAGCGGTCGAAACGAGGGTCGGCACCGTAGCGGGGCCAGCCGGTGGCGATCTCCGACCAGTGCAGGCCGCCATCGTGAAGCCTGAGCCCCAGCAGCAAAACGTTGGAGGCGACCAGCAGGAACAGTGCGCTGGCCGCGAGCGCGACCGCGAGGCCCTGCGCCGCCTTAACGGAGGTGGTCGCGCTTGCGAACGGGGTCATAGTAGATCTCCGAAATGCGATAGCGACCGTCCCGCTTCCGCATCTGGATGACGACGTCGACGAGAAGCAGCAGCAGCGAGCGGATGTCGTCGCGATGCAGGTCGCGGCCTTCCGCACTTTCCTTGACCAACAAGGTCAGCTGCTCGAAGGCGAGCCGGGCGCTGTCGGCATGAACCGTTGTAATCGATCCTGGATGGCCGGAGTTCACGTTCCGCAGATAAAAGAACGCCGTACCATCGCGCAGCTCCTGCAGCAGAATGCGATCCGGCCGCATCCGCAGGCAGGATTCGAGCAGTTCGCGCGGTCCTATTTTGGCAACGCCCTGCCCGTCCTTGGCGTAAAGCAGCCGCACGCAATTCTGATGAGGGATGACTAGCTCAGCGGTGTCTTCAATGGTGATGAGCCGCTCTTGTGCCGGGATCGCCGCGATCAACGCCTTGGATAGCGTCGTCTTTCCCGAACCAGTCGCCCCGGAAATGATGATGTTGCGGCGAGTTTCGACGGCAAGCTGGAGGAACTCGCGCCAGGCGCCGGCGTCTTTCAGCGCCATGAGCCGATTCTCGTCGGTTGTGAGTTCGTCATCGGCGACACGGACCTCATCGAACAGTTTTGCCTGCTCAAAGGTCTCCAATGTCATCGTCAAACCTGACGGCTTGCGGATGGTAAGACTGACGGTGCCTTCTGGCACCGCCGGCGGGACCACGATCTGGCAGCGCTCCTCGCCGATCAGGGTGGTCGACACCACGGGGTGCTCCGGACCTATGTCTTGACGGGTGTGGCCAGCGGCCGCGGTCGCCAGGTGTGAGAGATAGGCATGCGTCAAAGCTGGCGCTTCGTGCCGGGTCCAGCCGTCAGGTCCTTCCACGAAAACCTCGCCGGGACGGTTGACGATGATTTCGGTCAAGGATTTGTCCGCCAGAAATGGCGCCAACGGCTCGAGATAGCGCGTCAGCACGAGGCGGCTGCCATCGCGCTCGATGGAATGTACGGCGCTCACTTAGTCACCACGGCCGGGGCCGCGAGGCCTCCGGGAACAGTGCGGTCCAAAATCTGCGTGCGGGTCTCGACCCGCCGCAATTGATAGACCGAGGAGAAATCAACATCGCGAGCGACAAAGATGTTGACCAGTTCGCCCTGGTTCTTGTTCAGCGTCGGCGGAATGTTGATCGACTGCTCAACGGCGATTGCCGCGGCGGTATTGGTGGCGCCGGTGGTGTTGTTGATCTGGATGGAGCTGTCCTGCAGCTGCTGGCGCCCGATCGAGGAGGCATCATTGACGACCGACAGCAGCAGTGCTGAGCCAAACCGCTCAAAGAAATGGGTGTCAATGTCGCCGTCGAAGCCGGCGCGCCCCAGCGCATCGGTCGCCGGCGAGGCCAGCGCTGCAATGACGCCGGTCGGCGTTTTGGCGCGAGTCCACAGTACGAACAGGCGTTTTGATCCGCGCCGCACATTGCCGCGATATTCGCCGACCACTTGTGTGCCCTTTTCCATCAGCACCACGTTGCCGGAATCCGACATCACGTCCCGCACGACGACGCAGGAAACGAAACCGGCCACGTCCGAGGACATCGCGGTTTCCAGCACGCACGGGATCGAGGTGCCTTGTGTGACCAGCAGATTGCGGTTGGGGAGCCGCGCCGCGCGCACGCCCTCGATCGGCGTGGGCTTCAGCTTGTCGGCGAGGTCATTGCGCGGCTCGCCCCGGCCAAACCCGTAAGAGTCGGTGACGACACCTCCTGTCACGCTGTCGTGGGCCGCCCGCCCAGCAGAACTTGGCCGGTTATAGGCCAGCACGGGCGCGCGCCGGGCGCTCTCCAGAAGCTGGTCGGAGGCGGGTGCCGGAGCCGCTGGCGTGGCTGGGACCGGAGCGCCTCCAATTGAGGCCGTGGTAACAGGCACGGCCGGCGCTTCCGGGAGGGGCTCGAAGGCCGCCGCCTGGCGGATCACCAGCTTCCGGGCGGAATCGCTGACCGGCTTATCGCCTTTCCAGGTCCCCCAGATGATCAGAGCGGCAAAGGCGGTGAGCGCCAGCGCACCGAAGCCGCGTTTGAGCATTGCCGTTCGGCCATTGTCCCCTCCGCCCACTGGCGTAATGCCGCGGTCGCCGGCGATCGTCTCATCTTGATGTTCGGTCATATCGCCCTCGCCTATCGCGGCCTTGGGGTTAGTGGTGATTTCTTCGCCCGCCGCTCGATCGATGGGCTGGTGGTATTGGTGCCCGGGTTAATCCCCACCGCGTCGAATGCTTCGTTGAAAATGCAGAGAACGTTGTCGCCTTTGCGCAGCCTGAACTCCCGCGCCGTGGCATGAACCACCACGAGCTCCCCGCGGACGTCTTTTGGCACGAGGCTTTCCGAGCCGTCGGAGTTGATCAGATAGATCGCGGGGACTTCGCGGTTGCCTGCGAAGCGGAACGTGGTCTCCTTGCCGTCGTCGAAAACAGCTTCGGGCTCGAGGTCGATCGATCCCTGCGCCGAAAAACGCCAATTGCGCGCGCCATAGGCATGATGCAAGTCGAAGGTCTGGTCGATCAGCGCGCCTTCCCGCTCGGCGCCGCGCGCGGCCGCCTCAGTGCGCCGGCGCTCTATCTCGTCGCCGGGATAGGCGAAGCGGACGACGAAGTAACTCTCCGCGAGCGTCGTCTCGGCAATTGACAACTCGAATTGATACGAGCGCTTGCGTCCGTCAGGGCGCGTGGTGACGACCTGCAAATTGGTTGGTGGATGTTTCTCTCGGGGTTTAAGGAACAGGATTGAGCCCGCCGGTGCGACCTCCCATGCAATCGCGTCACCAATCGCGACATGCGCAACCTCCTCATCGTCGGCAAACAACACCTGTGTTGATGCCCGAATCACGCCGTTGACCTTGACGACGTTGGCCGGATCGTAGGTCACGGTTCTCACGCGGGCATCATGTTGACCTGGTGACGGCTGTTGCAAGGCCATTGCCGGCCCCGCGAATCCGAGGGCGAAAATCATCAAGAGAGCGAAGGATTTCATGGCACGACCTCCGGATCGGCGCGATATTCCGAGACCAGAAAGCCGAGAGGATTAATGAGACGGTCGGCGGAGGACATTGGCGCGTTGGCATAGGTGAACGTCAGGGTCGAGACCCAATGGGTGATGCGGGTTTCCTCGCCTTTGCGGCTCTCTCTCATAAAGCGCACCGAGGCGACATTGTCGGCCAGGAGCGAGATCGCCTTGATCCGCACGGTCGCAACGCCGAAACGGCCCTGAACGACTTGCGGGCTTTCGGGATTGGAGCCCCGGTACCAGACCGCGAACCGTGCCTGTTCGCCCTGCCCCGAGAGTAGCGAAATGGTGCGAAAATTGGTTTCGGCCTCCGGATAACTGTAACCTTCGCGCGCGCGGACGTAGCGACCAAGAAAATACTTGGTAACGGCTTCATCGTAACGCGCCGGCGTTGAATTGAGGGCGGAGACGGTGTCCACAATGCCGGTGGCATTATCGACCCGGATCACGAACGGCTCGACCGTCTTCAGCGGCGCAAGTGCTGCGACTGCGCCAACCGAGGCGACCGCCAACGCGCAGGCAACCGCGGCAATCACCCATGCTGTTCGACGCGAGCGATGGGCCGATAGCAGGAGATCCTGTTCCCATCGCCGCGCATTGTCGAAATAAGCTTTCAGCTCATCGTGGCCGACCATCTTAGGCCTCCTTGCCGCAGGAACGGTAAGAGGCTGCAACGTCGACTTGGTGGCCTGATGCACCCAGTTGCGAGGAGAGTGCCGCCGGGTTGGTCTCACCTTTGCGGATGACTGGTGCTGGAGCGGATGGCGCAGGTGGCGGCTCGGGTGCCGCCAACGGCGTGTTGGTCTCCCAATCCCACAGCGAACGATTGAGCGGCCGCCGAGCTTGGCCATCACATGACGGTGGTCCCTTTGACCAGATCGCGCATCCGCCAAGCTGAAACGCGATCACGCAGATGATAAATAGTCGACGCCACATCGTTCTGATGCCCCTGTTTGTCTTTGTCGTCTGATACCGACGATGATTGCCTACGCCGCCGTGGACCCCTGCGATCGCGTGCGCCGCATACTGCCGCCTTGCCGGCTCGCTCGGAGTGCGTCGAGACCGCGGCTGGCCGACCAGCGGGCACCGGCATAAGCGCCGCCGGCTGCGGTCGTGGCGTTGGCGATCATGGGGCTCGTGACGAGCCGGCTTGCCAGCGACGCACCACCTCCGGCGAGGCCGCCTGCGATGACCGGCAGTTGAAGCGAGATGTAACCGGACAGGCCGAGCACCGCGCTGATGGCGACAGCGGCCACCACCATCTCCCCAGCCGTGCCGGCGTTTGCCGCAAACCTGTCGATGAAGCCGGTAACAGTCGTTAGCATCAGTCCGACCAGAGCGACCACGAGGACCAGGAGGATCACGAAGTTCGCGACTTGCCGAAGCCAGGCTTCCGTAAACGGCCGCGTGGCCTCAAAGAGTCCAAGCGCAATGAAGATCGGGCCGAGCGCGATCACAACGCCCAAACCAACCTTGGCATAGAGCAGGATGGCAAACTGCAAGAAGGAGCCCACCGCCACAAAGACTAGGAGAATGGCGGCGACCAGCGCTGGTGCGATGTTGGTCAGTCCGGCCTGTTTGTAGATCTTATTAGCGACATCAATGCCTTTGGTCAGAAGCTGATCGAACGGAACTCCGGAATTGGTATTCAGCCCGGCACCCGCCAAGGCATTGCCAATCTCCTTCGGCAAGGAATCGAAAAACAGCCCCGTGACGTATTGCTGGAACGCGCTCGAGTTGGTCGCTAGCAGAACCACAACCACGATCCGCATCGCCCGCCAGGCAAATTCCATGATTGGTTCGGAGATTGCGCCGCGCATCACCGCAAAACCGTAGAAGATGACATAGAGCATCACGGCCGTGCGGAGGGGACCATCAATGTAGGAGGCAAGATTCGATACCGAGGTCGACACGAATGCCGTGATCGGCTGCTCGAACTCCTTCAGAAAGCTATCAAAGACGTTTATGGCCATCGCGGCGATCCTTACTTCAGGGCGTCTTCCATCTCTTGGACGGTAATCTTGTTGCGAGCCTCGTTCGCGTTGATGCAGTTCGGCGTCTTCGCGAACTCTCCGGGATTGTCGCCGCACGTAGTGAGAACCGCCGCAAGCTCGTCCCGATGGTCGAGGTACCAGCCGACCGTGTTTGTGCGCTCGCTCTTGTTGTCCTCGTTACAGCCTGCAAGAACAGCGACGAGAGTGAGTACCAAAATGGAGGTGTTCAATTTCATTGCAGCGCCGCGCTCATTTCATCGATCAGTTGCTGTTGTTTCTCGCGCTCCCGCTGGCCATCCATGTCGGTGCGGGCCTGCTGTATCATTGCAAGACCCTGCATCCGCAGCACGTCGTTCTGCAGCAACGCCTGTTCGGCTTGCAGCCGCGCGGACAGATCGAGCGTCTCCTTGACGTCGGTGGCCGAGCTGATGCGCGTTCTCAAGTCTTCGAGTGCTTCGATACGCTGCGATGCTGTGTCATAGACAGCCTGGCCCATGGAGTGCTTGGCGCCAGTCTGCCGTGCGATCCGGTCGAGCTCGCTCTGATAATACGAATTGCCGCTGTTGCCGGCATAGGCGCGGTTCTGCGAAAGATAATGGTTCATCGCGTCGGCGAAGTTGCCGCCACCCTGCCCCGCGACAAGGCGTTCGATATCGGAGAACTGTTGGGGCAGAACTTTCCGGAACTGCGGCGTGTTCAAGAGCGCGCCAATGTCGTTCGCGTTGGTCCGCTTGTTGAAACTGTCATAGAGCTGCTTGGCCTGGTTCAATTGGTCCTGCGCCACCTTGAGCTGGGACGTCAGGGTATCGACCTGCTTCTTCAGTTCCGTCAGCTGCTCGAATTGCCGCGCATAGACGCTAGGATCGAACACAATCTCGGCTCCCGCAGGTGATGTCATCACGAGGGTCAGGACTGAGACGGATGTGAGAACCATCGGGATACGCAGAGCCGTCATCGGACTGTCCTCCGTTCGGCGTGAAAGACCGGCAGCCAGCGGACCGGATCGTCGCCGACCTCCGCCCGAATGCGGTCCAGCAGTTCGACCGTCTCCGTGCGTCCGGACAGCACAGCGAGCGCATCGTCGAAACCGCTGAGATCAAGTTCCGCCACCACCGAGTTGTGGCCCTGCTTGACGAGAAACCGTCGGCTTTCGGGCGCGAGCTCCTCCTTGATCAGGCGGAATTCCGTGTCGGTCAGATGGAATCCATCGACATAGTCCGAGCGTGTTCCCCGCGCGTTTGGCAGGAAGATTTGCGTGGGACACTGTTCGACAATGGTGTGTGCGATCGGGGAAGCCAGCGCATCGCGTGGTGACTGCGTGCCGAACACCATGACGCCGTTCTGCTTGCGGATGGTTTTCAGCTTGTTGTTGGCGAGATCCCGAAACGCCTCGTCGCCAAGCGCCTTCCAGAACTCGTCGATGTCGATGATCAGGCGCCGTCCGTCGATCAGGCGCTCAACGCGATGGAACAGGTACATCATGAGCGGTGTGCGAACGGTGGGATGATCCAAGAGATCGGTCATGTCGAAGCCGATGAACCGGGCCTCTAGCCCGATCGCATCCTGCTCGCCATCCAGCACCCAGCCGAAAGGTGCGCCCCGGCACCATCGCTCCAACCGGGCGCCGATCCCTTCGCGATCCTGTTGGCCGAGAAAAGCCCGCAGCGCCCCGAACGAGCGTTCCGCCTGCCGCAGCTGCCCAAGCGCTCGCAAGCCGGAGTCGATCCGCTCCTCCTCGGTGACGGTCAGCGGACGGGTTTCCGGTGTGACAAGCTTTCGGACGAGTGCGCCCAGGAAGGAAAGATTGGCTGGCGTCAGCTCCAGCGCCTTGAGCGGCGCACAGCCGGTCCCAACGCCGTTGTGGAGCGTCAGATAGGTCCCGCCGGCGGCGCGGACGAAGATCTCGGCCCCGCGGTCCTTGTCGAAGAAGACGTAAGTCGCGCCGAGCCGCTCGGCCTGCGACAGCAGGAAGTTCTGCACGACGGTCTTGCCAGACCCGGAGGGGCCGCAGATGAAGGTATTGCCAAGATCGCCGTGATGGAACGAGAAGTAGAACGGCGAGCCGGACGCGGTCTTGAGCATCGCAACCGCCGGTCCCCAAAGGTTGCCGGCAGGCTTTCCGGTCGGATAGGTGTGGAACGGAGAGAATGCCGCGAAATTGCGCGAGCTGATCGCGCCGGTTCGCGCCCGATACTTGAACAGCCCCGGGAGCTGCGCCCAATAGGCCGCCTCAAGGCCGAGATCTTCGCGGGCCACCACGGCGCCCGCGTCGGCCAAAGCGCGCCGGGCCACGCTCATGTGATCCTGGAGCTGCGAAGGCGTCTCGGCATAGATCAGCAGCGAGAGATGATGATCTCCAAGCACGAACCTGTTGGATTCGAGATCGTCGAGCGCGTCAGAGAGCTCATCGACCTGCGAGGCCGCCGGATCCTGGGCTGAGACCAGCTGGTTCTGTTTGCGCGTCAGGACAGTCTTGGCGTCTGCTTTCGACAAAAACGCCAAGGATTGGGTGAGGATAACCTCGAAAGGCGCGGAAAGCAGCGCGTTCAACAGGCCAGGCCTTGTCGACGCCGGATATTCCTTAAGCCCAAACATGCCGCCGAAGCGCGATCCGCCCGCGCTGCGGATTTCGATGGCCTCACGGCCGAAGATGACGCGGTTTGAGTAAAGTGCCGGGCCAATCGGTCCTTGTGGCAATGGCATCGGCATCCACTCGCCGGAGACGACGGTATGGAGCAGTTCCATTGGCTCTGAGAATACGATGCCGTCGCGCTCAATCAGTCCGAGGGCACGGGCGCCGTAGCGCTCCAATGCCGCGACCATATCGCGCGTGGCATCGTTGAGCCGCTTGATGCCGGCGCTGTCGACTTCGAGGGAAGCCGCAGCGCTCCAGCCAAGCCGTTTGAAGAACGCAGCCGCGGCGTCGGTGGGGGCGCGCCCGGGATGCCACACCAGCGTCAGATAGAGATCGTTGCGAAATAGCGCCGCCTTGCGGAGCTGGTCGCGATATTGCGCGTCTAGCGAAGCTGAAAATGGCGATCGGAATGCACCGTCCGGATAGTCCGACGTCCGGCGTCGGGCCAGATGGGTCCAGAGCGCCAGCCGCGGATCTGCAACATTGCGCATGGTGAGATTGAGCTTGGCATGCAGGTCGTTCAGATCCGCCGTCTCAGCGGTCTCAAACGAGGCGCCGTCGAGCCGGATCACCGTCAGCAGAGCGCGCGTTGTAAGACTGATGACCGTATCGGTGACGTGTCGGCCGAACGGCAGGTAGACATCGGGCCCGATCTCCCGGGTTTTGAGCGCTGCGTTACGCATAGCCAAGGTCTCGTGCTCGATATCGCCGAACGAGCTTGAGCGGCGTGCAGGACGATCCGCCCCAGAATGATCCATTGCGCGTGCGTCCGCGGGTTTCGATCCAGGCGAGCAGAATCCGGAACATGTTGGGGTCATACCGACAGATGACGCGGCAAAGACCATGGATCGGGATCGCAACCAGGCCGTAGATGATGCTTCCGGCCTCCAGGAACAGGATGCAGGAAAACATCACGTTAAGCGCCATGGCTTCCATGGTGACTCCGGCAATCATGGCCGGCCGCGTGCAGGCGAGGAATAAGGTATCCTCCGTGAGACGCGTGGCCTCAATCATCAACGACCCCCGGTCAGGGTCGAGACCACTTCGGAGGCGCCGAACGTAATGGCGACGCCGAGTACGACATAGGCGGCCTTGCGCAGATCGAGATAGCCGAACATCCAGGCGATGCCGACGATGATGACCGCCAGCGTCGCCAGCAGGCGCGCGACGTTGCCGGTGAGCATGTTGACGATGTTCTGCAGCACACCCTCGATGTTCGCGGTCTGCGCGAGCGCAGGCTCGACCAAGGCGATGCTGAGAACGGCCCCCATGCACACGAGTGTAGCGGCTTGTTTAACACGAGAAGTCATGACGACTGAGCTCCGATTGCAGTGCAGCCGGACCAGCCCGGACCGCGGTTTTGAATTGAGGCAAAACAAAAGAGTTCATAATCGCCCATAGACGAAGGCTGACGTGCCAAGGCCCGAGCGATAGACGTCCCAGTTCGGACGCTCCCTGATGGCGGGAGCTGGCGCGTTGAGATTCGGGGTCTCGCCGGTGGAAATGTCGGCATCGCCGGGCGGGGTTCGGGGCTCGGGCGTTGTTCGGGAAGTGTTAGTCGCGAAGCTCGCGACGACCCTGGCAATGGCCTGATCATGGCCGGAGGCGTTCACGTTCGCTGCTTGCAATCGGGCCTGGAATAATCTGCCGAGCCCCGCGATGTGCTTGCAGGCGTCGAAGGTCGTGGTAGCTGTCAGTCCGGCCTCTTTCATGTCCGCGGCATCAAGCTGAGCGAGACCGGTCCGGACCGGCTGGCCGGTGGCGATGGCTTCGGTCGCGAACTGGATCGCTTCGTCACGGTCACTTGCCTGAATCGGAACCGGTTTGCGCGCCTGAACTGTGATCAGCAGCGGCTCGAACGAGCTCGCCTTCCGCACAATGGCCGTAAGCGGCCGAACCAGTTCTGGCGTCGGGGCGCACCGTTCGGCTAGAGCCGCGAATGCAGCTGGATCCATTTTGATAGCCTCTTGTTATTGCCAGGAGCTGCAGAGCGCTCGACGCTATGCCGCGAGCGCCGTGCTCGACGGAGCCTCAATCGCCGGCTTCGAAATCTTGCCGGCTGCCCGGATCGCCCGGAGGGCGTCATCGGTGACTGGCAACAGTCCTGCGACGGCCGTGGTGGTTCCGATTTGACGCGGCGTGCCGAGGCGATCGAGATGCCATCCCGCTCGGCGCAGGATGCGCTCCAGGCGCAGATCAGTAACCGTTGCGATGGCTTGCAGGCCGCACTGCTGGCCCCATTCAATCATTGCCGCAAAGAGCAGGAACGTCGCTTCCCGCAAGCCGTTGGCGGCTGTAGCCGCGACGTTTTTGGTATCCACGCAAAAACGCGAACTCTCCCAGATACTGGCTGCTCTGGGCGCCGCGTGGCCATCCAGCAACACTGGGAACGTGTCGGCAAGCATGTTGCGCCCGGTGGTGGGCAGCAAGCGAACACAACCGACAACCTCGCGCCGTTCGACCACCAATAGATAAGTCGGCCTGAAGGCGTCGTACTGATCAATCTCCATGCCACCTGTGACAGAGACGTCCCAGTCGAGCCGCTCCTTGAACACGCGCGCCCGCAGACGGTGCATTCCCATTGTTAGTTCAGAGTCGTGCAGGAGCGCCATACGCGTGCGCGCAATGACCTTCATTCTTAACCTCTCGCTTACGAATCACAGCTTCGAGATCAAGAGAGCAGGCGCGGTCACGGCGTTGCGCTGTCAGTTCTGACAGGGCTGTTTGGAATCGTTCTTGCCGCAAAGCTGCCGCAAGGCCGCAATACACACCCACACGCAGCGCGCGAATGTTGCGCGGCTGTCGCGTTTGGGAACCAGAGAAAGTTCTAAAAGGGGTGCAATGAAGAATGTCAAAAGAGCATGCGATGAGTTTGTCGATTGCCTTCACTCTGCCCATACGGAAGATGATTTTAGACGCGTCGCGGAGCGAACCGCGCATGCATTGGGCTTTCGCTGGTTCGCCTATTTTGGCCACCGCGCGAATGGCCCCAAGCTGATCTCTTCCTATCCGAAGAGTTGGACCAACCACTATTTTCGGGAAAGATATCACAACATCGATCCCGTTCTTCAGGATCCGCGAAACACAAGCCGGATGTTTCTGTGGGATGGACGTGAAGCGCGAAGCGCAAAGTCGGCGAAAGAACGCCGTCTGTTTGACGATGCGCTCAGCTTCAAGATCAGGACCGGTCTTACGATTCGCGTTCCGGCAAGACAGAATCAGTTCGCAGCGTTCACGTTAGCGGTAGACGACCGCAGCATTGGACTCGATCGTTTTATCGAGACCTCGCAAGATATGCTTGAAAGGATGGGTCTCACCTTTCATGCGCATGTTAACGCCGCCCGAATCGGACGCGCGCCCCCGGACTCTAAGCAGGAAAGTCCCCTCACTCAGCGCGAGCGGCAGTGTCTCGAGTGGATTTCTGATGGCAAGACGATGCAGGACATCGCGGAGCTTCTCGGAGTTTCTCCTCGTGGGGTGAAGTATCATCTTGATAATGCCAGGCGAAATCTTGCTGCACTGACCCTTCCCCACGCCGTGGCCCTCGCCTTTCGGCAGGGATTGCTGCCAATGTGCGTATAATAGCCGTCCGGGTCGGCAACCGTGGCTCAAAGATCGATGGGTTAACGACGAGCGCGAAAGGAGATATGTGACGAGTTTCTTCATAAGTTGACGCCCTGTCGCCAGCAGAACGATCAGCGAGGTCATGAGCCCGCTGGAGCATATCGCACTTGAGCCTCAAGGAGATACAACCAAGGCTGACGCGCGCGTGTCATGCCTGGCCTTTGAGGTTGCGGACATCTTTTGCGACCATGGCGCGGCATGACGTCAAGCACATGCCGGCCATGTTAGCCTCGACCAATTGAAGGTAATGTCGGCGATCGAGCGCTGCAGCGCCGCGTCACTTGGTGAACATTTCGCGTGTTGAGCGGACTGCGTGTTTAGCACGACCGCCTACAAAATCTTGCCGCAACCGGCACTGCCCGGCCAAGGCCGCCGCCGAAGACTGGCTCGCCGACCGCGATACTGAGCTGTTGGGGGTACCGTACTGTCACATGGCGTTAACGCTGCCCGGAGACCAGAGGACAGACGCGCCACCCGACCGTGTCCTTCGCGAGGACGTCGAAGCGTCCTACTTAAGAATCGGTAACCACGAGGCGGACGCTTTCGGAATCAAGCCGCAAACCATACTACTGCCTTTGATTTTAGCAGTGTTGTCGCAGACCGGTCTTACACCCTCCACACTTACACCGATGCCGCGCTGAACATGCTACGCCACATGCGGAATTCGTTTGGGCTATGAAGCTGCCTCTTTCGGCGGCCTCTTCGTTCTGGCCCACCGCCACTGCTCACCACTCCGGTTGACGGACAGTGTTCTGCGGTCTTGGCCACCAACCTTGTTCTCCGAAAAAGGCGCGAGGCACTATGTCAAGGAGCAGTCATCGGGTGCTCGTTGCCCGACCTGGCGTCGCCTCAAGATGCATGAACTCATTCTAGGCGACGAGCAATGGCCAAAGAAGCGATCTACAATCTTACGACTGCTCAGTTGGGCATCCTCCAGCGAAATTGCAGCCGGCTGATAGTCTCGTAACACAACGTTGAAACCAAGACCACGTCAAAGGCGTTTGGGCAAAGTTGGTTGCACATTATACATTAGGGGTCTGGCCATGACAAACAAAACCCGCTTCAATATCGGATACGCTCTTGTCGCCGTTTTTGCGGTCTTCTTCATTCAGTATCTTATCGCGACGGCTACGCAGATCGCTGTCATTCCTTACAGCGAATACCTACAGCTGCTACAGCAGGGCAAAGTCGACGCCGTCGGCATCTCCGACCGCACATTGCAGGGTACGTTAAAGGAGCCGCTGCCGGGTGGTCAGAAAAGATTTGTGACCACGCGCGTCGACCAGGACGTGGCGCAAGAACTCCAAAAGCACAACGTCCGGTTCACCGGGCAAATCGAGAGCACCTTTCTGCGAGACCTCCTCTCCTGGGTGATGCCCGTACTGCTTTTCTTTGGGCTATGGTGGTACATCGGCCGTCGCATGGCTGAGGGAGGTGGTCTTGGCGGCGGACTAATGGCGATCGGCAAGAGCAAGGCCAAGATCTATGTCGAATCCAACACTGGCGTGACGTTTGCCGATGTAGCGGGGGTAGACGAAGCCAAGGACGAATTGCGCGAGGTCGTCGAATTTCTAAAAAATCCTACCGACTACAGTCGTCTTGGTGGCCGCATGCCTAAGGGCGTGCTGCTGGTTGGCCCGCCGGGAACAGGCAAGACGTTGCTGGCGAAGGCGGTTGCGGGCGAAGCTCGGGTGCCTTTCTTCTCAATCTCGGGCTCTGAATTCGTAGAGATGTTCGTGGGTGTTGGCGCTGCCCGGGTGCGCGACCTATTCCAGCAAGCTCACGAGAAGGCGCCGGCGATCATCTTCATTGACGAACTCGACGCCCTTGGCCGAGCCCGCGGTATCGGCCCCTTCGCCGGCGGGCACGACGAGAAGGAACAGACGCTCAACCAGCTGCTGGTCGAACTCGACGGCTTCGATTCCCGCTCCGGGCTCGTCATCCTCGCCGCAACCAACAGGCCGGAAATCCTCGACCCTGCCCTGTTGCGCGCTGGGCGCTTTGACCGACAGGTCTTGGTCGACCGCCCCGACAAGAAGGGCCGTATCGATATACTCAACGTCCACATGAAGAAGGTGCGGCTCGCAGGTGACGTCCAGCCAGAAGCCGTTGCGGCCTTAACACCCGGATTCACCGGGGCCGACCTTGCCAACCTTGTTAATGAGGCCGCTCTTCTAGCCACACGCCGTGGGGCCGAAGCGGTTAGCATGAGCGATTTCAACAACGCGGTGGAGCGCATGGTCGCCGGTTTGGAAAAGCGCAACCGGCTGCTCAATCCCAAGGAGCGCGAGATCGTTGCTTACCACGAGATGGGCCACGCGCTCGTCGCGCTCTCACTGCCCGGTGTCGATCCTGTGCACAAGGTCTCGATCATCCCCCGCGGAGTCGGCGCACTGGGCTACACTATTCAGCGGCCCATCGAGGACCGATTCCTGATGACCAAAGAGGAGTTGGAAAACAAAATGGCCGTACTTCTCGGCGGCCGTGCGGCTGAGCTAGTTGTGTTTGACCATCTATCGACGGGAGCCGCCGACGATCTGCGGCGGGTAACCGATATCGCGCGAAGCATGGTGACTCGCTATGGCATGTCGGAGCAACTCGGCAGCGTTGCCTATGACCGCGAGCCTGGCAATTTTCTCGGAGGACCCGATCAGACCTATCGAGCTCACGAGCGAGACTATGCGGAGGAGACCGCCGCTGCGATCGATCGCGAGGTGAAAGCGATTGTAGATCAAGTCTTCCAACGCACTCAGGGCCTCCTAAATACACGGCGTCCGGTCCTCGACCGCGCGGCAAAGAAGCTACTGGAGAAGGAAACGTTGGAGCAAAGTGACATTGACGTGTTGATACGGGAAATGCCCAGGGAGGGTCTGCGTGCGATCTGATTCACTTCCCACCTGCCCCGAGGGCGCAGGACGCCGCGTCTCCGCAATCACGAGCGCCTTCAACCCCTTGCGTCTCACAGAGCTCTGGTTTCCGCGATCGGTAGGTGAACCTCCCTCGTAGACTCAGTGAAGACGCCGGTCGATATCCCGAATTTTTGATGAGCACGGGTGTGTGCCTGGATACAGTCGGACGACGCCTTGCTTTACGGCCGGGAGCACCTGACGGCTCCGGCCGGAGTCTCATGGGGCGACGTCAGAGCTGCTGGAGGACAACAAAGAACCGTCCGAGCAACTTTCAAGTGGGTGAGCACGGGACAGCAGCGGCGCTGTTCTACTTTCTGGCGAGCTCTTGAAGGCTCGCGAGCAGATACCCAACTTGATGGCCGTGACGCTGCAAAAGAAGCGGCGCGAAATCATTCATTCAGTCATCCTTTGATAGGACTGCCACGAGGCGCGGCCAAACCGTGCGGTCCACGGATATGGGAGGGACAACATGAAGGTCGTGAAAACCAGAGTCTTGGAACAATCGGTATCAGAGGCTGTGTCTGCCAATGACAATCGTCCGGCAGACCAGCTTTTCACCCCGTCCGTCTTTCCGAAGGGTGCAATAGCCATCATCTTTAGGGCGTCGCCTTCGCCGATGAGTTCGGGAAGAGCTCATTGCCAAGACTGGCGGCTCGTCTTCAAGCGCCGCACCGCCCCTTACCTGGAGCCTTTGATGGGTTGGACCTCTGATGATGATCCGCTGGCCCAGGTCGAGCTCAAGTTTCCGACCCTGAGATCAGCACTTCGCTATGCTGAGCGGCAGGGGCTAAAATACGCTGTTCAGACGCCTTGGCACGAGCGCACGGAGTCATACGAAGTGGGCCCTGGAATTACGCGCGCCTTCTCCGATGCAACGCTCGAACGTCTGGGGCTTGGTGCCCTGCAAACGAGCTATACGGAGGCCATTGCAGGCGCCGAAGCCCGCCACGACCTGCGAGGGGACGAAGGGTGGGTTTCACCCATGGCAGTGGTGAAGGATGCCTCTCTCTCACTTGAGGCGAAACGCTCGATCCTGATAAACTGGGCCTGGACCGAATACCTGTTCGGGCAAGCTGACGCCGACGAAAAACCGCAAGGACAGCGGCAATCGCGGTTGCCTGAAGTCGAGTTCGCCTTGCTCGAGCTTGAACGGGCTGCCACTCATTCCAAGAGCCCTCCGCCGGAGGGCGCTTCTGTCCAAGACAACGAGTCTAGGACAGAACTGGCAGCATGAGGGCTCGCTGCCCTGCAGTTCGTCAGCTTTCAAGAGAAACGACGATCCGGCTCAACCGAGCGTCTTCGTGTCCCTTCGACAGCTTATGGATCACTCGGTCGAGATTTTCGCTGTGCGCGGCCAGAGCCATGCCTATCAGTGTTACGCCCCCAAAAGCCAGTCCAATCGCCCACAGCGCCCCATTCGGGAAAGCCGCGAATCAGCAGGCCCATGAGGCCCGCAATCAGTCAGCGCGTACGTGCCCTGCACGGTCCCGACCAACAGGGCTACCCCGGTAGGTAATTGCGACAGGGCGGAGAGCAATGACCACCAAAAACGCCCCGCACTCCTTTCGCCCAGGCCGTTAGGACCAGGTTCAAATCAGCGATGGAATTTGCGCTGGTCCGGCCATCGTTACGCGAACTCGACTGGGCCTTGACCCGCGCCGGTTATCGCTGATCGCGGCCGATGGGAGCTGACCCGCTCGTCCACGATTTGCGCGTCCGCGGCAAGGGAGCGGTAGCATCTCCGTTGCGCTGATGTCGTACAGACAACCGCACGGCGACGGACGTTTGTCACTTGAACTTGCCCCGGACACTTCTAATTCAGTCTATAGCTGAACAGCGGTTCGGCTAAGAGGACCATGATGAGATTAGTGCGGAGAGCGCGTAGAAGCTTGAGGGAAATGATATGAGAAAGCTTGCTCTTACAATCGTCGCGGCGGCAACGCTCCTCATCGGAACGATGGCGCCGGCTTCGGCCCATTGGCGTCACCATGGTTGGGGCGGCCCGGGTATCACTTCTGGGCTTGCTCTCGGATTGTTCGCGGGAACATTGGCGGCCGCTGCCGCGCCCCCGATCTATTATGGACCGGTCTACGGTCCGCCCTACTACTACGGCCGCCCATATCGGGTAGTCCGCTACTATCCGCCGGTTGATCCCTACTGGTACGCCTGGTGACGAGAAGAAGGCCCGGTTTCCGCCGGGCCTTCTTAGTGCCCGACACGGTGCTTCCGGGAATGAAACTCGATGGCTGGACGAGGTTGGCCTTGGCGAGGTGACCGAGTGTGTTGTTGGGGCGAAGATGCCGAAGGACAGTCTGCGGTCGCTGAGCAGCAATGTTGCGCCCTCGCGCACTCAGCTCGCGCGCCGCTTGTGAGCTCGGGGCGGCTCGATCGGCCAGCCGGTAGATGACGGCGCTCGAGAGATGAGGGCTGGCTGTCCCTCCTGTTGCGATGGCTGGCTCGGACGAGTGGGGTAGTTTTCGAGGTAGATCTGGCCAGCAACCAGCATGATTCCGGCAGATAGGAGCGGAAGGCTTGCTGTTACAATGTCGCTATAGTCGTCCATTTTCTGTCATATCCCTTAAGCGAGAGAAAACGTCTGCCATCTGTGATCGAAGTTTTGCCACAGCAAAGCTCGCCTAGCAGGCGGGCATGCTGGCTCGGTGTCGTCGCGGTGGTTGGGTCTGCTCCGCAGAACCCGAAGGTGTCGCGTTAAATACGGATTGGTCCACGGTCTTACCCTCGCGTTCCCGCATCACCGGCGCGACAAGCCGAAAGGCGATCGCAGAGCCGGGAATGGGGTCTTCACCCGCGCGCCTCACTAGTCCACGGTGGATGAGATCCTTCAGCGCGAGCCTGAACTCCTTCGCGGCTGCGTGCGTTCCGACGCTAACTTCCAGACTCTGCAATGTGATAGCCCTGCCATCGCTGCCGTGGCGCTCGAACGCAGCAAGCAGTTTACGTTTAATCTGCTCAAGATCGATAGGAACTGCTCTTTCCATGGCCTTCACTGTGGCTCTCTGATCAAGTCTCGATCCGGGCCAGCCGGAGTTCCTCCCTAGCGGAGAGACGAAGCGACTATCGGCTGAAATGCGGACAATGCTCCCGTGCGCGGCGCAGGCCGCGCGACGGGAGCGATTCGGCCAAGACTTAAGCCGTCTGCTTGTGCTCGAGCTTCTGATTGTCGTTGCCGGCCTGGATGGGAATCTGGCGCGGCTTTATCGCTTCGGGAACCTCGCGCACCAGCTCGATCTTGAGCATGCCGTCCACGAAGGAAGCGCCCTTCACCTGCACATATTCGGCCAGGTTGAACTGCCGACGGAACGGGCGGGACGAGATACCCTGGTACAGGAACTGATGGGCACCCTTGTCCGCCTTACGGCCTTCGATCGTCAGTACGTTCTGCTCAGCCGTGATCGTCACCTCATCAGGCGAGAAGCCGGCCAGAGCGAGCGAGATCTGATAGTGGTCCTCATCGCTCCGCTCAATGTTGTAGGACGGGTAGTTGTCGCCGGTCCATTGGGCGGAATCTTCGAGAAGATCGAATACGCGGTCGAATCCAACTGTCGATCGCCACAGCGGACTGAAGTCAAAGGTGGTCATAGCCACATCCTCCTTTCGAGCAACATGGTTACGAGCGCACGGACACCGTAGCTGGCGCCCGATCACCGGGTCCTCAGAGGCACCCGGAGCAGCGCATCGCCGCGCGCTGCACTCTTGGAATTAGAACGGGCTTGGCCGGTTTCAAGGCCCTTCGTATCGTGAGCCACCTCGATAAGAGGCTTCGAAGGCGTTGCCGACGGTCCGCGGATGCGCATGCGGTCGCTTGCCACCACCAGCCCATGCCGTATCGGCGACAAAATGGCGGGGATGACCTGATCCCTGAGTATGCGGCTCCGCGCCCGGGTTGAGAGGCCTGGGACAAGCGGATTTGCGCTCCACCTCAATCGAGCAGGTGACCGCGGGCACGATGGCAAGCCCACCGTTTTGGGACCGTCCATTCGTCCGGGGGATGGCGGCGGTTCGACAGGTCGTCCGAATTGACCGAGATTTTCCGACCAATGGGCTAGCCAGAACATGGAACAACCCGTTGGCTTCGCAGTTCTTTCGGCGCCGCCGGCCTGAGTTTCGCTGGGCGCCTTCTGGGCCCAGCTAAGCCGGGCAACGCGGCGGCTCGTACCATCTTGCTCCATGGAGGATTTGGATATGAAAGCCACCGGTCTCTTCACTTCGCGGTCTGCCGGTCTCACTTGCCTCGGTGGGCTCGCGCGGTCGCGCCTTCCCTTCAAACTCAAGAACAGCTCTGGCGCCTGAAGGGAGGGCAAGTCATGTCAATTGCCTCAGCCCTCCCTGCCATCCATTCGGAAGCCGGGTTGTCCCGGTATCTGCAACAGATCCGTAACTTTCCGCTGCTCGATGCGTCGGAAGAAGCGATGTACGCGAGGCGTCTTCGGGATTTTGGCGATCGCGAAGCTGCCTACCGTTTGGTGACGAGCCATCTACGGCTGGCTGCCAAAATCGCGCTGAAGTACCGGCGGTACGGTTTGCCGATTGCCGACCTTATCTCGGAAGCCAATGTCGGATTGATGCTGGCGGTCAAGCGGTTCGACCCTGAAAAGGGATTTCGCCTTGCCACCTATGCCACGTGGTGGATCAAGGCATCCGTGCAGGAATTCGTCCTGCGGTCCTGGTCACTGGTGAAGCTCGGCACGACGGCCGCACAAAAAAAGCTGTTCTTCAACCTTCGAAAGTTGAAGGCGCGTTTGGGTGCTCCGGAGGACGGCGAGCTTTCGGCGGAACAGATCAAACAGATCTCTGAGCACCTTCAGGTCAAGGAAGCCGACGTCGTCGAGATGAATGGGCGGATCCGTGGCGACATGACGCTGAACGTTCAGCTCAGTGACGAAGAAGGCGAACAATGGCAGGACAGGCTCGCCGATTCGTCGCCTGATCCTGAAACCCTGCTCGTGGAGACCGGAGACCGTGAACAGCGCAAGGCCGCACTCTCGGAAGCCTTAAGCGCGCTTTCGCCGCGAGAACGCACCATCGTCGAAGCGCGCTACATGGCAGAAGAGCAAAGAACACTGGACGATCTTGCTGCCAGGTTCGGGATCTCTCGCGAGCGAGTTCGCCAGATCGAGCAGCGTGCCTTGAAGCGTATCAAGGCGATGATCTGCGCTCGTCTCCCCGATCTTCAGACTGCATCAGCAGGGGCATACTAGGAGGATCACACAACCGCTGACCGGCTGCCGATCGATAGATCAGCAGCCGGTGCAGATGTCAGGCACAATGGCTTCCGCTGAGAATTCACGGTCCTTGCGGGCATCGGCCCTTGTTCTTGCGAGCTTGCCAGGCGGCTGTGAGCTTTGATTGCTCACGATTTGCTTAACGGCGGCGCCCGAGCCTCGCAACGCTCGCAGCGATTCCGCTTCCTTCGCCTGCAGCGAAACCATCATGCCGAGTAAAGCAGCGAATACCATCAAGGTCCGCATCTCTGATCACCCTCCTTTCGACGATGCTCCATGTGCTGCGTTGCTCCGCGGCCGAGCAACATCTCGGTTTGATGATCTAAGTTTTCAACTGCGCGGCGAGCGATTCCGAGGCCGATGAAGCTTCGAGCCGCGGGCGCTATCGATGAGCAGATTTGGGGCAGAAAATTTGCTCACTTCCACTTGAAAGTAGAACCCTCGCTCCTAGGTGGATTTTCGCCGGGGGCCGCTATGGACCCGGTTCTGTGGACATCGCTGACCTAGCCAAGGAGGATGTGCATGCATTTCCGTCCCTTGCACGATCGCGTGCTCGTGCGACGTCTCGACGCCGAAGAGAAGACCGCCGGCGGCATCATCATTCCAGACACCGCGAAGGAGAAGCCGCAACAGGGCGAGATTGTCGCCACCGGGCCCGGCGCACGCAACGAACAGGGCCAGCTCGTTCAACTCGACGTCAAGCCAGGCGACCGTGTCCTGTTCGGAAAGTGGTCTGGCACCGAAGTCAAGATCAACGGCGAGGAATTCCTGATCATGAAGGAAAGCGACCTTCTGGGTGTCATCGAGAAAACAGACACGGTCAAGAAGGCAGCGTAGCGCGCTGACAGTCATAGCGGAAAGGAGACTCAAGAAATGGCTGCCAAGGACGTGAAATTTGCAACTGAGGCCCGAGAGCGCATGCTGCGGGGCGTCGATACACTGGCAAACGCGGTGAAGGTCACACTCGGTCCGAAAGGACGCAACGTCGTCATCGAAAAATCGTTTGGTGCGCCGCGCATCACCAAAGATGGCGTGACCGTCGCCAAAGAGATCGAACTGGAAGACAAGTTCGAGAACATGGGCGCACAGATGGTGCGCGAAGTCGCGTCGAAGACGAATGATCTTGCGGGCGACGGCACCACCACGGCTACCGTGCTCGCTCAGGCCATCTTCAAAGAAGGCACAAAATCAGTCGCCGCCGGCATGAATCCCATGGACCTGAAGCGTGGCATCGATCTGGCTGTCGACGCTGTCGTGTCCGATCTGAAATCACACGCCAAGAAAATCACCTCCAACGATGAGATCGCCCAGGTGGGCACAATCTCCGCCAACGGCGACACCGAAATCGGCCGCTTCCTCGCCGACGCCATGAACAAGGTCGGCAGTGAGGGCGTGATAACCGTCGAGGAGGCCAAGAGCCTGCATACGGAGCTCGAAGTGGTCGAGGGTATGCAGTTCGACCGCGGCTACATCTCGCCATATTTCGTCACGAATCCCGAGAAGATGCGCGTCGAACTCGAGGATCCCTACGTCTTGATTCACGAGAAGAAGCTGTCCGGCTTGCAGACTATGCTGCCGCTTCTGGAGCAGGTCGTTCAGTCCGGTCAGCCGCTCCTGATCATCGCGGAGGATATCGAAGGCGAAGCGCTTGCGACATTAGTCGTCAACAGGCTACGAGGCGGACTGAAGGTCGCGGCCGTCAAGGCGCCGGGCTTCGGCGACCGTCGCAAGGCCATGCTGGAGGACATCGCGATCCTGACCGGCGGCAATGTTATCAGCGAGGACCTCGGCATCAAGCTGGAAAAGGTCACAGTGAAGATGCTTGGCCGGGCCAAGAAAGTGGTCATCGACAAGGACAACACCACCATTGTCGGCGGCGCGGGCGCCAAGAAAGATATCGAGGCGCGCGCCCAGCAAATCAGGCTTCAGATCGAGGAAACCACCTCCGACTATGATCGCGAAAAACTGCAGGAGCGGCTGGCGAAACTTGCCGGAGGCGTTGCGGTGATCCGCGTGGGCGGTGCGACGGAGGTTGAAGTCAAGGAGCGCAAGGAGCGGGTCGACGACGCGATGCACGCGACTCGCGCGGCGGTGGAGGAAGGCATTCTTCCCGGCGGCGGCGTTGCCCTTCTGCGTTCGCTCAAAGCGCTCGAGGCCATCAAGACCGCGAACGCGGACCAGAAGGCCGGTATCGAGATCGTTCGCCGCGCCATCCAGGTGCCGACTCGGCAGATCGTGCAGAACGCCGGCGAGGATGGCTCACTGATTGTCGGCAAGCTTCTGGAGCACCAGAACTATAACTGGGGCTTCAACGCGGCGACCGGCGAGTACGAGGACCTGGTGAAAGCCGGTGTGATCGATCCCGCCAAGGTCGTCCGCACCGCCTTGCAGGACGCCGCGTCCGTGGCTTCGCTGCTGATCACCACCGAGGCGCTCGTGGCCGAGAAGCCGAAGAAGGCAGAACCTGCTCCGGCAGCTCCCGCCATGGACTTCTAAACGTTAGAGTCCGGCCGAGGACGGCCGGGCTCTGCCGATACGAGGAGAGAATCAAAGAGGAGTCTCGCATGAACAGGTCTGATCATCGTCGGCTCAGGATGAAACAGGACGCGACCCATTGGTTCATGTTTTCCCTGAGCTTTCTCACTCTCGCCTGGGTCTGTTGTCGAACGATTGGAGGAGTATAGATGAGCCATCATCATACGTTCTCCGCCCGAACGGAGACCAAACACAACCTGCTGCGACACCTGCCGGCGCTCGCGATTGGCAGCGCAATTTCCATGACCGCCTTTGGTGCCTACGGCATGGACAGCCCGCGCGGAGCCGAGACGACGCAGAGTGCTTTCACCGGCCTGCCACTGCCGCCGATCCCTTATCTTGATACAATGCCGTGGATGAAATGGCAGCCTGAGGCAGCAAAGATGAAGATCGACATTTTGCTGCCGCCGGCCACTGCGCCGATGGGAATCTGGCCGCAGCCGACACCCCGTCCGGCCGGAGTGGCGGCAACAAGCTGAACGTCAGGGAGCGACCCTCCGGCCGCTCCCGCTGCAATGCATCAAGAGCGAGCGACGATCATGTCCGGACTAAATTCGGCGAGGCATTCCGCCCGCGGAGGGTCCGACGCAGCCTCAAGCACAGCTATCGCGCCTGGCGTCCGCGACTTTCTCATCCGGGGCAGCCAGAAGGTGATCGGTCACTACGAGCGCCTTCTTAAGACCGCGACGAGTGAGGAAGAGCGCCAGCTTTATCAATCCCGAATTGAGCGAGAGCGGCGAGCGATAGACGATCTACGCCAGGGCGCGCTCCTGGATCGCTTCGCCGCGTAGTGGCTAAGCAGCTTCTGTCAGAAAAAGTACGTATCGCCTCTTGAACTCACGCGTGTCGGTTCTAGTTCGATTCTCGACCGCGACTGCGGTGTGTCGAGCGCCAGGCCGGGCTCGGCACGAGGCGCTGGACTGGGCGTCTTCGACTCCAGCCGAAACTCCCGTCCTGCCTTAGCTTCGTATCCATATTGCTCTTTGGAGGACTTGGCTATGAGGACACCTGATTTTACGCCACTTTGGCGCAACACCGTCGGCTTCGACCATCTGGCTGACCTTGTCGACGGCATGTCGCGCCAGCCGACCGAGGACAACTATCCTCCGTACAATATCGAGCGGTCCGGTGAAGATCACTATCGAATCACGCTGGCCGTGGCCGGCTTTGGCGTCGACGACGTCTCCGTGACGGCCGAGCAGAATGCTCTCACGATCGAAGGCAAGAAGTCCGATGGTGCTGCACGCGAGTATCTGTACCAGGGTATCCCGGCGCGACCGTTCCGGAGGGTCTTCAGCCTCGCCGACTACGTGCAGGTGAAGCAGGCGATCTTCCAGGATGGCCTCTTGATCGTGGATCTCGTTCGAGAGATTCCGGAAGCCATGAGACCACGCAAGATCCAGATCGGAAGCGGAGAGGCCTCTTCTTCTCAAATTGAACAGAAGAAGGCAGCGTAGAATGGCCCGACACGGATGCTGAGTTGTGACCTTGAGCTAAGTCACACTTTCTCGGAGTGATCTCGCGGCAGACGTGATTGCGCACGAATACGAAACGCGGGTGGCGACGCATGCCGCGCCGCCGCTCATAACGCAAGCACCATCCCTTTAGAAAGGAGTGATAGGGAGGCACTCATGACGAACGTCAACATTGGCGGTGGCATGCATCCATTCTTCCACCCCGCCGCTCACTACAGTTCGCCGGTGGAAGTCCTGAATGACAAGGATCTCTCGATCCCTGAGAAGCGAATCATCCTGTCTTCATGGGCGTCCGACATGTACGCGGTCGAGTCCTGCCCCGATTTGCGGGAGATACCCGGCACCGGCAATTCGGTACGGTTGAGCGACATACTAGCAGCGTTGCGCCAGCTCGATGGCGGCGGCGATGACGATCCGCCCCGTGGCGGCGGCGTTCCCATGCGGTTGCGGCGGCCTTGGGCCGCCGCCGCGCGGTGGAGGTCACTGTGATAGTAACGGAAGCCGTTTTGGGCATCGTTCTGCTGGGCCACGCCGCAGCGGCTTGGGCAATTCCGATTATCGCATTGCAACGAGCGATTCTGCCTCCACTTGGTCCTTTCACGAGCATGCAACGGTGATCGAAATGTCAACTGGGCGAGTGATATTGGCGAGGCTTCTTATTTTGGCCTTATCCGCATCTCCGGCTGCGGCCCAGGTACCGGACCTGAAGACGGGCAGCTCTATTCCAACGTTGGCCCCAGTGGTTCGGCAGGTGACGCCGGCCGTGGTCAACATTTCCGTGCACGGTCGTGTGCGCGAGGACAATCCGCTTTATCGCGATCCTTTCTTCCGCGAATTTTTCGACATTCCCAAGCAGGTCGAGAAGGAGGTCAATTCGACGGGTTCGGGAGTCATCGTCGATGCGAACCGCGGCTATGTGTTGACCAACAATCATGTTGTACAGGGCGCGTCTTTGGTTCAGATTACGACCAAGGACGGCCTCCAGCTTCCTGCCAAAGTAGTCGGACGCGATCCTCCTACCGACGTCGCTGTACTGCAGATCCAGAACCCTGTCGGCCTTCAAGGGCTTCCCTTCGGCGACAGTGACGCGCTTGAAGTGGGAGATTTCGTGCTTGCCATTGGCAATCCCTTTGGTCTCGGCCAGACGGTCACCTCCGGCCTCGTGAGTGCGCTGGGTCGCACAGGCTTGAGTAAAGAAGGTTACGAGGACTTCATCCAGACCGATGCTGCGATCAATCCGGGCAATTCCGGCGGCGCATTGGTCAATCTTCGTGGCGAGTTGGTCGGCATCAACTCGGCTATCATTTCACCTGGTGGCGGCAACGTCGGAATTGGCTTCGCCATTCCCGCAAACATGGCGCGGCTGGTCATGGACCAGATTGTAGACAAGGGACGCGTCGAGCGCGGACGCATCGGCGTCTCACTGCGCGACCTCCAACCATCGACCAATAAAGGTCGCCATGAAGGTGCGGTCATCGCGGAGGTGTCGCCGGATTCTCCCGCTGAGAAGGCCGGCTTGCGGAAAGGTGACATCGTCATTATGGCGGACGGTCGTCCGATCCGCACGGCCTCGCAACTTCGTAATAGGATCGGTCTTGCGCGTGTCGGCCAGGACGTGAAGCTTACGCTAGTGCGCGGCGAATCCACGAATTCGGTGATCGTCAGAGTCGCCCCGGCAGCGGAAACGAGTAGCGCGTCTACTCGCTTGCGCTAGGTGCAGGACCGCAAGGCTCACGGCAGTACAAAGCAGCTGAGCGAGATGCGCTCAGGCGGAGCAGCGCGTTTTAATCCCCAACCCCGCGAGAGCTTCCTCCCCAACCAGCGACCAAACGAGAAGGTTCTGTGGCCCCTATGGCAGCCACGTGACGTCCTCAATCCTGTAACTCTTATCTCCTCCGGGCGTCTCTACAGCCACGAGCGCGCCCTTCGACTTGCCAATCAATGCCCGCGCGATCGGTGAACTCACCGAAATCTTGCCTCTGGCAGGATCGGCTTCCGGCTCGCCAACAATCTGGCAAGTTCGTTTCTCGCCCGTATCCTGATCCCTGAGCGTGACCGTCGCGCCGAACTTGATGTTTTCGCCGGAGAGCTTGGATACATCGATGATTTCTGCACGCGCAAGCCTGGCCTCCAGCTCGACTATGCGAGCCTCGTTAAGGCCTTGCTCGGTCAGCGCCGCCTGGTATTCAGAGTTCTCGATGAGATTGGGATCGTCGGTGATCGCTTGCTGAATGCGCTCGGCAAGTTGCGGCCGCTTGGTCCTGATGCGGTCGTTTAGTTCGGCCTGAAGAGCGGCGTAGCCCGCCGCAGTCATAGGTAGGCTTGGCATGGAATTAGCTGGCTTCTTCGGACGGCACTGAGCCGAGGCCGGTCCCGGGTTGGGAAACTGCCCTGAACCATCGTTGTTCCAGAGCACCACACCTTCGGAGCCGATGTACCGAGGCCGCACCCGAGGAACTGGTCGTCCGATCGAGAGTTTAGCGGGTATTCAGAGTGGATGACGGCGCGCTCGCCAGTCGAGCGCTCAGCGTCTACTTGGTTGTATCGCGACAACGAAGAATAGGTGCCGAGCAATGTACCAGCATCCCGAACTCACGCCGCCGATGACGAGTATTGCAATGCTTCTGACGCAAAAGCAGCACCTGATCAGCCGCCTAGAGGAGGATCCTGGCCCAAGGGAGCGCGAGCAGATCGAGCGTATTCTTGAAAAGATTGATGCCGAGCTGGACGCAGTTGATAGCCCTGATCGGCTGTGAGCACTGTGGCATGACGTCCATGTCGACGCGTTCCTATTCTGACCTGGGCAGTGCCGCTCAAGAGGACGCGGCATACCTCGAATCGTTGATCCGGCAGGATTTCGAGCGATGTCATCCCGGAGAGACTCTTGACGATCTCAAACGCCGGGCAGCCTTTTCGAAAGAGGCCAGAGGATTGCTTCGAGACTGGATGGCGGTCGCGGCAAAGCGCGCCGCGGATGAGCGGTCCAGGAGAACTCAGTTCAACTCGGCGGCCTAGCTTACTAGCTTAGATGGTTCGGTTCACCAGGCCGGGCAACTCGCTTTTTATTACGGTCATGATAAAATTCACGGCGATCGCCGCAATGATGAGCGCCATCACGCGTGTCATAACGTTGATGCCGGTTCGTCCCAGGAAGCGCTCAATCGCAGCAGCCATCCACAATGTCAGGCCGATCAGTACTGTGGCGAGGACGGCCGCCGATGCCAAGAATGCCTTTCCAAGCCATCCGGGATTGTCGTTCGACAGAGTGATCATGATGCTCAGTTCGGCCGGTCCCACAAGCAAAGGAAACGCAAAAGGCGTGATGGCAAGACCATGTATGTCGACCTCGCTAAATTTCGTTTCGTCAGCGCGAGGAATGAACTTTCCATATTGAGCTTGAAACATTTCGAACGCGATCACCAAGACGAGCAGCCCGCCCGCAATACGGAAATCATTGAGGCCCACATTAAAAAACGCCAGGATTTCCTTGCCGAACATTGCAGAGCCAACAAAGAAGATGGCTACCGTTGTACAGGCCAAAACGATTATCCGATGAGTCTTCAGCGAACCGGCTCGCCCCGTCATCGCCAAAAAGACCGGGATGGCGCCGACCGGGTTCGTCAGCGCGTAGAGGAGGATCGTGGTGCCGACAAACTGATTCCAAGCCACAGTCTTCAGGTTTTCCTTTGTTCTGCCCCGCCGAGCGGCTGTTCTGCTCAACCGTCTTTGCGGGGAGCCGGGTAATGCCAACTTCCGATCCGGGTTCTAGCCCGCTGCAGCTCCAGCCGCTTGACAGAACACCGGAAATTCGTACGAAATTAGACATTAGGAAGATGTTTGCAGCCACGGTGCCTGCTCAAGGGCCTTGGCCCTGTCTTCGCGAAATCAAGATTATCACACCCGAACCATGGCGGTCAGGCGGAGCAAAGTCTGCTTGCCGTCATGCGCGTGGCCAATCGGAAGACAAATGAACATTCCTGAACGCAGCATCAAAACCCAAGCGATCTCCACCGGTATCGGCGGCTTTGACGGCATCCTCGATGGCGGATACGCGTCGCACCGCGTGCATTTGATCGAGGGCCAGCCGGGAACCGGAAAGACAACGCTCGCGCTGCAGTTTCTCCTCGACGGCGCATCCAAGGGCGAGCGCTGCCTCTACATCACCCTGTCCGAGAGCAAGGACGAGCTACGGCAAGTGGCCGAAACCCACGGCTGGAATCTTGATGGGATCGAGATCTTCGAACTCGTCCCGGCTGAACTCAGCCTCGACCCCAAGCAGCAGCAGACGGTCGTTTACGCGTCCGACCTCGAGCTCGGGGAAACCACGAAGATGACCTTCGACGAGGTCAAGCGGGTCGCGCCGGCGCGAGTGGTTTTTGACAGCCTCTCCGAAATCCGGCTCCTGGCGCAGAACCCGCTGCGCTACCGTCGGCAGGTCATCGCCCTGAAGCATTTCTTTGCCCAGGAGGGCTGCACCGCGCTGCTTCTGGACGACTTGACCGACGAGGCCGACGATCTCAATCTGCACAGCCTCGCCCACGGCGTCATCCGGCTCGAACATAATGCGCTGCAATACGGCGCCGAACGCCGCAGGCTGCGCATTTTCAAGATGCGTGGCCGCAGCTTCCGGGGCGGCTTTCATGACTTCGTCATTCGCAAGGGCGGCCTGGTGCTGTTTCCACGACTGATCGCGTCCGAGCATGTGGATGGCGCGCCGGAGGCCGAGCCGCTTCTGAGCGGCATCGGCGAGTTGGACCAGTTGCTCGGGCGCGGCCTCGACCGCGGCACCAGCACCCTGTTCATGGGGCCGTCCGGATCCGGAAAATCGTCAATCGCGATGCAGTTCGTCACGGCGGCGCTTGGCCAACGCGAACGCGCTCTCTTCGTGACATTCGACGAGACCAAGGCGATCCTGATGAAGCGCTCGGCCGGCATGGGCTGGCATTTGGATCAGCCGATCGCATCAGGACAGCTCCTGCTCGAGCAGGTCGACCCCGCCGAACTGTCGCCGGGAGAGCTCACGGGAATGGTGCGCCGACGCGTCGAGACCGACAATGTAAGGGTTGTGGTCCTGGACAGCTTGAGCGGCTATCAGAATGCCATGCCCGCGGAGCAGTTCATGCTGCTGCTGATGCATGAAATGCTGACCTATCTAAATCACCGCGGAGTCGTGACGATCTTGACGCTTGCCCAGCACGGGCTGGTCGGTTCGATGCAATCCAGTGTCGATCTCACCTATCTTAGCGACACGGTCCTGCTGTTGCGCTTCTTTGAGGCGGCCGGAAAGATCCGTCGCGCGATCTCGGTCCTGAAGAAGCGCACCGGACGCCACGAGGACGAAATCCGAGAGTACCGGCTCGATAACCGCGGCATCCGCGTGGGTCCTCCTTTGGCGGAGTTCCAAGGGGTCTTATCGGGTTCTCCCGTCTATACAGGCCAGCACGGCGCGCTCCTTGCGACGGGGAGCAATGGACAATAATAGTGCAAGCCCGGATGGGCCGGTGCTCGTATTGGCGCCATTCGGTCGTGATGCCCGCGTCGTCTGCTCCGCACTGCGTGACGTCGGCATCCGCGCGTTGCAGCAATCGAGCCTTTCGGAGTTGGTGGGCAATCTGAATGATGCCGCCGCGGCGGTTATTGCCGAGGAAGCGCTAGTTCACGATCATCGTGGCGCATTGGCTCAATGGATCGCCAATCAGCCACCTTGGTCGGATTTTCCCTTCGTATTGCTGACGCTAAGGACGGGCCAAAATGGTGCGGCTCTCACGGAGCTGATTGAGCTGCTTGGTCACGTTACAGTCCTCGAGCGACCATTGGCCGCGACCTCTCTCAGGAGCGCAGTATTGGCAGCCGCGCGTGGCCGAGGGCGCCAGCGGCAGGCCGAAAAGTACCTCGGGGAGTTGAAGCAGATGGCTGAAACGCTGGAGCGGCGCGTGGAAGAGCGGACCGCCCAGCTCTCCGAAGCGAACAAGCGGTTGAGAGAGGAGATGGTGGAACGAGAGCGAACCGAAGTGGCGCTCCGCCAGGCACAGAAAATGGAGGCAGTGGGGCAACTCACCGGTGGCATTGCTCACGATTTCAACAATCTTCTGATGGCTATCATTGGGAATCTCGAGCTGATCGCCCGGCGGGTCGAGGACGAGCGCATTCAACGATATGTCCGCAATGCGATGCACGGCGCGCAGCGCGGCGCCAAGCTGGTCGGACAGTTGCTGACATTCTCCCGCAAACAGCGTCTCGCGCCGGAGCCCGTCGACGTCAACCAGCTGGTGGACACAGTCGCAGAGATGCTGTCCAGAACCCTTGGAGCCTCCATACGGGTCGACGTCGTCACGCAAAAGGATCTTTGGCCTGCACTGGTTGATGCGACTCAACTTGAGCTGATGTTGCTCAATCTTGCGATTAATGCGCGAGACGCAATGCCGGAGGGTGGCCTTCTTACGATCGAGACAAGCGTCCTCCATGCTGTCCCGGAAGATCTGCGAGCCGACCTCAAGCCAGGTGAATATGTCTCGATTGCAGTCAAGGACACTGGCACTGGAATGCCTCCGAATGTTTTGGCACGAGCCTTCGATCCGTTCTTCACCACCAAGGAACCTGGAAAGGGAACTGGACTTGGATTGTCCCAGGTCTACGGGTTTGCCCGCCAGTCCGGCGGGACTGCCAAAATCGAAAGCGAGCTTGGTCGAGGAACGGTGGTGCGAATCCTCTTGCCACGATCAACCGACGTTGTGGTCGGAGGCGACGACCGCCGACTAGATACCCCACCCCGGGGGGAAAGAGAGCACATCCTTGTCGTGGACGACAATGCCGGCGTGCTCGAAACGACCCGGAGCATGCTTGACGATCTTGGTTACCAGGCTATCGCGGCTGGCAATTTGGACGCCGCGTTGGCGACCCTCTCAGATCAAGCCATCGATTTGGCCATCGTCGATCTCGCAATGCCTGGCGTCTCGGGACTGGACGTGGGACTCGAGCTTCAACGAAGGCAGCCCAGCCTTCCAGTGGTGTACTGCAGCGGGTACCCAGATCTCATCGAAGAGACCGGTAAGCGCATCAACGGCAGCATGCTACTAAGCAAGCCGTTCTCCTCGCGGGAGCTCTCCGCCAAACTGGAAGGGATGCTGCGCGCAAAGACCAGCCAACACTCCGCTTGAGACGGCCGTAGCGATCCAAAATCTCGTTCCATTCGGCTTCAGTCGATACCGGTCCGCACGATTGCGCGTGCCAACTCCAGCTCGCTGATCGCCTGCCGCAATGACCTGCGGGCCGCGCTCTTGTCGCCGTTCGCGCAAGCCACTTTAAGTTTCTTAATGTGCTGGACCGCGGTCTCAGCGTGCGCGACGACATCCGCAGCGCCTGCAAAACTGCCTTTCCGCTTTGTGTCCATGGCGGGCACACATCCCCGTCATTTTTGCTGTTTCAAAAGCAAAACGGGAGCGGAGACCCGCTCCCGTCGATCTGCACTCATTTGGAATTGATCGCAATCCGCTTGACCTTCGATTCAGCTTGCGGCAGCTTTGGCATGGTGACCGTCAGCACCCCGTTCTTGAACGCGGCAGAGATCTTGTCCTGATCCACGTCGTCGACCGGAATGCGCCGTTCAAACCGGCCATAGTAGCGCTCGCTGAACTTTCGATCCTTGTCTTCCGTTTCGGTTTTCTTCTCTCCCTTGATCGCGAGAACGCCGTTGACGAGTTCGACCTGGACGTCTTTCTCCTCGAGGCCCGGCAACTCTGCCGTGACCTTGACGTCCTTGTCGCTCTCATTGACCTCGATGCTCGGCCAATTCATCGACTGCTCGAAGAAGCTGCTGCCGAATGGCGCGACATCGAAGCCGCGGAAGACATCGTCGAACAGCCTGTTCATTTCCCGATGCAGGGTAAGAACCGGATTGTAGTTTTCGGAGCGACGGGTGGTCAGATCACGACCACGGCTCCAGGGGATCAGATCAGTGATAGCCATAGCGTTTCTCCTTTCGTTGTTTCCAAAGGCTCGCGACGCGGTGGGGCCATGCCGCGAACTCCGACTGCGAGCAGGCGGCGCTAGGCCGCTTGCTTGTTCTCAACTTGCTGGTGGTCGCCACCTGCGCTGATCGCAATCTGGCGGGGTTTCATGGCTTCCGGAATCTCCCGCACCAGATCGATCTTGAGCATGCCATTCTCGAACGAGGCGCCCTTCACCTGCACGTACTCGGCGAGATTGAAGACGCGCCGGAACGGTCGTGAAGAGATGCCTTGATAGAGATACTGGTGGCCGCCCTTCTCGGCCTTGCGACCTTCAATGGTCAGCAAGTTCTGCTCGGCCGTGATGGAGACCTCGTCCGGCGTGAAGCCCGCAAGCGCCAGCGAGATTTGGTAGTGATCCTCGCCGACACGTTCGATGTCATAGGGGGGATAGTTGTCCCCGCCGGTCCATCGGCCGGAGTCCTCGAGAAGGTCGAACACACGATCGAAACCAACGGTCGATCGCCATAGGGGAGCAAGATCAAGCGTGTTCATAGCCATATCCTCCATTGAGCAACATGGTTCTGGGCGCTTCGGACACCTGCCGGGCGCCCGCTAACCGGGCCCTGCGTTAGGCGCCCGGTGATGCCGCGCGATGGCTCGCGCTTTCACCCACCAAGTTAGAAGTGACCTCAATCGTTTCAAGTCCTGCCGGCATCTTGCGAAAACGGCGATGCCGCACCCATGTTTTTCGGCGAGAGTGGCCGAGGCGAAGATTGTTTCCTATCATCCTGCTGCGCCTCCGCCGCCTCTCCAGTCGTACTTGGCCGAAGAGAGAGACCATGGCAGCAGTCCTCGACGATGTCATCGAAACGGCGCTTCTGGAATCCTTTCCGGCGAGTGATCCGCCGTGCTTTGCCGCGCTCGGCGTCAACATCGGCTCTCCCGACAGGTCCGGCACTTGGCGAGCACGACCAGGGGACCGCTCCACGGCCGCGCCGCCGGAACGACGGGCTCCTTCCGAGGTTCATGGCGCCGCCAAGCGCCGCCAAGCGCCGCCAAGCGCCGCCAAGCGCCGCCAAGCGTCGGCTCAGCCGTCTGGCAAAGCCGGCCGACCTGATGCTTGAAAAGAAATTTACCCGACGGGATGCACGGAGGACCGAATGAAGATCGCGCAGATTGCTCCGCTATTCGAGAGCGTGCCGCCCCGGCTTTATGGCGGGACCGAACGGGTCGTGCACTACCTGACGGAGGAGCTGGTCAGCCAAGGACACAAGGTCACTCTGTTCGCGAGCGGGGACTCCATCACATCCGCCGAACTCGTCCCCTGCACGAAGCAGGCCCTCCGGCTCGATGCGGATGTCAGAAATTCGATTCCGCACCAGATGCTGCTGCTGGACAAGGTCCGCGAGCGCGCCGAGGAGTTCGACGTGCTTCACTTCCACGTCGACTACTTGCACTTCCCACTGTTCCGAACCCAGGCCGGACGGACCTTAACGACCCTGCATGGACGCCAAGACCTGCCCGATCACATGCCGTTCTACGCCCATTTCCCCGAGATGCCCCTGGTCTCGATTTCCAACTCGCAACGCGCGCCGCTGCCGCGGGCCAATTTCGTTGCAACCGTCTACCACGGACTGCCGCTCGATCTGCACAAACCAACTCTCCAGGCGGCCGGTGGCTATCTAGCTTTCCTCGGACGAATTTCGCCGGAGAAGCGACCTGACCGCGCCATGGCGATTGCGCGAGCAGCAGGACTGCCGTTGAAAATTGCCGCGAAGGTCGACAGTGCCGACGAGGCCTACTTCCGCGACACCATTGCGCCGCTGCTCGACGGTCCAGGGGTGGAATTCATCGGCGAGATCAACGAGAGCGAAAAGACCGAATTTCTGGGCAACGCGGCAGCACTGCTGTTTCCGATCGATTGGCCGGAACCCTTTGGTCTCGTCATGATCGAGGCCATGGCATGCGGCACGCCGGTCCTGGCCTTCCGCGGAGGATCGGTCGCCGAGATCGTCGAGAACGGGATCACCGGACGCATCGTCGAAAGCGTCGAAGAGGCCGTGCAGGCCATGCCGTCTCTTCTGGCGCTGGACCGCAAGGCGGTGCGCGCCCGTTTCGAGGAGCGCTTCTCCGCCACCCGTATGGCTGCCGAATACGTCAAGCTTTACCGGAAGCAGCTGCGAAAGCGCCCTGCACCCGAGCGTCACCTGCAGAGCCTCGCGGGACATTCGATCGCACGATTGCATGCTCAGGCGGAAACTGGGTTTCAAAACGAAGCCAATTGAGGAGGCCCAATACGGGACATAACCATGACGCCCATCGATGTCTCGGACGCCAGTATATCCGGCCCTGCGTCTGGTACGTTGGAAAACAGCACGGCATGGGCGCGTTGCCTGGACGGCGATCGGGACGCCTTCCAGGTTTTGATCAGCGCTCACCTGGACGAGCTGTTCGCTGCCGCTGAGCGGGACATCCGATATCAGGTTGCCCTCGGCGATCTGCGCGACGGCGATCTGTCTGCGGAGGAACTCGTTGGCGAGACCCTGCTGCGGGCATGGCGAGACCGCCGAACCCGTCCGCAAGCCCTCGGTCTTCGTGCATGGCTGCTCGGGCTCCAGTTCCGCGTGCTGATGCGCATCGTCCGGCAGGAGCAACTGCTGCGGCGTCTCGTTTCGGTTTCGTTGGAGGCGCGTGCGCCGGAGCCGCCGATCTACGACGATGACGAAGGCTTCTACGAATGGTTTCAACCAGACGAGGTGGTGCGGTAGGAGGACATTCTGTGTGCTGAGTCCGATCTGGAGCCCGCCGCGGGAGTATTCGACCAAAATATTCCGGGTCTATCCCCCATTGCTCGCCAGGTGCTGGTAATGCGTCATGTCCACCGCCTCAGCTTTACCGAAATTGCAGTTGGTTTGCGAATTTCGCGGGAAAGCCTGTCGCAGCTCTGGCGAGAGGGGCAAGCCCGCTTGGCTGAACTGATGAGGAGGACTGCAAATGAAGGCTCTCAGCCTCGCCATTGACGCGCATCACGCTCTCACTCCCGAGTTGCGGGACCGGATCGTTCAGAACGTTCGCGCGCGGATGCAAGAGCACTCCTATCGCTTGCTCTCTCCCGAGCATTTCCGCGCTCTCGCTGCGCTCGACACGGCGGGCGCGCCAGTCGTCAGCCTCTATCTACAGCTGACCCCGGAACGGCGCGTCGGGCGCGCCTGGCAGTCGGCCCTGTCGGCCCTCAGCCACAGGATCTCTCAGACGTCTGATCAGGCCGCTCGGGCCAGCGTCAATGCCGACATCGAGGATATCCAGGGCGCGCTGGATCACCAATTGCCCGAGCTCGGTCGTGGCGCTGCATTCTTCGCTTGCCGCGAACGCGGGATCTGGCGGCAGATCACGCTGCCGATTCCGCTGCCGGACAGTATCCACATCGGCCCCCGGCCCTACCTGCGACCTCTGTTGCGCACCTGGGGCGGCAGCGACCGAATGCTACTTGCGGTCCTTTCGCGGGAGCAGAGCCGCTTTTTCGTCAGCCATCTCGGCACCATCGAAGAGATCTACCGCGTCAAGGGGCAGCGCATTCGGGGCATGCTGACGGATCGCGTCCCGCGCGACCGCCGCGATGCGCTGGCGATCCAACTCATGAAGGACGAAGCAAAGGCCTTGGCTTCGATGGCGGAGATCATAGGCCGGGAGTTCGAAACGTCTCATATTTTGCTCTGTGCGCCTCCCGACATGAGCGCGGCGTTCCGCGATCATCTGTCCAAGGATTCCCTTTCCCGCCTTGCGGCGTTCGAGGCCAGCGTACATGCGTCGTCCGCCGAAATCGGTGCTGTGGCCGCCGCGATACAAGATCAGCTCAAAGCCCGAGAGGAGCGCGAGCTTGTCGACCGGTTGCGCGAAGCGAATCCAGGGGCGGTCTCAACGGGAACGCAGGAGACGTTAGACTGTCTGAGCGAGGGACGAGTTCTCACCTTGGTCGTCGATGACAGCTACGCTTCTGCTGGCTCGCAATGCGGTCACTGCGGGAGTTTGTTCGAAGACGCACAGCTTTCCAAGTGTCCTGTTTGCGGCGAGGCCTCTCTCGAGGCGGTCGATGATCTCTTTGAGGCGGCGCTCCAGCAGGCGCTTGAGCGCAGAGCGCAGGTCCACTTCGTCCGCGATCCGACGTGCCGTTCAGCTCTTTGCGAGAAATCGCCGCTGCAAGCCTTGTTGCGATACTAAAGAGGCGGGCCGCGGGTCGCCTTCTTCCGCGACATCGGTTCTCGAAAAGCGGCCTCGGCCCCGCAGCTGCATTGGCATGCAAAATTGCAAGCGATAGGCAAGTCCGGTCCCGGATCGGTCTCGACCACTTGCGTCCGAAGGAGCGACAACCAGATATTTGGTGCGCGCTCGACCCAATCGCAGGCTGCCCCGGGCCGCCACGAAGGCGCCAAGGCGGTAAAGGCCGTGCCGTCCCCGACTGCCTGCGATCGGGCCGAAAATCGTCCGGCTGAAAGGGTTTCACACCTCGCCAAGGCTGTGACAGCGATTCTACCGGGCAAGCTCGTTGCAAATACTGGAATGTCGCGGGCCCAGAGTATCTCGGCCAAAGGATAGGACAAATCCACCGTGTACTAAGATGCCCAGAATCGCTGCATCCAGACGCCTCCGATGAGCCAGAGCTAAGGCGTTCGATATGGCATCGACAGGGCCAATTATCGCGGCTCCGCGAGCTGGCAGTTCCGCAAACATGCTGGCGATGAATTCTGCCGCCCTTCAGCGGCAGCCCGTACTTACCCGATCTTCCACCCCCCAGCCTTCAATGCACTCGACTACGGAAGCTGGACCCCGCCGATAGATCGTACTCTCAGACCGCCTTTCGGTTAGCCAACTCTAAGTGGCGCACGGCGAGCAACGATGGTTAGTTCTTTGAGGTGCGTCATCTCATGGCTAGCAACTTCGGCGAGCCTCTCTGCGACGTATCTGCGTGTGCTATGATCTCCACCATGAACCAGGCCACTGCACCTCTGCTCCAGAATGGCGTCCAGTCTCGCTCGGATATTCCCGCGAAGGCGCGAGGTCAAAAACTTGCACGGATGGCCCGTCGGCTCTGCGAGCTTTTCTATCGGGCGCGGCAGGCCAAGCTAACTGACAACATGACAATGATCTTTCAGCCAGTATGGGCGAATTGGGCGTAAGCGTGGGGAATGGGGATCGCCACCGTCCATCGCACCCTGCAGGAGCTGAGAGCAACCGAAAGCGCTGACTTCCGCGAAGGCGACCTCGTTATAAGGGATTGGGCCACTCTCGTAAAATCGGAGAGTCCCATCCTACACCTTCATGCCAGAGATCGTCTTGACCTTTCCTCGTGACAAGCAGTTTGTGGCAGCTTTTCATCCGCGCGGGTTAACTTTCCGTCCCCCAGCGGGTCCAGTGGGCGGGGACGCGGTTGCGCTCGGCTTCTGCTACCCGCAATTAGTCCTCGCCGCGTAGATCGCCGGAGGCTAGATCTTGCTCGCGACGAGGTCGCCATACGGGTCTTCGGGTCTCTTATAGCTGTTCCACAGGCGTCCTCATGAACGGTAGAAGGATCAGCTGCAGGCACTATCCCACAGCGTATTTACTGTTTGGTCTCCGGGTGAAGATCGGCCTTCCTTGCGAGCAGCTGTGCGATCAGCTCGGCTATGCCATCCAGTGTGGTTCGGTCAGTGACGCGGGACTGGATCGCCTTGTAATGCTCGATTTTCTTGTCCAGTTCGTTGCACTTCTCACACATCGTCGACCGCCGGGGGGTACCTCCAGGGCAATTAACAAATGATCAGTGCGTTCCAGAACGGAAATAGGATAATTCCAAATCCAACTTAGGCCGACGCGAAGATGGTGACCGTCAACCGTTGCGACGGGAACACGGTTGGGAGCAGCCGGGGGAGAAAGTATTCGGCTGGGCGGGTGGCCCATCGTCGCTGCCCGCGATCCAGCTGAGAGGATTACCATCAAGGTCGCTAGTCACACAAGCTGCGGTCCAAGGGGATCTATGATGTAGAACCATGGCCATCCTGAAGCACGCCGACGAGGTCGCGCCCGGCCGAGAAGCCCCGAAGCTAGCGGCGGCAAGCGGTGGGTGCCGTGGCTATCCGCGCGACCAAATATGCGCCTCTTGGCACACCCGACTTCCGGTGAAGGACCAACCTCACTCTCGAATGGGCTTCCTTGGTTCTGGTGCGGCCTTCCACGATCAACCCGCAAGGGGTTCGCTACGCAAGCGTGCGACCTCTTCGGCTTCGCCTCTCGACGTGACCGCGGCCGCCCCCGAACACGTCGGCGCCTGTCGAGCGGGGATGGTCCCCGCCGCAAGACGGGAGCCTTCAATGTCGCACAATCTCACTCTCGCCCAGAACCACGCCTTCGATCTGGCCCGCACGCTCATGGTGCCGGTCATTCTGTTCCAGGCTGACAACGAATTCGGCGTGATGGTCTCCAGCGAGTACGACGGCGATCAGGACGCCGTCGTTCACGAATACGACCCCTGGTGCCCGGCTCATTGAGCCGGGCGACCGGCTGCCGCTGGCGCCATGCCGGCTGCAAGGGAAGCTTCGCCGCGCCCGATGACGCGGCGACTAACGGTTGGTCAGCGCGCCCTTGCATTCGGCAGGCTTCGCGGCCGGTCGGGGATGCTCCGCAAGGCTGGGAGCAAGAGAGATCAACAGAAGAAAGGGGCGGACTCGCTTGCGCGAGACCGGTGCAGATAAATGGACAAGAGAGAAATCGAAGAGCTGCGCCAAAAGGTCGGCTGCGCGGCCCTGCTCGAGAAAGACGGCTGGAAGGTCGACGTCAGGGAAAGCACCCGACGCGCGATCAAGTATCGGCGTGACAGCAACATCATCATCGTTATCCACGAAGGCCGCGGCTGGTTCGATCCGTTGTCTCCGGCGAAGGGGGACGTGTTTTCGCTCGCCGAACATCTGGGCGCCGATGGTTTCGTCGAAGCATATGACTGTGTTGCGGATATGGTTGGTTTCTGTCCCAGCGCCCCAGCGTGGCAGCGGCCGGCAAGGCCGAAGGGGCCGAGATCCGTTACTGAGCGGTGGCAACATCGCTTTAAGCCGCGCCCGGGCTCGCCAGCCTGGCGCTATCTCACGGACGAGCGCGGGCTGCCGGCGGAGATCGTGAAGCAGGTGATCGCCTTCGATCGGTTGCGAGAAGGCCCCCGAGGCAGCATATGGGCCGCCCATTGTCGCGCGCCATGGAAAACTGCCCCCTCAGCGTCACAAGGGATTGCCCCCTCCTTGGATAGCTGAGGAGAGAGTGA
>NZ_JBYSYD010000014.1:0-40374 GCF_058782905.1 Bradyrhizobium sp. FW305-F6
AAGGTGGGCGACATCCTCTCGGAATCCACGGGCGACTTCATATCGGTACGCCTGGGCGACTTCGTCGGAATCCGCAGGCACCAGCGTCGGTTCCCACAAACCTGAACGTCTTGACGTTGGGAGTTTCCTCGAAAATCGCGGCGACGCGCAGCAGGCCCGACCACGGCCGCTTCGGTGCGCCGGCCGCGGTTGAAGTTGCCGCAGCTACTACAGGGGCTTGAGCGGGAGCTGGCGGGGCCGCCGAAGGCGACGGGGGGGCCGACGGAGTCGGTGCAACGGGGGCCGCCGAGCCGGCCGGTGCGGGAGTCAGTCGCTGGACTAGCTTGCTGATGCTGCGCAGCCGGGCGTAGTGGATCAGGACGGCCCCGAGCAGGAATGCGACCAAAAAGGCCATCATTGTCAGGTGGTACCAAGACAAGCCCCAAAGTCCGTCGCCAGACATCAGTCTTTGACCGGCAGGCTCATCTGACCCTTGAACCAGGCGAGCGCGAACTGGCGCGGCTCTTGTCCCTCGCTGAGCGCGCGCAACGCCGCAGCCCCGCTCTCGGTTTGCAGCAGGCCTTCGCGCACCCGCGCCGCAGCCTTCTGAATGGCGACAGCATCTTTTTGCGCCATCGCGTGATGAAGCTCCGTCTCCCGGAGCCAATGGACTGAGTACCCGTTGCCAGACGCTGCTGGGCCTCCCGCTCGATATATTGGCGCGCCTCGGGCGTCAGCGTCGGCATGTTCATCAGCGAGGGATAGAACTGCTTTGCCGGCTGCTTCATCAGCTGCCCCATCATCTCGCCCATACCGCCCATCGGGTTTGCCTGGGGCGGGGTCGCGGGTGTTGTGGGCATGGCAGCCGGCGCGGTACCGGAATTCGGAGGCGGGCTAGACTGTTCCGAGGTAGCGGGGGGTGATGCGCGCTATGCGCATCCGGGTTGTCCTGGGCAAAGACAGGTCCGACCGAAGCCGAGAGGCTTCCGCACGCAACCAGAATGCTGCCCAGGAAAACCCAAACTTGCCAACGCCGAAATCGCAAGCGTGTTCGAGCAGTTGTCTGGGGATCCGAGCACGGTATCGCCGTTCGGCGAAGTGGTGCCTCATTGGTCCAAAAGGACCTAGCTTCTGCGATTCGGCCCACCGTGGCCGCATCGCGAATAGCAGGATCATAGGGTCCTGAAGGCCGTGGGGTTAGGCGACGGGTCCGTCGATAGCGACCGATCTTTCGATGGGCGTCTTCGCCATCACCACACAGGACATCTGTCGTTTGGTCGTGAAGGTTGATTAGCTGGGGGACCACGACTCGGTAACCTTTCGCCGCTTGAAATTACTCCTTTTGAACCGTCGTTTGGATAACCCGCCGCTCGTTCTCCACCCGCAATATCGATAAAGCGCTTCGCGAGTTTGCAGGGCCTTGCGGGGCATTTCAGAGTTTTGTGTAGGCAGCATTCCAATGTGCAGCGAAGGACGTCCGGGGTACGGCTGTTCGACGGTGCAGGATTCGGCTGCGTGCTTAGAATAGTAGTGACGCAGTTCTCGGGCCCCCGTATAGGCCCGCCGGGGCGCTAGTTATCCCTCGGCGGGTCGCTCTGGCGCTATCGGTAGTCTATTTGCAGGTGGAGGGTGTACCCGACGCGGTCTGGCCGGACGGGCAGGAGGGCATCCCGCCCATCGGACCCTGGCGGCTCTGACCGCTCGTCGTCGAACCCATGTCCTTTCCCATTCCCATTCCCTTTTCGTGGCCCATCTTGTTCATCCCCTTCTCGTGCTCCATATAACCGGGGGCCATCGTGGACGTGCCCGACGGTTGATCCTGGGCACCCGCCGCTGGTGCCGGGGTCGTCGTGGCCGGTTGCTGAGCCAGCGCGAGATTACCCATACCTGCCAACGCTAAAATAGCCGCGGCGCCAAAGACGTACTTCATAGGATGTGTTCTCCTGAGCGCCGGTCCAACGGCCGGCTACGCTAAAATCCGCATGCTGCGAATTGAAACTCAAGTTAACGTCTGAGAATGCAGCGCTTGTTGATCTGGGTCAACTTTCCGACGATCCGCATCGTCTATGAAATTTAAGTCAGTGTGCAATGCTATACCAAAACGGGAGACGCGGATGTTTGTACGAAAAACACTCTTAGCCGCAGCTATACTGCAGTTGATGATCGCTCCCGGAATGACGCGCGCCGTCAAGCCGGATAGCGCGCATCGCTATCAAGGCGGACCGAAAACAGAAGAGCACGCTATGAGGAACGCGAGGGCGTCAACGAATTACAACTTTATAGGAAGCGATGTTCCCCAGTATAATGCTCATCGATATTACGGCGGCCCTAAGGGCCATTAATGCTGCGCGACATTGCAGCAGTGGCTTTGACGTTTACTGGCGACAGAGGTTGTCGGCCAGCACCTGCCGGATCCCATGAGCATCTTGTGCAGGCGCGACAATTTGGTGGATGCCATTGAGCTCATCGCGGCCCGAGCCGCTTCAACGTTGAGTACGAACCAAACGCTCGCGCCAAAAGAGTCCTAGGCTGCAGGCCCATAGCAGCGCGATTCCAAGCAGGAACCATTTGAAGTCCGAGTCTATCATAAAATTAACAGCCGCCATCCAGCCGATGGAAGCGGCTCCGCCGATCAGGGCGCCTATTGCCGCACCCATTTGATGCGCACGGAACGCCGTTGCTGCCAAAGTGACCGCCAGTACACCTGTCGCCAGCACGTAGCCACCCATGACGCGGAAGACGTGCATAAGCCACAACTCCAGTCGCGGCCTGAGGATATCAAGCTGGGCCGCCGGCAAGGCCATGTAGCGCACGTCTTCGGGTAGCAGCGGCGGACGCAGCAAAATGAAATACAGCCCCATGCCAATCAGAGTCACCCCTGCCATGATCAGCATGATCGATGAGGGCGCCCAAGGCTTGCTTTCTGAGCGCATCCCATCAACCGATTTTCTTGTTCACATCCGCCAAATGGTCGTCGACTGACGCGCCGCCGCTGCCATAAACCCGATCGAACACCTGCTCCAGCGCGTCGTCACGCGTCACGCGAGCCCGGCTCAGGGTCTCGCGTACCGCATCGAACATTGCGGCTTCGGCTTTCTTGAGAGGAGCATCGTCGGGCACGGCATGCCGGTCGCTCCTGATCGTCGATGCGAGGGAAGCAATGACGGGCATACTCGGGTTGAATGATGAGCCGAACATGTGACGGCTGACTCGCATGGGGTGGAGCCATTCCATGAGGGTAGCCGTGTACGGAGTCGTCACCGACTGGACCCACTTGGAAAGTGTGGCTGTGTACACGCTGCCAGTTGCTCTGAGAGTCTCCGGACGCGCTCGAAAGCCGGTCGATCGACGGGGAACCGAATGTCTTCGACTTGCCGTTCCTCGAACCGGATATTGTACGCTCCCTTCCGGCAATCGGGATCGCCCGTGGGGTTGTCGATCTTCATTTCGTAGAGACCCGGTGGCAGTGCGGCGATTTCGGCCAGGCTGTCGAGGATTGCTCGATGTTCCAGTTTCGCGACGGAAGCGGAGACAAAACTCCCGAGATGGCCGACGTGGGAATTGGGGAGATAGACGATCCGCTGGCCAGCCCGCTTCAGATCCTCGGTGTCCTTGTAGACGACGGGAATCCACCCATCGCTTGATGAGGCGGAATAATGTTGTCGCCGGACGAGGCGAAGATAACGATCGGATTGTGAATTCGGCGCAGATCAGCAAAGCACTCGTCGCAGATGGGAAAGGTGCCTTGTTCCAGCCGATTGCCGACAAACAGGTTCCCAATGATGGAAAGTATCTCTTCGCGGTTGAGGAAATAGAAACTGCCCCACCAGCGTTCGAACCCGAGAAAGCGCTCGCGCTCGCTATCGACATGAAAGAACAGGTTCGTGTATTTCTCCCACACCGCCTCCGGCCTCAGTCCCTCGAAATTCTGCACAAGCCAGGCGCCGTCAAAACGCCCATTTCCGAGGTCGGCCATGAGGTGCGCAGGCCAGGCTCCGCCTAACAGGCCGCCGGAAATGCGCATCGGGTTGGCACCGGAATCGCCGGCCCAATAGGAAAGTGGCGATCCGTTCAAGACGATTGGACCGGCGAGACCTTCGCAATCGGCGGCGAGCAATGTAATTGCCCATCCGGCCTGGCAGTTTCCGTAAAGGATCGGCGGCGATCCGGAATGGCGGCCCGCCACTTCCTCGACGAAACGATGCAAGGCGTGCAGCACGTCGGCGATTGTCTGGCCCGGGCATGGCTCGGGAAAGAAGACGACGAAATAGACCGAATACCCCTCATGCAAGGCTATGCCGACTTCCGACTCGCGCTTGAACCCGCCGATACCCGGACCATGACCGGCACGCGGATCGACAATAATCAGAGGGGGCTTGGAGAGGTCGAGACAATCCGCAATGCAATCGTCGGCAACGCGGGTGATACGTAGCAACGCATAGTTTGCCGGCATTTCGAACCTGCAAGCATCTAGAATGAGCTCGTAGTCGAAATCAAGGAGCGGTGGTTTGCCAGCACGGTCGTGGGCCAGCAAATCGTCCGCACGCTGGCGCAACGTGTCGGCGAAAAGAATCCAGCGTTTCCAGACGTCTCGCTGATAGGCCATGACGTCAACGAAAGGCGAAATGGCTGAAGGGTTGCCTGTTCGGCTGGCGGTAGGCGCCGCGAGTTCATTTTCAGGTTTCGCGCGCAAATCCGGTCCCTGCGCTGATGCCGGGCTCAGACGCGTCGCTGCGGATCTTTGGGGGCTCTTATCCGCCTTGGCGGCCTCCATCACGTCAGCCATTGCCAAATCTCTTCTGCGCCGGGCCTCCGAACAGGCGCGAAAGATGCGGAATGAATCCGGGCACGTCCGCCATGTATCTGCGGTAATCGTCGCCGAAAGATGCGAGCGCCTCGCGCTCCTCATTCTTCGCAAGTTTGACGTACATTACGACGAGTACCGGAAACATCGCGAGCGTGAGAAGCGTTGGCCACTGCACTATAAAGCCGAACATCACGAGAATAAAGCCGACATATTGCGGATGGCGAACGTAGCTGTAAGTCCCCGTGATCGCCAGGCCGGCATGCTGCTGGGCTTCGTAGAGGGTCTTCCAGGCTGCGGAAATCAGGAAGAATCCGGCTATAATGAACACGAAGCTGAGAATATGGAACGGCCCGGCGTGCGGATTCGTCTTCCAGCCGAACATCATCTCCAGCAGATGGCCGGCGTCGTGGGAAAACCAGTCGACATTCGGATAGTGGCTTTGCAGCCATCCAGAGAGGAAATAGATGGTAAGCGGGAATCCGTACATCTCCGCAAACAACGCGATGAGAAAGGCGCCAAACGCGCTGAACGATCGCCAGTCCCGGGTCGTCTGTGGCTTGAAGAAGCTGTAAGCGAACAAGATAAAGACAACCGAATTGACGAGTACCAAGCCCCATAGGCCATAGGCGGGTGAATCAGTCATGGCGTCTTCGTCTCTTCCCTTGGCTGACTATGTCCTCCATGACCGCCATGCCCATGACGCATGAAGAGATGCATGAAAGGGCAAGCGAGGAGCGGCAGCCAGATCAGCACACCGAAGACATGGGCTCGGTGCTCGGTGAACAAAAGCGCGCCGGCGATGACAGCGAATCCAATGAAAACAAATCCCGCACGTGAGGTCAGAAAGCTGCCTCGCTTAGGCCTTCATCAATGATCTCGGCAGCGGAACCGCGGTTGTATGCGATTACGGGCGTACCGCACGCCATGGCCTCAATCATCACTAGTACCCGGAATCATTGATCCGCGAAGCGTGCTTTGAGCCGCTTTTGGTGGACTTCGGACTTGGTCCAGGCGAACGGCTTGGCACCGACGTTGTAGTGATCGATGAACGCATCGATGAGCTTTCTAAGCTGTTTGACGGAGGTGAAGGATTCGTCTGACAGAGACATTTCCTGCAGAATTGAGAACCATATCTCGACCTGGTTGAGCCATGAGGCCCGGGTTGGCGTGAAGTGGAACCTCACGTTCGGATGCCGCTTGAGCCAACGGTCGTTCCTGGGTTTGTGGGTGTTGAGGTTGTCGAGAATGACGTGGATGGCTTTGGCCGGCCGGCGGCGACAATGTCGTTCATGAAGTCGAGGAACTCGATGCGCCGCCGTCGCTTCTTGCGAGCGGCCGTCACCTTGCCGGTGGCCACCTCGAAGGCTGCGAAAAGCGTCGATGTCCCGTTGCGCTTGTAATCGTGACTGTGACCCCCAGTGCTCGGCCGTTCGGCATTTTCAGATAGCCCTGGGCGCGCTCCAGCGCCTGGATCGAGGGCTTTTCATCGACGCAAAGGACGATCGCGTTCTCCGGTGGCACCATATAGAGCTCGACCACGTCGGCCGCCTTGGCGGCAAACTCCGGATCGCTGCTCTCGCACGAGGATTTGCGCCCGGCGAGATCGATCTTCTGGGCTCGCAAGAAGCGCCAGATATACTGCACATCGACGTCGCCGAGTGCCGCGGCAAGCAGCGGTCCCGACCAGCGGGCATATCCCTTTGGCTTTGGCTGATCCAACATCGGCAGAATGCGTTGGTCTGTTTCTGCCCTGTATTCTGACGCCACCTCGGTCGCCCGTTTCGTCGAGGCCGCAAACCGCCTTTCGGCATAGCGCACCCGCCACTTCGACGCTGTCCCAGTCGTGCAGCCAACGGTACGCCCGATCGCCCGGCTTGCCACCCCCTCTGCCGCCACGGCACTGAGGAGAATGTGGTGAAGACCGGCTGAAGTTCCGGCAGATCGAGCCTGCCGTGTAGTGTGGTGAGGAATGGTGTCGGCTGCCGGGAGAACAGCGAGAACGGATAATAGTCCAAGCGAAAGTGTAAATTATCAAATTCTTCCTCAGCGCATTTCTGTTGCACTCGCCCCAGCATCACCATGTGCAATGCGTTGGGATCGCGTACTGAGCCATCGAGGCGCAGAGCTTTTGGCCAAATTGCGTCCAGTTTCGCGGGAGTACTAGAATCGCCGCTGGCGAATAGTGTTACATCGTGTCCGAGCGACCAATTCCTCTGTAAGCCAATGCACCACTCGCTCGGTACCGCCATAAAGTTTTGGCGGAACGGCCTCCGTCAGCGGGGGTATTTGCGCGATGCGCATCTACTCGGTTCTTGACCATTCTGACCGGGGAAAAACAGCTTCGAAGGGAACGTTTGCTCATCCGCCAAGTTCCCGAAGCTCCGCTTCTATTTCGCACTCTGATCTTTCAAATGCTATTCGGCCCGACAAGAGCAATTCCCACGGTGGGATCCCCGTCGTATGGTGTCGCCGTCTTGATTCACAAGCGCCCTTGAAGACAGCGAATGAACTAATCGAATTTCAGCTAACGTCATTGCACTAACGGTGATTGAGACCGTCGAGGCGGTTTCGGAATCGCCGTTTTAAATTACCCATGACAGGCTCGGCGGCGAGGCCACGCCGTTCACTTAAACATGACGATACCTTCATCGTTCTCGACAGCCATGACGATATCGGCATCCGCCGGGCCGGGTCTGACGGATTGTTCAATTGCGACACCATTATCTCGCCCGCTCGCATCGTACTGGACGAAGTGCAGCCGCTGCTATTGTGATCGATTTGCGCGATGACAATTCGGCGCTGACCGTCGATCTCACGAATCCCGACGTCTATCACCACGGCCGCATCGTGTTGCAGAAGGATATGGCGCACATCGTGCGAATAACTTTATGGTGGTGGCACCGCTTATCAGCGCATTGGCCTACAAAATCACGGTGACCGCCCAACGAGTTTCGAATCGAATCGAAACTGCTGTTCGACAGCGACTTCGCCGATCTTTTGGGAGAGACGCGCGCGCGCCGTGGGACGGGATACAGCAAGCTGCTTGGCCCGGCGGACGTGGCGCTGGAATATGTTGGATTGGACACCAAGTCGCGCGGCACGGCGTTGCATTTTGAGCCGCCGCCAGGGCGGTTGGCGGTAAATGCCGCGACCATCATCTTGATCTGGGTCCACAACAGGCAACCTCGCTAAGGAAGGCTCCGCACTTATTAGTTAGTCTCTCGAGCCGGTCTTTCATCCCAGGAACTTTGACGGGCCTGGTTTGTTCATCCAGCACCGGTCGAAGGAAGGCGGAAACTAGTGTCCTTCAAGGTCCAGGTCGGCCCGCCGCAAATTGCCATTCGCGAAGGCCAGACTGTGCTTGTTTGCGATCTGAGCGGACAGATCGACTATCCGTCCGAGAAAGGGCTCTACTTCCTCGACACCCGCTTGATTAGTGCCTGGGCCATTTATGCCAATGGGGTGTCCTGGGACCTGCTGAATGGCGGTGCTATCAGCTACGACGCCGCGCGCATCTTCCTCACCAACCGAGTTTTCGACACTGAGGACGGAGCGGTTTCGGCCCGCACCTTGGGGCTCGTCATCGGCCGCTCCATCAGCGGTGGCATGCATGAGGACCTTGACGTCACCAATTACGGCCCGAAGACAGTGCGCTTCAACCTGGAGATTGCGCTCCGGTGCGACTTCGCCGACATCTTCGAGGTAAAATCAGGCCACATCGTTCGCCGCGGTCGCGTAACTACCGAATGGTTGGATATAGAACAGCGTCTGCGCACGACCTACCGCAACGCCGATTTCTCTCGCGCGATCGAAGTCGGCCCGCGCGATGGCAAACCTACCGCCGTTTATGCCAACGGTCGCGTTAGTTTCGAGGTGAAGCTTACCCCCGGCGAGGCGTGGCATTGCTGCTTGCTGTACGAGATGACCGACTGTGGCCGAGGCTTCGCAGCCCCGCCCCACTGCATTAGTCACGCCCCGACCGCCCATGCCGCAGAGATGCGGGCGGACAGGCCGCAGCCCGCGCTCAAGATGCGCACCAGCAACGAGGAGTTCTACCGCTTCTTCCACCAGGCAATCGACGATACCGCCGCACTGCGGCTGCCGCACGCGGGCATCGATCACACGGTGTCCGTCCCCGCCGCTGGCCTGCCCTGGTTCCTCGCACTGTTCGGTCGCGACAGTCTGATCGTCAGCCTGCAGACCATGCTGGTCTATCCGGACTTTTCTCGCGGCACGCTGGAGGTGCTCGGCAACCTTCAGGCACGTGAACGGGACGACTACCGTGATGCCGAGCCGGGCAAGATCCTCCACGAGATGCGCCATGGAGAACTGGCGCATTTCAAGCTCATTCCGCATACGCCCTATTATGGCACGGCAGATGCGACACCACTCTACGTGGTCACCTTGCATGCCGCTTGGCGCGCCACCGGCGATCAAGGCTTGCTAGAGCGCCATTTGGCGGCGGCGGAAGCCTGCCTGGTTTGGATCGACGAGTTTGGTGATCGCGATGGCGACGGCTTTCAGGAGTATCAGACGCGCTCTCCGGTCGGCTACGAAAATATGTCCTGGAAGGACGCTGGTGATGCCGTTCCTTATCCGGACGGATCACTCGTTAAGGGGCCAAAAGCCCTCTGCGAATTGCAGGGCTACGTGTATGATGCCTGGATTCGGATGGCAGAGATCTACGACGCGCTCGACCGCGCGGACCGCGCCCGGAACTTGCGGGAGAAGGCGGATACTCTGTTTCGACGCTTCAATGAAGCATTCTGGGACGAGGAGATGGGCTTTTACGCTTATGCACTTGATGGCGCAAAGCGGAAGGTCCTCACTGTCGCCTCCAATCCCGGACACTGCCTCTGGTCCGGAATCGTCCCACCCGATCGCGCAAAGCGTGTAGTGGCACGCCTGATGGCGCCCGACATGTGGAGCGGCTGGGGCATTCGCACGCTTTCTTCACTGCACCCGTGCTACAACCCTTATTCCTATCAGTGCGGCTCAGTTTGGCCGCACGACAACGGCATCATCGCACTCGGCTTCAAGCGCTACGGCTATGTCGTCGAAGCTGCTCAAATTGCGCGCGATGTGAGCGAGGCGGCCAGCCACTTCCTGCTCAATCAGCTACCCGAGCTGTATGCCGGGATCTCGCGCCAGCCTGGCGGATTTCCCGTCCAGTATCTTGGCGCCAACGTTCCACAAGCTTGGGCTGCAGGCTCCGCCTTTATGCTGCTGCAGTCGATTTTAGGACTTGAGCCTGATTCAATATCAGGCCGCCTATACATTGATGCCAGGCTGCCGGATTGGCTTCCCGACGTGACGGTAATGGACCTGCATCTCGGAGCAAAGAGTTTCGACATTCGCTTCTGGCGACAAGGCGAGGAAACCCGTCATGAGGTGCTGAGAGGAAATTCTCATGCTGTCGTGAGACGTTGATCTTCCCCCCGTACGTGGACACGGGGTAGATGTTGTATTCCGGATTAGGTGGTGAACGCAAAAAAGGCCATGGACACTCCGGGGCTTTCGGTTTGCTAAGTCAAAATTGATCAGTAGCGCGCGGCGATAGCTCCGGCAGCCCAGCCGAACCGATAGTTCAGGCCAATCTTGAAAGTATGCTCGTCGATGCGAAAGCTTTCGAATGTGGCCAGCGCGACTGGCGTGATGAACGTGCTACGATCGAAGTTGCAATATATGTACTCAGCCTGGCCGACCAGTTCGGGGCGAACATGTATATTCTACACCGCCGCCGTTGCCGCCGGTCACAGTCGGGCCGAAATTACTGTTATTGCCACTGAACGCTCCTCCAATATAGCCGCCGATATAGTCCAGTTATAGATTGGCGGCGAGGCGATCATCGGTGCTTGGCGTACGGGCGGGCAGCCAAATCGCAACAACCAGGGGATTTGATAGCGAAAGTGCTACTAATCTCAGCGCGCTAAGAATAACCTTTTCCATCGCTCACTCCTGAGCTTTCCGATCTTGTCGGGAAAATCTTGGCCGCGGCATCCTATTGGGACTAGAGTTCTTAATCGCAGCCGACATCATCGGCGTGGTTGCCATCGTGCCGACTTTCGAGCACCTCGGAATTCTGGGCTTGATTATTGTAATCCGCACATTTTTGAGCTTCTCGCTTCAGATTGAAATCGAAAGCCGTTTGCCGTGGCGGCGCCGAACTGCAATGAATATCGGCTAGACATGCTTCGGCAGCACGATTCAAACTCAACTTCGGATATTCCATAATGAAGGTTATGCGAATCAAATACACTAGGATAAATCAAAGGCTTATACGGCATTTTAATTGGATTGCGGCGGGCCACGGTGAGTATTTCCTTCTGAGCCTCGAACCCACCACCCTCTATGACGTCAACGCGGGCCGGGAGTCGATTGGCAGCATAACGGACCTTCGTGAGCAGGTTCGCAGGAATGTCAAAACCAAAGCACAGGCCGGTATGCTTCACCGCGTAGTGCGACCATTGCACGGGATTTCTCCAATGGCGACTGAAGCAGAGCATTCCGAAGGCTTGGTCGAATTGCATCCGCCAGGCGCGAAATCGTGCCCGGAGCGCCTTGTCGGTGGATGAGGGCAAAAGCTCAAAGGGATCATTGAGGTTGGCAACGGTCGCAATCTTCAGGCGTCGCCTGCGAAGATCATCGAGCCCGTAGTCTCGGTCAACAAAATGATAGACGCGTACCTTGGCCCTGCTCCTGGAAAATGCCATCTTCGTTCCCCGTATTCCGCCGCGAGCTAACATCGTCGCAAAAGCACATTCTCGCAAAATCGCAATTGCGCCGAAGCGGGAATTGGCTCCTACAGACCGGCGTAGGCTATTTCTTTGCAAGAAGCTTGAGTCTGCTGTTCAAATGCCCCGTTGGCAGGCGGACGAGCGGATCATTCAGCCACGCCTCCAGGCATTGCGTGAGCTTCGAGCTGGCCAACAGACTGCGGCTGTGGATCTCGTCTGTCACCCAGATGACGCCGTGGACCTCGCACCCCTTGCCGGCGGCCACGTTGCGAAGCTCGGCGTCACCGGTAAGCAGGATCGAATTCTTGTGATCTTCCGCCAAGACCAGTGAGAAACAGTCTTCCGCCGTCAGCTTGGCGTATTGCGAGCGGTGCACTATCGCGCGGCCGACCTGACCGGGATCGAGATCGACCTGCACGAGACCGGCGGCGGAGAAGCGTTGCCAGTCCGCGGCCGTGAAATCGAGCACCTCGTTATGGGCAACAGGCAAAGCGACCACAAAGTGGTAGGGCAGCTGAAGCATCACCTCAACCAGTCCCACCTTGTGCAAATCGATCAGGCAGGACGCGTCATTGATGACGACGCGCCTGACCGACTTTCTACCCTTTGAAGGCGCGTTCGACATCGGCTATCGGCCGTCTCAGCAAGGTGGCAGCCTTGGTCGAGGCGATGAAGCCTTCGGCCAACGCGCGATAGACGTGCGACTCGAAGCGCTGCGGCTTTTCCAGCCTCGCAGTTTCTCCGTCCTGCTTGAGTTCTTCTGGCTCTGACTTGAGCCACGCCCGTGCCGGCGTACGGAACAGGTTTTTCAGATTGGCCTCCGAGATGATGCCGACATCCCTGAGGCGATAGTGCAAGGCCCACATCGAGACGCCGTAAAGATGTTTCAAGCGGACAAGTTCCTCGTAAGCGAATGCGGTTCTGCCGGTGCCGATCTCTTTCTTGAGGTGATCTGCAGGCACCAGGAAGGCGCCAGCAAACCTGTCTATGGCTTTTTCGAGCTTTGCTCCCTTACAGTCGCCGATCACGGCATGCCCCACTTCGTGGGCCAGCGTAAAGCGATTCCGCTCAACGTTGACGTTGCGCCTGACCACTACACGAATCGGCGGTTTCCCCTCCGGGCGCTTGACGTGGCAGGTCAGACCGAAGAAGCCGTCATGACCATCGATCTCGATTACGCGCACGTTGCGCTCCTCAAGCAGCGCCGCCATGCTTGGAATGGGGTCGCCGCCGATATTCCATTTGTCGCGCAACCAGGATGCTTTCTCTTCGGCAGCATCCAGATCATCAATGTCCGCCGGTTCGATTGCGTCGAGGTCGCTAGGTCTTTCCGGTAGCGCCAGGATGTCCTCGATGGCGAGGTAGCGCTCGACATGGTCGATGACCTCCGCCTCGACCAACGCGCGCTCCTTCTCGGACGTGGCCGACCGCTTGCGGAACTCCACGCCGTCGAGCGCGACCACCTGGTTGCTCATCAGGAAGTCGAGCGACACGCCCAGCGCCTGCGCGAGACCGACCAGTACGCTGGAGCTCGGCAGCATCTCGCTTTGTTCATACTTGTTGATGGCCTGCGGGGAGACCTTCGGGGTCACCTTCTCCGCCAACGCAGCCAACGACAGTCCGGCCCGCAATCGAGCGAGCCGGAGTCTTTCTCCAAACGCCATGGTTATACCTCTCCCATCAGACGGTTGACATTTGTATTTTTAGATGCCATTTATCAACCGGGAGTTAAATATAGGTCTCGAACCGCATCTATATCAACCCCCTGTTGGCGAAACCTGGTCATGTGTACGGCAAATCTACCCCAGAAGGGCTGAGTCCCGGGCCGTGGTCAAAGGAAAACTGAAGGAGATTCGGCCATGGCCGAGACGGAAGAGAAGGTAAAGACGGTCACCATCATCGTCGACGGCACCCCTCACGAGGTGCCGAAGGGCAAGGTCACCTACGCCCAGGTCGTTACCCTGGCGTATCCCGATTACCCCCAGCATCCGGAGATCACCTACTCGGTGACCTACACGCGGGGGCATCATGAGGGGATCCTGCCGCCGGGCGGCAGCGTCGAAGTCAAGGACGGGATGGAATTCCGTGTTAATCGAACTGGCCAGTCATAACGACGATATCCGCCGTCTCCTCGATAAGGGCTTCGCCCTGAGGTATGACAGCGAGTATCTGGTCGTTCGCGACATCCCCTATCTGGACGCCAACAAGGCGCTCCAGGTAGGAGCCATCGTCACCAAGCTCGTGTTCGTGGACAAGGTCCACATCCAGCAGCAGGACCATCAGATCTTCTTTGCGGGATCGGTCCCCTATGGGCTCGACGGCAACCCCGTCCCCAACCTGGGCGGCAGCACGACGTCGCTGACGCTGCAGAAGACCGATGTCGTCGTGCAGCGGAGCTTCTCGAACAAGCCGGCAGCCGGCCACTTCACCGACTTCTTCGCCAAGATCGAGCACTATCTCAACCTGGTCGGGGGGCCGGCGATGAGCCTGTACGGCTTCAACCCCTACACCTTCGGTGTCGACGGCGACGTCGTCGGCGACTCGGTCTTCAAGTTCCGCGACACGCTGACCAGCCGCGCCGAGATCGGCGATCTCGCCGCCGTGTTCAAGGACGAGGTCATCGCGATCATCGGCCTCGGCGGCACCGGCTGCTACATCCTCGACTTCATGGTGAAGACGCCGGTCAAGGAGATCCGCGGCTTCGATGGCGACTTCTACTTCGTCCACAACGCCTACCGCTCGCCCGGCCATCTCGACGAGCAGGACCTCGGCAAGGCCAAGGCCGACGTCTACCAGCGGCGCTACGACAATTTCCGCCACAACCTCAAGCTCAAGCAGACCTACATCGACGGCACGTCGGCCGCCGACCTCGAGGGCGTGACCTTCGCCTTCGTCTGCGTCGACAAGGGCTCAGCGCGCGCCGGGATCTTCGACCTGCTGATCAAGCTGGGCATTCCCTTCATCGACGTCGGCATGGGGTTCAACCGCAAGGAGGGGCCGCTCGCCGGCACGCTGCGCGCCACCTACTACCCGACCGACCAGGCCGCGGCGGGGCGCGACATGCAACTTGCCGAGCTCGCGGATCATCCTGACGACGTCTACCGCGCCCAGGTCCAAATCTCTGAGCTGAACGCGATGAACGCCTGCCTCGCGGTGTTGCGCTACAAGCAGCTGCGCGCTTTCTATCTGGACAAGCAGGCGCCGTTCCACATGCTTTTTGATACCGCCGGGCTCAAGCTGTTCGGGCAGGAGGGTCCGTGAACACGATCAAGCTTGAGCGCGTGCAGTACATGCCGAAGCAGCTCTCCCCCGGCATCCTTTACGTGTCGGAGAAATATTCGGTGGCGGGCCACCTCTGCGCCTGCGGCTGCGGCAACAAGGTCGTCACTCCACTCGGTCCTGCGGAATGGTCCTTCACTGAACGCGGCGGCCAGCCCTCCCTCTGGCCCTCGATCGGCAACTGGCAACTGCCCTGCCGATCACATTACATCATCAATCAAGGGCGCATCGACTGGGCGGGTGCATGGACCGACGCACAGGTGCTGACCGGCCGCAGCGCTGAAGAACGGCGCCGCGAGGCCTACTACGCGTCGAAGCAGCCGACGGGTATCCTCGATCAGCTCTGGCAGTGGCTGGTGCGCGCCGTGCGCAAGCTGTTCGGCAAGTAAACCACTTGGATCGAGAACGAACTACTGGGTGGCTCACTCCGCGGCTTCAGCGGGCGGGTTCTTAAGCTCTGCAAATTTCGCCGCCATCGTGGGGTTACCCCGGGTCAGCTTCTTGATCGTTACGTCCTGCGCCTTGTCATTCGCAAGGCGCAGATTGCGGTCAGCGCCGATCAACGCATCTTTCGTCTTCTGCAGGTGATCGATGGACTTATCGATCTCCGAGATCGCGGTATGGAAGTGCCTGGAAGCGAGATCAGTGTTTTTCAAGAATCCGTTCTTGAACGTCTCCAGCTGGCTTTCGAACTGGGTGATGTCGATATTCTGCGCCTTAACCAACGCTAGCTCAGTCCGGTATTTCAAGGAATTGAGAGAGGCATTCCGCAGCAGCGTGATCATCGGCAGGAAGAACTGCGGCCGAATGACGTACATCTTCGGATAGCGGTGAAAGACGTCGACGATGCCCGTGTTGTAGAGTTCGTTGTCCGGTTCGAGCAATGAGACCAGGATCGCGTACTCGCACCCCTTCTCGGTGCGATCGCGGTCAAGCTCCTTGAGAAAATCCTCGTTCTTGCTCTTCGTCGCGGTTTTGTCGCTCTCGTTCTTCATCTCGAACATGATCGAGATGAGCTCGGTGCCGGATTCGTCCGCATCGCGAAAGATGTAGTCGCCCTTGCTGCCGGTCCGCGCGTCGTTGTCTTTCTCGAAATACGCCCGCGGAAACGCCATCGAGCGCACCCGGTTGAACTCGGTCTCGCAGTGCTGTTCGAGGGTCTCGCCGACCATCTTGGTCGAGAGGCGGGCCTTCATATCCTTGAGGCGTTCGATCGCGTCGTCCCGATCCTTAATCTGGGTTTCGTACTTGTCCTTGAGCGACTGCTCAGAAAGCTGCTTTTCAAGCTGGACCTGCTTAATGCCGTTTTTCAGTTCATCGCGCTCTTTCTCGACGGCACCGACGGCTTCAGTCACGGCGAGTTTCTTCTCCAGCTCGACGGCCTGAAGCTTAGCCTTCAACTCCTGGATTTCTTTTTCCTTGCCGGCCGTGATCTTGTGCTGCTCGCTGGCCAAAAGCGCCTCAGCAAGCTCTGAGGCAGCCTTCTTCTCGCGCTCCGATTCGGCCAGCGCGTGCGCCAGCCTGTCACGTTCCTTTTCGACCGCACCGAGCGCTTCTGTGACAGCAAGCTTCTGAGCGACCTCGCTTCCCTCAAGCTTGGACTTCAACTCCCGGATTTCGGCATCCTTGGCAGCGGCGGTCTTCTGCAGATCTCCACCGACCTGGGCTTTGGCCAATTCAACAGCGCTTTGCTTGTCGCGCTCGGCCAATTCCAGCCGTTCGTGCAGTTGCTTTGCGAAATCGGCGTCACGCACCTGCTTCAGAATCTCGGCATAGCCGGATTCATCGACCTTGAAGGCCTTGGTACAGTGGGGGCAGATGATCTCGTGCATGGTCCTGGCCAGCTGGGGGCGCTGCTGTTGTCATTCAAACAAGGCTATGGCCGACAGAATCGATCCCGCCTGTTGAGAACAGAATTAGAACATGAGGGCTTTGACGGTCAAGTAAAGCGCCGGAATTCCCGGCATTTTCAGCCGGAAATCCACGGTTTTCCGATCAGGATTTGGCAGGAGGCGTGGGGTCGCTAAGGTTCAGATGATAACGCGTATGCCGGAGCTCGCCCGTCCTGGTCAACGCGCCTTTGGCGACGAGGTCCTGAAGGTCACGCGTTGTAGTCGCGCGTGGCGCCTTTGTGAGCGTAATGTAGTTCTCCGCGCTCAAGCCGCCCTTGAAACCATCAATCCCCTCTTTGAACATTCGAGCAATGACCTTCTCCTGGCGGTCATTGAATTGCCCGCGCAGGCGCTCATAGAACTTCGTCTTCGCGATGTAGAAATCCACTCGCTTGTTGGTATTTTCCTGCGCTTCAAGGATTGTGCTGCCGAAGTGAAGCAGCCAATTCGTTATCTCCGTGCTCTTGTTGTTGCGTTCGAGGGCCTCGTAATAGGCCTTCCTTTTGCGTTCGATGGTGTAGGCCAACGCAATGAGGGTCGGCTGCCCTAGATTTTGCGCGAGTGATTTTTCCGCCAGTGCGCGCGCGATTCGGCCATTCCCATCTTCGAATGGATGGATGCTGACGAAGTAGAGGTGGGCGAGGGCGGAGCGCGTGATCGCCGGCAAAGGGCGCGTAGCGCTCGTGCACGAGGGCGCGATCATCGGATCAGCGACAACACCGTCGGCGGCACCTCTACGACCTCCTTTGCGCGCGTCAGGGCAACGTAGAAAAGCCGTACCTCGGCGGGATCAGGGCCATTGGTCTTCTTTCCCGGCTGGTTGCGCAGGAAATCATCCATGAGCCGAACAGTGCTCCACTCGCGACCCTTTGCTTTGTGGGCGGTCGAGATCGTCAGGTCGCCTCGCTCTTCGTCAACGGTGCGGTTGAGGGCCCACATCAGTTGACGCTCGCCGCGCGCCTCGACCAGGTTGACGAACGACAGCAGGTGGTCCCCCTCCCCGCTCTTCGCGAATTCGACAACCTCCGCCCATTTGTCAAAACCGAAGAAGTCAGGGACCGTGCTCTGCTTGCCTTCTTTGAGATCCTGCACGCCACGCAGCATGTCCATCACCTCATCGGTGCCGCCGACCAGGTGAGGCTTCTTGCCTTCATCTAGGCAACCGATGATCGCGGAAATGGTGGAGGCGTTGGTGCGCGCCAGGATGGTCCGCGGCTCGACGCTCCCGACCCGGCTCTTGACCGTCTCGTTCCCCCTGAGCGGACGCTTCTCGCCGAGAAGGGCCAGAAGTTTTGAGGCCCATTCCGCGATGGCAGGGCCGAAGCGGAACGAGGTGGTGAGGTAGGTCTCCCCCTGGGTCTCGATCTTCTCCATCGCGTTCACGGCGCCGCGCCACTCGTAGATTTGCTGGTACTTATCGCCCACGTAGATCATCTGGGCGGGCTGCTTCCGCAGCACGTCCAGCACAACCGGGTTGGTGTCTTGTGCCTCATCGAGAAGGATGAAGTCAGCAGCAATCGCAGGATTGCTGAGAGCCCACAGTTTTAAGTAGCCGTCGTGACCGAGCGGCATCGGGTCGGATGCGCTGCTCATTCGACCCCAGACATATTTTGCGCCGTGGAGTGCGAATCCCGTCACGGCCTGCATGGTGGCCTCGGGGGCGGCAAGCAGTGACCCGTGTCGGGGAACGTGATGCGTCGCCAGCTCGACATCGGCGCTTTGCATATAGCGGCGCAGCGTGTCGAGGATGAGATATCCCTGCGATCGCGGTTGTAGGACGTGCCGGCCATCGACGTCCCAACGCTTCAGCATCAGCATGTCGGCAAGCTGATTGGCGTTGACCTTCCCCGTCATCTTGTCTGAGTTGTTTCGGTAGGCTGACGACGTTGCCCTAAAGGCGAGACCGTGGCTGGTCGAGCAGTTCACCGTGTTAGGGAACTTCTCCTTGGCATCGCGGACAATGTCGCGATTGAAGGCGATATACTGGCCGCGCCTGGATGTACTGTGCGCCAGGAATTCGAGTGTCGAGGTCTTGCCGGTGCCGGCATAGGCGTTGATCTTCACAGACCCACCGCGCTGAAACTGATCGATGGCTTGCTGCTGCTCCGCTGTCGGCTTTCGCGACGGCTTGCCCTTGCCAGCAGGAGGCGGCTTTGGCGTCGGACCCGCCTTCGTGTTCGGCGGCGGTTTCGCCGCGCCCCGCGGTTCGCTGCGCGGCTGCTCGGAAACGCCCAGGAATCTTTCCGCGGCCTGGAGCAGCGAGCGGGCCTTCGCGGTGGTGCGAAAGCGGAGTTCGCTGACGACCCTTTCTATTGCCGCTCTGTCGCCGCCGTCTTGGGCGCGTTCAAATTGCTCTTCGAGTTGCGCAATCGACCAACTCGCATATTGGCGCGACACCGAAAAATGCCTCCCTGCAGCCAGCCCTATACATTATCACAACAACTTGAACCTCTGCTACCATCGGTGGTACTCCCGGCTGAGCAGGGGAGCGATGTCCAGCTACACCAGACCGTGCAGGCATTGCGGGCGCAGGATTAACCTGCGGCAGATGCCGCATGGCCAGTGGGTAGCCTTTGAGGGCGACCAGCAGCATGTCTGCGATGAGCCGGCCCCGCCAAGGGCAGCAGCTCCGGAAAGGCCCCGAACGCCACCGGCCCCGGCTCCTACGCCGGCTCCCTTCGAGCCGCTCTATCCCAAGGTCCCGCAGGACCCAGCCACCGGCCCGCAGCCGGCGCCCACGCGTCCGGTCTCACCACCCCCGCCAGCACCAGCTCCGCGCCCTACGCCGGCACCGCAACCGCCCCGCCCCACCACGCAGACCCCGGCACCCGTAACGCCTCGACCAGCGCCGGTACCTCGGCCCGCGCCGGCACCCTACGCAGGCGGGCCGACGCAAGAGGTACCTCGATATCCTACGCCGACGAAAAGGCGAGGTATTGGTGAGGCGGTTCTGAGTGTGATCACCGGCCTGCTCGGCTCGACATTTGGCCTGATGATCAGCGCCTTCGCGCTCTTTTCGCTCCCGCTGAACGTCATCGCATTAATGCATCTTTTTGGATGGTCCTGGTTTGGTGCGCTCGTCGGTGCAATCCTGCTTGCTTGCATCCCCGTCATCGGCCAGCTCGGTTTCCTCATCCTCGCGGTAATGGGCGCCTATTACATTTGGGACGCCAATTTCGATTGGCACAAGGCGGCGTATCCGTCGACCAAGACGTTCAACATCTCGACGCTTTCGGAGACGGAGTTGGAGCGCTTCAAAACCGAGGTCGTCCGCCCCGGCTTCGAACAGGCCTGCAAAGCGGAAGCCCTCAAGACGGTCGGCTTCGACGGAAAACTGCCGGCGCGCGCGGCGAGTCAGTGCGAGTGCTTTGCGACGAGTTTTGCAGCCAAGCTCACACGCGCCGATATGGTCGCCTTTGAGAAGGACGGCCGGTATCCCGACGACATCCAGCAACGAGTAGGAACCGAGGTTCGCCGCGCCTGCCAGAACTGAAACATTATCTTGGACGACCGCGGCTTGCTGGCTAAGCCTTTAGGGTATGCGGGACTCGAAATGGCCAAGCATCAATATGCCGGCGATTTTGCTAGCTTCAAGAAACGCGTCAACGATTTCGAAGTAGGTTTCGTCCGGTCGTGGAGGATCCTTGCCAGTGATGACAAAGTGAGCCGTCCGCGTCTCTCCGTCCACGGTGGCAATCGAGTTGTAGAAATGCTTCCACGACAAGTGGATGAAATCCGAGGTTTGCTCGTAGACCTTGCTAATCCAAGGGTGGTCTTCGGCCAGCTTCTGCCGCAGATGAGCGTCGGCGAGCCTGTTCGCAGTCGCATCCTTTAACTTGTTGAACTGCTTGCCACTCAGCACCTCATTGCAGAATTGATCTCGGTCTGCGACCAACAGGAGGGCATTCACGCGCATGGCGGTATCAAGCTGCATTCGAAGAACGCCCGCCGCGCAAGGGAAGTTCTTGGCCACAATCAAGTCTCGAAACCCGTGGGCCTGTGCGAGCGTGCGTCGGAGTGCCCCCATCACAAACATGTCGGCATGGGACATATTGGCGCTCTTACCCATCGAGGCGACCGCCTTGCGCATGAGTTCGCCTTCAAACTTCTCTATCCGCCCGAGGCGCGCTTCCAATGGGGTCGTTTCGTTTGTCATGACCGAACTAAAGACCTTCTAAGATAAAATGTGCGTGGCAGCCTCACACACTACTTCCAAGGAACGTCTTCGACCTCGCCGACCCAGCGCGCCTCCAGACGGTTTGAATACTGGCCGCTGTAGCCAGAGAGCCTTAAGAGCAGAAGCTCAATATACCATTGCGCTAAGCTCCAGGCGTTCGGAACGACGGCTCCCAATTTGATCGGCAGCTTCCGCTTGGGATGCACTAGCTCGTTCCTGATGCGAGTAATCGCCTCAGGCCCATCTTGCCAGCAATTTTGTCGCTGTCCTTCCTTTAGGCCAGCCAACACGTCGGGAATCGCAACGGGAATACCAAGCTGGCACAGCGCTTCACGCAGTTGGTCGGCGGCCCTGCTGCGGGCAGGCAGCTTGATTTTCTGTGACTCCAGGTAGGCCGATGCCAACAGTTCAAGCGCGGCCTGGCTCAAGATGATTCCACTGTCGATGCCCGGTCCATCACCGCCGCGGTTGCTGCGCAGATACCAATAGAGTGTGCGACTTACCGCCTGCCGCATCATGGGATCGCGCAACAGAGCGCTGAAACCGGGATAGACAGCGCCCAAGGCTTGGCCCCGGTTACGATCGAACCACCCGCGGCAAGCCTCCCATGGCGTGCCGATCTGCACACCCCAGTTTTCATAGACGCGATTGCCTGCCGCATCGAACCCCGCGTTGAGGATGATGGGCGCCCATGCCCCTCGCGCGAAGGAAACGAAAAGGTAAAACTTGTGCAGCACGTCCTCAGCCTCGTCGGCCGCAAAGGTCTGGCCGTCTGAGCGCGTCAATTCGGCGACGTGGGTTATTCCGTATCCTCCGCCCCTGTTGAGTCTCTCGATCGTCTTGGCCGTCCCGACCATCGCTTGAAGTTGAATGCTCCAGGGAGGGTCTGCAAGGATCACATTGCCTAAACGCTTCAATCCGCCGGCAGCGGTGCGACAGATAAAGTCTGCAGAAGAGGTTTCCCCGCCTAAGAAGTTTGGGAAGTTGGCAACATGGAATAGCAGGCGCTTGATAAGCTCGTTTGGCTGACCTCGCCGCATTCGCTGCGGGTTCGGGACTAGTTCCGCAAGCGCTGTTGCCGAGCTCTCATCCGCATTCAAGGTGAGAGACGTGGCAATTGCCTTGGTGCTTTGAAAGCCATCGCCAAACTTGAACTCAACCTGGTCCGGCCCGTCGAATGCGGCAAATGCAGTTTCCGGTGAATGCAGAAACTCTGCATGAACCATGAGGGTGAGCTTGGGCTGCAGCTGCAGCATCGCGCGGCCGCCTCCCTGGATCACTTCAGAACCGGCCGTCAGCTGAATTTCAGCTTCGCAAAGCCTTACGCTGTCTGCCTCGGGGACAATGTTGAAGCCAGAATCCAATGGTGAGCGAACCGGAAGGCGTGGAGCGGTGTCGTTATCACCCATCTGGAATCCAGTCATTAGCCGCTCCTCTGCTCGTTTGAGCATGAGGTCTTATAAGGCCGCCATCGACGCGCCACACAGGCCTGTGACCGTGCGTTACTCTGCCCTGCGGTTATGCGAGCGTGCCGGAGAGCAGGCTAGGAGCGGCTCTTCACAAATCGACGCATGTTGGGGATGCCGACAATTCTGAAGAAGGCCCACGGCGCAGTACCAACGCCTTGGTTGTCTTGGATAAGAGCCCTCTCGTACAAATAATATGCGGTGGAGTTTAGACGCCGAGGCTCCCATTGATACCGCGCTGCGATCTCTGCACTGTTACATGGGAAATTCTCATCGCTGATGATGTCAGCCGCCAACCGCAGCGCGTCATCGGCCGTCTTCCAAGGCTTCCAATAGCGGTCGAATTCGGCGAACAGCGCCCCTTCCACAAGGACATGGCTGGTCGAGAACCGGAGAAAGCCCGAAAGCTCGTGAATGGCATCTTCCGTGTCTTCGACACTGAGACCGACCGCCGCGGCAAGCTCGTCGACTTCGGGCATCGGGTCGCCGAACAAGGCGTCCTTCGTACCCTCCACGAAATAACGGGTAATCGCATTGGCGGCTGGCGAGTAACCTGTTTTGACCGCCTGACCGGACTGCACAGCCGCAGGCGTCTGGCCGCGCGGTGGCCTTCGTGTCACCCCGTAAATGTCGTTGATCAGCTGGGCGATGTCGGTGTCGGCCGTAATGGATGCCGATGCGATGCCCGACAAAAGCGGCGGCAGTTCGGATGGCGGCAACTCATGCCGGATCGGTAGGAAGCGGCATTGGTCGTTGAGCTTACGGACCAGGCCTGCATCCATTTCCTGATTGACCCACGGCTTATTAATCGAGCGTGGCGTCAGCAGAACGAGGAAATGCGTGCAGCCGCCGATTCCCTCGTCGATCTTCCGACGAAGGCTGTCACCGGCCGCGATGCACCACTTGTCCCACCATACCTCGATGCCGGCAGCTTCCAGCGCTTCCGCGACCCGACGCGCGATTTCAACATCGTCGGATGTGTAACTCAGGAACACGCGCGGATTTAGATTTGTGGCTCCTTCGGGCTCACCCATCGTTTCTCCCCCAAACCTTTCGTTGACCAGGGCAACAAGCGCGGGCGAACCCTCAACCTGAATCTTAAGATCATCGAGGCTGTCGCCGCGAATGACGATGGTCGGGAATTCGCCTGTGTCCGGATCGCGAATGTTGCCGAGCTTCCGGCGGATTTGTTCGCGAACGCCTTCCAGCGCAGATGCCATGACGGCATCCTTGAGATCGCGGGGATCTAGCGCTTTGCCCCCCCTTGAAAATTTGATCACGGGCAGACCTCTATGCTCAGAATCTCTTCGCCTTTGATGCCGGCGGATAGTGTAATAAAGTACTTTGCTTGATCCCGACCGCACTCTAGCGCTGTCGCCTGAACGTCCTCATTACGCAAGAATAGAAGATTCGTGCATTGTACGCGCGCTCGGGAAAGGGAGAAACGCGATTTATGGCCGACAAGCCGAAAGTTCGGTTGGGCATCGACATTTCGCCGGAGCTCGCCCAACAGGTTGAAGAGTTGGCAGACCGCTTCGGCCCGACTTCGAAAACGGAGCAGATACGTCGCGCGCTTCAACTACTCAAGCGATCGCGCGATATCAAGGTACAGGGAAGCTTTCCGATTCATTCAGACATCAAGCCTTCGATCTGGCTAATAGATAATTTTGAAGGTTTGTACGATTCTGGACTAAAGGAATTTCTGCTTAAAGTCCCTCATCACGGCTCAGCGCGTGCTGTTGATCTTGAAGTGGAAGCCGCAGAGAAACCGGTTTCCACGCTTATTGTGTCAGCACTCATAGTGCCCGAAGCCACGGTCGCTGATGGCTTGAGCATTCAGACAATAACCCTCTCGTGGCAAGCGATCGTCAAGCACCTGGAGAAAAATTGGGATCACGCGCACGAAATCCCGCCAGAAAAATGGGAAGAAATCATCGCAGGCGCCTTCAAAGCGGAAGGCTACGATGAAGTAATTCTGACACCACGCTCGGGCGATGATGGTCGAGATGTGATTGCGATAAGGAAAGGTATCGGGACTGTAAAAATATTGGGCTCGGTGAAGGCATACGGACCTGGCCGCTTGGTGCGCCACGATGATGTAAGGGCACTGGTTGGCGTACTAGCGATGGAGCCAGATTCGTCGAAAGGCATCATCACGACCACCTCAGACTTCGCGCCAAAGATCTATACGAATCCGAAGTACGCAGCGCTGATGCCGACGCGACTCGAACTGGTTAACGGGAAGCAGCTTCAAGAGTGGCTCGTGAGGCTGGCAAAAAAGAGCCTTTAGGAATGATCATCCGAAAATTAACGCATTAAATCACCGGCAGGAATTGCAGAACGCCATCGGGGCAAGCTTTTTAAGGGGCCCGGTCGAGCGAAAGCTCCCGGGCCCTTTCTCATTGAAATTCCAATGGATAGCGCCGGGAACCGCCTTGTCGATGTTCCACATCCGTTCTAACCTGCCCGGATGCCGTTGTCGCCGGAAAAAATCGCCGATCTGAGGCTGAAGCAGCTGGAGATGCTTCAAGGGGTGGTGACGCGCATGGCGGCGCAGTGCGCGACCCTGAAGAACTATTGTGTCACCATCTCGGTCGCCATCGCCGGCTTTGCCATCACCCTGCAGCGCCCCGTTGTCGCCTTGCTGACGCTCGTGCCGATCCTGGCCTTCGCCTTCCTGGACGCGCGCTACCTTCAGGTCGAGCGCCGATTCCGGAAGCGATTCGACGCAGTCGCTGCAGAAGGTTGGGACACCCCGCCCGCGTTCGACATGGGCAACAAGGACAACCCGGTTTCGCCATATTGGCCTGCCTTCTTCAGCTGGTCGGTGGCGGGATTCTATTTGCCGCTCGCGGTTGTGGCAGTCTTGGCGGTAGGCATTGCAAGGCAGGTCTATGACAAGCTCTTATGACAAGGATGCACTGATAAACGCGCTGCTCGGCAAGTCGACGGCGCCCACCACGGAATCACCCTTCGGCTCCGCGCTGCGGAACGCTGAATTTGGCTCGCTGTTCGTTCCTTCACCCGCCCCGGCGCAATCGCAGCAAAATGCTTTTACGGGATTGCTTGGCCTGATCGGACAACCGTCGTCACTTTCCACCGACGCCGAATCGGGCCTGCTCGGCGCCTTTGGACTGTCGGCGCCGTCGACCGCGCAAAACCTGTTCGCGCCCTTCCTCACCCCTGCCCCGGTCCCCTCGCCAGCGCCGCCTCGTTGGCCCCTGCCCCGGCTTGCCGACCTGATTGCACCACCAGTGGCGCCTCCAAGGCCGGCGCCAATGTACGCACCGGCCACGATCAAGCGGAAGGGCTTCTTTTCCTTCCACTACGCCGATATTTGGCGCGTCAACAACGTGCGCCAGTCCTGGAAGATCAATTGCCCCGGCCGCGAGGACAAGCGCCAGTTTTTCGACCGCAGCCTGTGGGAGTCCGTCCAGCGCAAGAACCCGGAAGGCCTCAAGAGCCTGATTCGCGGAGGCATGACCCACGCCTCCGTGGTCTGTGTGCTGGTAGGCACCGAAACCTGGGTGCGGCCGTGGGTCAGGTACGAAATCGCCCGCTCCGTCATCGACAAGAAGGGCCTGCTGGCCGTCCACCTCAACAGCCTGCGGCATCATCAGCGCCAAGCCCCCGATGCGCACGGAGATAACCCGCTCGACTACATGGCTGTGGGGTGCCCGAAACAGGCGGGCATCTATTACCTCTATGAGCGCGTGCTGCGGCAAGTCGTGCGACAAGGGCAGCCTACCTGGGAGTGGCAGTGGGAGAAGTACAGCAAGTACATCTCGCCCGTGCCCTTGCCGAAATACATGCAGGCGAACCCGCCGAAGGTGGGTTTCGTGGTGCCGCTTTCCAACGTGACGGCCATCTACGACTACGTTGCCGAGGAAGGCCACAAGAACATCGGCGCCTGGATCGACACCGCGGCGTTGCGGGCAGGCCGCTAGGTTGACCGCTCCATCACGACCAGGCGCCAGCCGCTTTGGACAGATGCACCTCAACCGACTGTAGCACGTCGATAATGTCGGCCGGCCCGATGAAATCAAACAGCACGGGCCCTGAAAGGTCAGGCGTTACCTCGTAGACTACACCTACTGGGCTTCTGACCGCCGCATCCCGATTATGCGCGGGATACTGCGCCAACCGCGCCCGGCCACTCTTTGTGATGTTGAAACGGTTGCCATGGGCGACGCCGTTTCGAAGGTGATACACAAACTCAAGTATTGGTGCATGGTCGAAGTATCGATGCACCGTCAACTCGTCACCGAGGGTTAGCAGCGCGCCTATCGCCCAGGATCGCAGAATCTCGCGCTGTACGCCATGATCCTCGCGGAAGAGATCAAGATAGTGACGCATGCTCAAGGTGTGAAACGTGCCGTCCTTGCGTTCTAGCTCGCCGGTAGGGTCCTGCCCTAGCTCCTTTGCCGGAGGCAGCGAGTTTATGGAGTGCTGGTTCGCGGCGACGTACTGCGCAACGAGGAAAGCATAGTACCCGAGGGCCAGGCGGCCAGCCGTCCGGCTGACTGCCAGGATTTCTGACGGTTGAGCCATTTCATCCCCGATTTGCCGATGGCCCTGCGCAAAATCGTGTAACTGCAAATGCGATAATGCGACTGCCTGCATTATTGACCAGCCAAGCCAGCATTTGGCTTAGCACATGGAAGGTCCGCTGTTGCGCCCGTCCAGACGGTTCAAGGCTGTGAAGCGCCGACGGCTTGGCCTTGGCGCAGGCCGTGTGGTGGGGCGCTTTAGCGATAGCCCTTGCGGGTCTTGCGGTTGAAGTGGGCAACTACGGCAAGGTCAGCGGTGCCACGCGTCGGATAAACCTCAATGCGCACCGTGCCAGCGCGTCCGATGCGGCCCCACTCCCTGATGACAGACCACTCGCCGAACAGCGTCGGCTGGACGTCAAGCTTATAAAACCGCGCCATGTTACGACTGTTGTTGGTTCTGGTGAGCATGATCGCGGTCATGCCGTTCCTCCACTTTCTTTTTGATGTGTGGGACCAGTGCCGGCGACGGCGCAGGATGGCGCAGATAGCGATGCACGGTTTCCCGGCTCACGTTCTATTCGCGGGCAAGTGCAGTCTTCTTGACGCCTTCCGCAACCTTTACCCTCATCTGCTCGACCTGGTCTGGTGACAGCGCACACCTTCGTCCTCTGTAGACGCCCTTGGCTTTGGCAACCGCAATGCCCTCACGCTGGCGTTCCCGAATGAGCGATCGCTCGAACTCGGCAAAGGACCCCATGACGTTCAACAGGAGCTGCGACATCGGCGATGTTTCAGCGGTGAACGTGAGGCCCTCCTTGAGAAACTGAACTCGAACACCCTTCCCCGTAAGCTCTCTGACCAGGCGGCGGAGATCTTCGAGATTGCGGGCCAGGCGGTCCATTGAATGAACGACGACCGTGTCCCCTTCCCGCACGTAGGCGACCATCTGCGCCAGTTCAGGGCGATCAGTATCCTTGCCCGAGGCGTGGTCCGTGAAGGTCCGTTGTAGCTCTAGGCCGGCAAGCTGACGGTCGATCTTCTGATCGAGTGTGCTGACCCGCACGTAACCGACAACCTGCCCCGTCAAACTCCTACGCTTTCATTGTGTGGCGTGAAGTCTGAGACGTCGTGACTCACGTGTCACGAAATTCCGAAATCGAGCCTAATGACACATGTTCTTTGGGGTGACGCAGTGTGGCATTTGGGTGCACCCTATCGCCACAGCCCGGGAGTGAAGACCATCGCCTCTAAGGCGGCTCGAAATTTCGCTTGCAACGTCAGAAGCCATAGATACCATTCGCGCAATTTTTGGTTGTTCATTGCGGCGCCTCACTGACATGACGAGACGCTTCCAACGGTTACGCACAGACGCATGACGAAGCGTGGCAACTCGCCAAATTTCAAGATGAAGCGCTGGCTCGCCAATCCATCGAGGCGATTCGATTTACGGGGTCCGCCAATGAAAGAAGAAGCAGCACCCGCCGCTTCCGAGTCGATTGTTGACAGCCTGCTCCGACAAACCAGCGCTTTCCTGAGGATCATCGTCACGATCGTCGTCGTGGTTTATGCCTACGCGAACCGCGAACGACTGTTCGACTGGTTCTCGACAATCACGCACGGTGAAGCTTTCGGGGTTAAGTTTGACCGGGCGAACGCGGAAAAAACGTTTGAGAATCTAAGAGGCAAGGCACCTCTATTTCAAGCGGATGGCACGTTTTTGCAAGGCGCCCTCGCGCGCGCGGCAAGGGTTGGCGGTGCCGTTTCGGGCGCTCGAGTGTTATGGCTGGACACTAATCTACCGAACAATGTTGTCGAGCGGCAAGCGCTGGCGGCGATGAATGTCAGCGTCCAGCGGGCCTTGTCCCCTGACGATGCGCTGAAGTTTGCGCGGCAGGCGGCGCGAGATCATGAACCCTACGACCTGATCATCAGCAATATCACCAAATCCACGGGCGCTGGCCCTCTGCAAAAATGCCCCGTCGTGTACAATCGAGTTCCGGACGACCTTGCGTCCTCATCCGGATCGCCGGCTGATTTCAGCGCGGCTCAGAACCGTACACCATTTATGGGCTTCGCTTTCGCCGAGGCACTGGCTTCCGATAAGGACACAGCGGCAGCCTACATGTCGCCGGAACGCCCCCGATTGGTTTTCTACTCGGCATCCAACGGCGGCATCGTATCGGCGGTTTGCGCCCGCCTTATCACGAACTACGCGGACATCCTTCTGCAGGGAGTTGTAAGTGCTCTCGAAGAATCTCGCTGGGAAAAGCTACCGCCGTTGCCGACCCCGCAACCGCCCCCGACACCTCTCGCAGTGGAGTTCGTTAAGTCTCCCGCGAAGTGACGTTGCGGCTGTATCGCAGGCGATCTGGTGTCCGCACGTTATGCTGCCGCAACCGCAATCGATCATGCCACGCTGCCCGTAGCTCCTCTCGCAACGCCGCATTATTCTGATATTTGCCAAAAATGATGAACCTGTTTGACGCTATCGGCATCCTCACCGTTCTGCGGGACCACCATCCCTTCTACGTATACGTCCTGTGCCGGCCATGTGGTCAGCCATTCTATGTGGGCAAGGGCGTCAATTTCCGCTGTCTGCAACACGAAGCCGACGCGCGAACAACGAGGGCTTTGACGCATAAGGTGAACGTCATCCGAAGCCTTCATCGCGAAGGCCAGACGGTCGCTTATCGCATCGACAGCTCCTATCCAGATGAAGCGGGGGCGCTGGCACGCGAACGCGCATTGATCGCCGAGATCGGGCGACACGACCTAAAGCTTGGCCCTCTCACTAATCAAACTGACGGCGGCGAAGGGACGTCAAACCCTTCCGAAGCGAGTCGCCAGCGTCGCCGGGATTCGCTGTGGGGCGAAGCCGAAGACCCTGAACGCCAAACCATCAATCGATGGTTTCAGAAACTGACGCCGGTCAAGTCGGTCCCCATCAAACCCGCTGCGGCGTTTACGCGGGCGGCGGGCCTTTGGAAGAATGATAATGCGATTGGCATGAAACCGCGCCAAGCCGGCGCCATCATCGCCACCGCATTGGCGAACGGTGTCTTGCTTGAACCCAATTGCTTGTTGCCGCGACGGCTTGAAGTCGAAGGTACAGAGTACATCATCGAGAACGGGGTTGGCCGCGACATGGTATCGAATGGGATGATCGAGGTCCACGATGCCACCCCAACGCGGGAAACACTCAAGCTAACAGCAGCCGGACACGCGTTCGTGGTGAAGACCTTTGGCAACGCTACTTTGATCGACGCCGGACTCGTTGCGCCATAGGCAGCACCACCGTTCGAGATCAGAGTGATACGATTACCCTTCGAGAATTTCGCTCTTCAGACCAAAGTGACCCTCGACCATTTTCACCAGCCGTTGTCGGACGATAGCGTCCGACTTTATCAAACCGGCGCAAGCGATGCATATCGGATCTACGCAGTTGTCAACGACCTCACACAGGGAGCCCCTCTCCCGTTGCATTTCCCTTGATTTGCGATGGGTGGTGGCTAGGGTTGGGTACCGAAACCCCAGCAGCGCGAGTGCCGCATGTCAGTCGATGAAGACAAGGAAGAACTCCTCGATGCTCTTTATGCGCGGCATCTCGCGACCGGAAAACGGCCGTCGATCTGGGAAGCTCAGATGCAATTTCTGCCCGAGTGGGATCGGGATCGCATGTTTGATGCGGCGCAGGCCCTTGAAACTGCCGGCGATATCTTAAACCCGACTGGTGCCATCATTTATGTAGATTTGGCCTCGACGGCCCGACAACGTGCCAAAGCGAGGGCAAACCCGCCTCCGAGTGGTTCGACCACATACAATATCGGATCAGTGCATAATTCGCCTTTCCAACACATTGCTGCGGGTGGCCACGGTGTTCAAACTACAAACTACCAGATGACTGCGAACGATCTCCGCGCGGTTATCGATCTGTATCGGCAGCACGTTGAAGATCTCAAGCTCGGCGCAGCGAACCGTCAAAAAGCTGACAAGGCTGTCGCAACAATCGAAGCACAGTTGGTGGACAACGAACCAGATCAGGGAATCGTGAGGGCTGCTGGCAAATCGCTAAAGACCATTATTGAAGGCGGGATCGGTGGAGCTATTGGAAATGTGGCCGCGAACGCAAGCGTATGGGCTCCCTTACTCGCGCTGTTCAGCTAACAATCAACCTTAGCATCGGCTGGATCTTCCTTGTCAGCGCCGCGCATAACAATTCTTAGGCCGTCGTCGGGCGGCGGCCGCTGCAGGGACTTCGCCTCGTTCCATGACGCGCGCAGCCAGATATCGCGCTCCTCATCGGTGGTGAGGATCACCGGCTCGGGCGCATATTCCGAGAAGCTCGACGTCGGCACCAGGCAGCGATTCCAGGCTTGAGCCAGACCACGGCCGCCTCTCTTGTGCCTGATGGGGTGCGGGTGAGCGGCAGCACCGAGATCGTCGATGCGCTAAATGCTGAGCCAAAAGCCCGTTCCCGGCCTGGTTGCAGCATGATAGGCTAACTTTTTTGGCATTGAAGGGGGCGAGCCGGTGTTTGGTCTCTTTGGAAACAAGCCCAAGAAAAGCGTCGACAATGAACTTATTCCGGAGCTGAAAAGGCGCGTCGTTCAGATTCAGGAGTCGGCGGATATCAGCTATCTGGCGATCACGTTGCCGATGCTCGGGCTAGGGAGTTCGTTTTCAACGGAAGGCAAGGGCGCTCAAGGGCTCGCGCAAGAGATCAACCGGTTAAGCCGTCAACTTGAAGACGAACAGAAGGCGCTTGGCTCGCTGGGCTCAGCAATAATGGAGGTTGGCGTCCCTGAGCTGCCCCGGCAGCATACCGACATCGCGATTGATCGGCTCGCAGATTTCGCCGATTCTTTTTCCAAGAAGGGTTACTCCCTCGATGAGATCGGTCGTGCAATGTCGGCTGTCTCCCATCAGCTGGCCAAGGCGATCGACAAGGACAACCTGCTATTTGTCGGCATGCTGCGCAGGGAGATATCAAGGCTGCGGGAGAAATATCACGGGGAGCAATTCAGGCAAACCGCGAGCGGAGAAACCTGCACCGAAGAATCGATCAAAATCCTGCTCCGCGCTGAATCGAGCGGCTTCAAGATCACGGTGAGCAACGATAGGACATTCGTTCTCAGCAAGGATTCGACCGTCAACTATCTGCGCTCTAACTGGGATATAAAGCGTTTTGAGAGCGGTCTGAACCGTCAGACCGAGGAGGAAGATCATAGTCGAGATCCCATAGATCGGCTTCTCGAACAGGGTCACAAGGCCATTCGAGAGCAAAGGCTCGATAGCGCTATAAGCGCGTTCTCCGCGGCGCTGCGCATCTCGCCAAATGACCGCGACATCCATTTCCATCGAGCCGTCGCGTGGAGCAATTCGTACTACAATCGCGGGAAGAAACTTGCAGACCTCGACAAGGCCGTTGAAGACTACACGCGGGCGATTGAAATCGATCCTGAGTTTGCAGAGGGATATTTCCAGCGCGCCGGCCTTCTGTCTGCCAAGAACGAAAGCGCGGCCTCCATCGCAGACTACGGCATGGCAATCGAAAGAGGCCATAAGTCCTCTAGCTCGTACTATTGCCGCGGATTGCTCTGGCAGCGCACGGGGGAATCCGGAAAGGCGAACGCGCTGGCGGACTTTGCCGGGGCGATAGAGACCGGAGACCGCGAAGATCAATTCATGGCGCTCATGGCTCGGGCTGATGCGCACCACGAATTCGGCGACCTGGAGCTGGCTCTTGATGATCTGAATGCGGCCGAAGCATACCACCCTAAAGCACCACCAGGCCTTTATGGAACGCGCGCGGCGATCTTGATGAAGCTTGAGCGGTACACCGAGGCCGTTGCCGATTTTGGCAAGGGCATAGCCGCAGCTTCGCCTTTGGCTTCGCCGGAGTTCATCGCAAACATGTATGAACAGCGAAGTCGGTGCCGCGCGCAGCTCGGCGACAGCTCACTGGCCCGGCAGGACCTTGATGCGGCGGCACAGCTCCGCAGGGGGACTCGCTAACGCGCACCTCGTTTACCTACTTGCGTGTCCACCTACAACGGGCGGCAAGTCCCGCCGCCAAAGAACACAGGAGCTCCAGGTGCTGCGGTTTATCTCGGTAGTCAATGCGCTTGTCGCCGGCACGAGCTGGGCGGCGGCCGAAACCATCGACGTCAAATACTATGGCAAGCTCGACCTGACGCCCCTCGCCTGCACGGACATCACCCGCAGCAGCTTCATCAACCGCGCCTGCTATGACAAGGCACAGCAGTTCATGGTCGTGCAGCTGAGGGCGGTCTACTACCCCTATTGCGAAATGCCTGCCACGACGTTCGAGGCTTTCCTCAACGCGCCCTCAATGGGCAAATACTACAACGCTAACATCAAGGGCACGGGCTCTGACGGCCCGTTCGACTGCCGCACCCACCGGCTCCCCAAATACTGACCGACAGGAACCGCCATGACAGTTTTCACGGGCTTCACCAACATCTTCATCAACAAAGAAGGTATCAGATACCCGAGCGGCGGTATCCACAAGACCGCCAATGATGCGGTTGCTGCGCAATCGGACCCGAAGCTCAAAGGCAAAGTGCTGGCGGTTGCCCAGATTACCTGGGAAGAGAAAGACGAGCCGCGCAAGTAGTGGCCCGCGGATACCCGCCAGCTTCGCGCCGGATCGCTGGCTCCGGTTCGCCACCGCGAATGATCACCGTAAGCGCTATTTATGCTGCGCCAGCGGGCTTTCTGGCGTCTAGGGCAGAAAATATTTCCGCAAAAATCTGCCGAATCCGGCCGGTCAGCGATACTCGTGCAGCAAAATAGTCGGAACGGTCGGTGATCGTCTCCCTTGATTTGGGGCCCAAATCGCTCCGACCAAAGGAGCTCAACGTTGCATACGTTAGCTTACGGTCTGGTGACCTTGGGTTACCTGATCCTCTTCATCCTTAGCCTGGGCTCTTGATTCCAGGCCGCGTGGCAGCTTCGGCTGCCCTGCCCTAGCTTCCGCTGCGGCGTATTTCATAGAGCCGCTGCTGAATCCGGCCTGACACGCACTGCGTCATGGCGAGAAAGAGCCTCAGCTCGTCCGACGAGAACGAAATATCACGGATCGATTGGATATCGGTGACGATGCTGCCCTTGAGCGGCCGCACCGAGATCGTTGACGCATCGGTGTGGGCATATTCCTGGTTTCTCAGCTTGAGCAAGCGCTCATGGAAGGCAGCCTGTTCGTCGTCGTATTGCAGCAGTCTCTCCGGGAAATTGATGCCCTTTCCGCGCCCTCCGGCAAATGGACGGGCATAGGCGACGATCATTGTCGTCGTAAGAGCGGTCTGTTGCAGGGGCACGCTTCCCCGGCGCAGAAACGACAGGGTGTGCCATCCCTTCTTGAGGATATAGTGGGCGCAAGAGCTTGCGATGCCCAGGTCGCCGTGTGAGGCGTGCAGCTTCTCATAAAGAGCGCGATCCCGTGGTGAAAGATTTACGTCGTCACTCATCGCGCCCGCCCAGCTGCTCGCCTCGGTACCACATAAGGAATTTCATGACAGACATCTTCAAGTTCTGGTCGATGATCGGCAAGGCCGAGACGATTCATCCGCTTGACCGCCCGGTTTTTGCCCGCCTCACTGACTCGCACGGGTTTGACCTGCGTTGCCTGCCGTCCAATTTCGGCGGAAAGCTCCGAACCGCGCCCGTTGTGCTGCTTTACCTGTCGCCCGGCTTTTCGGAAACCGATGTTCGGTTCGCCAGGTCGAAAGAAGGACAGGAGCGGTATGTCAAACAGCGGACCGGCCGGCTCGGGTTCACGGACCATCGCCCGGAGGCCGCCAGATGGCGCAGTGGTAGCCAGCTGGTCAGCGATGCGGGAGAGGATCTTTAGAACCTTCTCTCCGGCCTCCTTCAAAGCGGTGGGCGCAGCTACGGCTATCGGGCGATCCCCGGAAAGCCCGGTGAGCTGGAGATCGACAAGGCGGAAGCCGCAATCGTCCGCAAAATCTTCGCCGACTACCTCGATGCCAGATCGCCGCGCGACATCGCTGCGGCGCTGAACAAGAAGAATGTACCCGGCCCGCGTGGCGGCGTCTGGAACGCGTCAACGATTGCTGGCAGCCGCAAGCGCCTGAACGGCATTCTGCAAAACGAACTGTACGCGGGTCGCATCATCTGGAACCGGCAGACCTTCATCAAAGACCCGGAAACGGGCAAGCGCATCAGCCGCGAAAACCCGCGCGACCAGTGGATGACCGCAGACGCTGAACATCTGCGGATCATAGATGCCGAGACTTGGGACAATGTCCGGGCCCGGCGCGAAGATCGCGGCGGCCCCAAAGGCAAGTATGCCACACGGCCGAAGAACCTGCTCTCGGGCTTGGTCAAATGCGGGTGCTGCGGATCGGGCTATGTGGTGGGAGGCAACGACAAGCGCGGCTCGCTCCTGGTCTGCACCCGCATGAAGGAAACCGGCCTCTGTGAGAACCGGCGCACGGTGGCTCGCGAAGCGGTCGAAGCCGTGGTCTTGAAAGGGATCGAAGAACAGCTGGCGGCGCCGGAGCTGATCGCGGAGTACGTTCGGGAGTATCACCGGATGGCCCGCGAACTAAGCGGCTCGACGGCTCATCGTCGTCGCGACCTCGAAAAGCGGCTCGGCAACATCAACGGTGCGATTGCAAAAGCGGTCGATGTTCTGCTGGCGGAAACGCCAAGCCGTGCCTTGCGGGACCGCCTCGCGGCACTGGAGGCAGAGCGGGATGAGATCGAGGCGGAGATTGCTGCGGTCGCGCCGCCTGCCGCGGAATTCCATCCGAATGCCGCGAACGCTTACCGCGATAAGGTTCGCAGCCTGAAAAAGGCGCTGGCTGAAGCGGACGAAGACAGCCGCTTGGCGGCCAACGAAGCCATTCGTGAAATTGTCGAAAAAGTCGTGATCCACCCGCGTGGGCGTTACAAACCGGTCGAGATTGAGGTTTACGGCCAGCTCGCCGCCCTGCTCAGACTTTCTGAGAGGGCGGCTGCCGATCCCCTAGAGTCTAGGGGTGTACTGGTTGCGGGGATAGGATTTGAACCTATGACCTTCAGGTTATGAGCCTGACAGTGTCGTTAGCGGCCTTGGCGACTCCCCATGGTGGCAGAGACCATATTCAGCTCGAGAATATTCGGCTCAACTATCTGGTCGGCTCCTGGCCTCTTGTCTTCTCCCGCCGCTCTTTACCGACATCCGGCTCCGCGCCGCGGCGCCGAGTATTGCCAAGCTCCGCAAGCTCATTCTTCAACGCATGACGTCGGGTTTCGACAGCAGGCATATCGTAGACGAATTGCCGTATCTGTCGCGCTAACGTTTGATCTGCTGCCACTCCAGAGCGCTGCAGCTCGGTGGCATACTCGAGATATTGCCGCCTGATTGCCTCCTGACGGGACTTAATCTGTTCGTCCCAGGGATGTTCGGCAGTCCTGCCGCCCTTCACCTCCGAAAGCACCTCTTTACGGGCGAGCCGGTCGACATCAGGCGTGATCTTTCGCTTGCGCAAAGCGAGCACTGCCCCGCGATCGGCCTTTCGAACTCGTCCGCGGGTTCGCCGCGGCGTTGCCTCCGCCGCGATTCCGCGAAGCCGGAGCTCGCCAGCAAATCGTTCCCGCCAGGCCTGAAGATCCGCCTTGCGGGGGTTGAGGCGCTTGCCGTCATGGCCCAGGGACCGGACTGTCAAGTGCACGTGGGGATGCTTGTCGTCGAGGTGCTGAACGAAGACGTAGTCGTGATTATGGCCGAACGTCTCGATGGCAAATGCCCGGGCTGAATCCTTAACGGCGACGGCATCGGTGCCAGCCGGCATCGACAGAATGATGTTAATCGAAAGCGAACCATCGCGGCGGCGCTTTTCGTCGAGACAAGCATCATCCTCCCATTGTTGCTGCAGATCCTTCAATCCGGAACGACCTGCCATCGTCGCGCCCTGCTCTGTTTCCGCATCGAGCTCGCCGTTTCGGGTGATGTATGCAAGGTGCGACTTGAGATGCGCCACACCCTTGGTGCGACCGGTGATCTTGACCATCACCTCTGGTGCTCGCCGCACGATGCGTTCGAGCTTTGCACGCATCGCCGGCGTTAGGCGGCCGGGAGCGGCCGGGTCGGGGATATCCCACTCGGCCCGCCGTGGGCGCCGATTGGGCGTTTCCCAGACATACGAGATCGGCGGAAGGTCGGAGGCCGGGTCGGCCGGCCGCGGCGAGCGCCGGCTCATGGCCGTCCATCCCAATAATCCGCGTTGCCGTGCAGCGCACTACGCAATTGCGCGAGCTCTCTTTCGATGACCAATTTGGCTTCTTGAATTACCGACAAATCGGGCTCAACCGCCCTGCCCTGTAGCACACTGGTGTTTGCGGCGCGCGCGATCTGGTTGATGTTGCCGCCGATCCGATTGAGCTCGCGAACGATCGCGCGAAGCGCGGCATGCTCATCTGGGGAATGCTGCACTGGCGACCCCAATCGTGAGCGCACCAGGGCGACGATCCAGCCGGTTCGGGTCATCCCACGCTGATGGGAAACTTCCGCGAGCTGCCGCATCTCGCTCTCGCGAAATCGCACCGTCACCTTCTCCGGCCGTCCGACCGGCAACGCCAAGATGCGCGGCGCTGGCGCAGCTAGGGCATCGGCAATGAGACGCCGCAGCAGCGCGGACTTGCCGCCTTGGGTAGCGGCAAGACCAGAGAACTCCGCCGCGACTTCGTCGGAGACGCGAAGCGAGATCAGAGCCATGCACTCCAATCCCAATCGCGATGTAATACATCGCTGGCGCGAAGCCTATCCTGCACTAGAAAGCAAAAAACTTCGTCCTTCGTTGGTTCAAACCAAAACTCTCTGCATTCAGCGCTCGCCACTGTAAGGCGATCGAGGGCCCCTGCCCTCGCTACCGAACTCTGCTCGCGGCGCTCGCTTGGCGGAGTGGGCATCGCGAAGACCGATAAGCCCGCAACCCAGGAAACGAAGGCAATAACTGACACAGGCACTGTGGACCGCGACTTTCCAGCAGCCTGCGGCCTCTCTACGGCGCTGTGGGAAGCGCGTTCGGCCTTCGGCTGCTGCGCTAACGCGCCATCCTTCGGATCGGAAAGTCGCTCCGCCGGCGCAAACCGATAGTCTGCCGCCGCGGCGGCGAAAGTGTCGAACGAGTTCATGTCGACAGGATCTCCTCGATTGTAAGCGCCGATGCTGGAACTTCTTCTTCGTGGTCCGCGCCGTCGACCAACACCACAGCGTGACGGGAGCCTTGCGTCGCGAGCCGATCGACAACAAGCTGTCCGAGCCGGTCCTGATACCGAACCCTGATTGCTAGCGACGGTTTCGATTGCGAAACGACGCGAGTTTTTGGCGGTTGATCCTCCGTTGGCGCTTCGCGGTCGTTCGCAGCGTTGCGCGGGTGCACTGCTTCCGGGAGGAGATAAGATTTTTCGGATCGAGGTCGTCCAGCAGGCAATTCGTTCCGGGGATTGGCGCGTCCGCCCTCCCCGCGCACGTCCCGGACCAGTTGTCGAGCCTGCGCGTCGGTAAAGCTGTCTCGCGTCGCGCATAACTGTTCGATCTCGTCAGGATGCGTGCGCCAGGCCTGATAGAGTTCATAAAGAGCACGGATCGAACTGCCCTCAAGCCGCGCCCGAAGGAAGTCCGGCATGCCTTGGACCGAGGCGTAACGCGACACCCAGTCTCTTGGCTTGCCTAGCTTGCGCGAGATCTCCGCCTGGCTATCGCCGGCGTCCAATCGGCCTGCGATGAACCTCGCGATCTCAGGCGCGCGCAAATCATCCCGCTGGATATTCTCGATCATCTGAGCGTATCGGTCGGGTAACGCGACGTCTTGAACGAATGCGGGCATTTCACGCAAGCCGGCGCGCCGCGCGGCGCGGTACCGGCGCGCACCCATGGCGATGACGTAGCGTCCATTCTCGATGGAACGACGAAGCACGATGGGTTGCAGCACGCCGTGTTCGGCAATCGATTGGGAGAGCTCCTCCAATTCCTGTTCGCTGAAGGTGCGGCGTGGCTGATCGGGGTCTTCGTCAATACACTCAATCGCGACCAGGAGCGGCCGCCCCGTTGCTGCGCCAGGGTTCGCGGCGACGTCGACGAGCTCCTTGAAGCTGAGATCAAGCGTCATTCGTCGTCTCCTGATCGAGCCGTTCTACTATCTTGGCGAGAACCGCACGGATTTCACGACCGGCTTCTTGCGCCGAGCGACGCTTCAAGCTCCACACCGGCACCCGCTCCGCAACGGCTTCGGCATAGCCGTCCCGTGCAACGATCTGGCCTGGGAACACGTATTTGCCCGCTTCGCGCAACAACTGCTCCAAGTGTGTTCGTTGGCGCGGTGACTTGGTGTTGAAGTTCGACGGCAGCAGGCCGAGGAATCGCGTGTCCTGACGACCGTAGCGTCGTTGCACACCGATCACGGTCTGCATCAGGGCTTTGACGCCCTTTACGGAGTAATCTTCGAGGTAAATCGGCGCCAACACATGCGAGGCGGCAACCAAGCAAGCGACGCTGCGAAGGCCAAGCGATGGCGGGGTGTCGATCACGCAAACATCGAACCGGTGCGCGGCCTCAGTGAGATTCTGCTGCAGGGTCATGACGGCTACAGCATTGCCGCGATCGATATCCGTCAATGAGCTGTCGGCCGGCGCCAGTGTGATGCCGTTGTTTTCCCCAGCGACAAACCGGGTCGCCGGCTTGAAGAGGTCGGCCGCCGAAATCGATCCTGTATGCTGCTTGAGCGTGTCGGTCGCGTTGCCCTGCGCATCAACATCGATCATCAGAACCCGGCGGCCCGCTTCCGCCATGAACCAGGCCAGATGCACGGCAAGCGTCGTCTTGCCGACGCCGCCCTTTTGGTTGTTGATGACGATCGTGTTCACCGGGTCGACCTTGGTGCAACCATCTGCGCCGGTTTCATCCATGTTCCTCCAGACCGTGCTTCGCCTGCCGGGTCGGTCCTGATCAAACCGACCTCTTCATCCTCCGTGTTGGTTTGAACCAACACCCGCTGCGAACCAGCACGCGCAGAATCCTGAAAGGCAGGCACAAAATCCCCTGCCAGAAGAGTCAGGTCGGCCGAGCCACATCGGAGCGAGGCGCTCAGTCGAAATGAGTTCGCATCGATTGGGCAGGCGCACACCGGAGGTGAAACAAGACAACAAAAACCAGATGCGTGTGCCCTAGCCGTGTTGGTTCAAACCAACACGTTCTGAGGCAGCGCCTCGCAATCTCCGTATAGTGTGGGAAGACGAGACGGAGCCGACGCCCACCAAACCTGGACGACGGTAAGAACCGCGCGGCGCCGTCGGGCGCAAACACGGCATCAACCTGCTACCAGTTGATCGGCCAGATGCGCGAAGCCTCTGGCGGCCGCGATGCGACGAGCAAATGGTTCGAAAGCGGCGTCCTGGATCTCGTTCTCGGCGATCAACGATCCCGAGACAGCGGCCTATATGCGGATTCCGATCGATGTCGCCCAGGATTCCGAGATGATCTCGCCCACCATTCCGATTTGAAGTCGCCCACCCGT
>NZ_JBYSYD010000015.1:0-32220 GCF_058782905.1 Bradyrhizobium sp. FW305-F6
GATTGGATCTACGAAGGCCGCTCTGCGCAAGCAGACGGCAGGGCCAGAGCACGCAGTGGTGGAATGACGACACGCTGGCGTTCCTCGGCGAGCTCGGCTGCTTTGTATTTAGCGATCCATGGCCGGACAAGGTTCCGCGAGATCTCATTTCAACCTTTGTCGAGTCAACGTCGCAGGGCACTATCAGCGCTTTGGAACGTGGTACAACGATCAGTCCATAGTGGCCGTCGAGACAGATCAGTCAACCGCTTTCAGGGGAGCAAATGTGGGCTCCGAAAGAAGCGCGCGTCAGGCGCACGGAAGTTGGACCTATGACTGCGCGTGCGCGGTCTTGATGGCAGCTCTATCGATTTCACCCGCGTCGTTCTTCAGAAGATTATCGACGAACACTACGATCTTCGGCCGCTTGTAGCGCGCGATGAGACTGCCCGCGAAATCCACGATCTCGTCCGCGGTCGTTGTCTTCGAAGGTTGCAACACGCACACCGCCTTCACCGCTTCGCCCCATTGCGGATCGGGGACGCCGATGACGACGACTTCGGCAATGGAAGCATGCTGACGGATCGCGTTCTCGACCTCGGCCGGATAGACATTCTCACCACCGGTCTTAATCAGTTCCTTTTCCGGCGCGCGGCCCGCATACCAGAGATAGCCGTCGGCGTCGAAATAGCCTATGTCGCCGGTGTGGTGCAAGCTGTTGCGAAACGTGTGTGCGGTATCGGCTTCGAGATTCCAGTATCCCTTGAAGACCGTCGGCCCGCGCACAACGATCTCACCGGTTTCGCCGGTCGGCTTCGGACGATCGTCGCCATCCACGACAGCGATGCTGCGCCAGAACAGCGGACGCCCCGCGGACTTCGGTCGGTCGCGGTAGCGCGACAGCGTCGCCAGACCCGAGGTCTCCGACTGGCCGAAGGTGACCCAGAACGCTGCTTGGGGACACTCGCGTTCGAACCGTTCGATGGTTTCGGGTGAGTCGAGTCCGGTCACCGCGCGCAGCGACGACAGTTGGCCCGGCTTTGCCTGATCCAGGATGCTGCCCAACATCGGCGCGAACTCGGACATTACGGTGATCTTTTCGGCTTCGATGTCGCGCGCCGCCTGCGCGGCATCGAACTTCGCCGAGATCACGCTGGCGCCACCCGCCTGTTGCGTCGTCAACATCAAGCCAAGGCCCGCGACGTGAAACAGCGGCAATACGCCGAGGCTGACGTCACGCTCATTAAGTTGCCAAGCGCCGACCAGCGAAGACTGCGCCGTCAGCATGCCCATCTGCGACAGCAGCGCGCCGCGGGGACGGCCACCGACGGCTGCCGTATGAATGATCATGAAGCCCGCATCGCCGACTACCGACGTGGACGGCAGCGGCGTATCGCTCGCCGAGAGTTGCGAGAACGGCGTCAGCGCGGGATGTGCGGCACCGATACCGAAATAATATCGTGCTGAGGGCAACGACCCCTGCTGGGCCACGATCGCCTCGTGATAGTCGGCGCCCGCAATGACGACCACAGGCGCACCGTCGGCGAGGACATAGGCGATCTCATCCGGTTGCAAGCGAAAGTTGACCGGCAGCAGGATGGCTCCGAGCAGCGCCACCGCCCCAATCAGTTCGACCATCTCCATGCAGTTCTGCGAGAGGATGCCGATGCGATCGCCCGGCTTCACGCCAAGGCTGGCGAGACCGCCCCGCCAACCGCTCGATACTGCGGAGATATTCCGCATGCGTCACCCGCCTGCCATCGACGATGAAGGCGGTTCGACCGGGATAACATTCGGCATTGCGGCGATAGACATCGCCAAACGTCACGCTTCTCAGGCTCATCGCACCATTCCCGAACGAGGATCAACCATGCATCGTCAAGCCGCCGGACACGCTGATGGTTTGTCCGGTGATGAAACCGGCATCGTCGCTCAGCAGGAAGGCGATCATGCCGGGATAATCGTCCGGCTGGCCGAGCCGCCGCAGCGGAATCGCGCGCGCGAGTCCTTCGGCGATCTTGCCGCCGGTCGGCGAGCTCTTGGTGAAGGCGTCGAACAGCGGCGTATCGGTCGGACCCGGGCACACCACGTTGAGGATGATGTTCTTGCGCGCCAGTTCGCGCGCCACCGTCTTGGTGAACGAGATCAAGCCGCCCTTGCAGGCCGAATAAACGGCTTCGCCGGAGGAGCCGACCCGGCCCGCGTCGGAGGCAACGTTGACCACGCGCCCGAAGCCGCGCTCGACCATCCGCTTGACCACGACGTGATGCAGGTTGAGCGGGCCGTAGAGGTTGATGCCGATCACCTTGTCCCAGAACGCGCGGTCGGTATCGAGGAACGGCACCGGGATATCCCAGCCGGCGACGTTGGCCAGCAGCTCGGTCGGGCCTGCCGCTGCCTCAAACTTGTCGGTGGCGGCTGCGACCGCGTCGCGATCGGTGATGTCGACCTGATAGGCCAGCACGCGGCCGGGCTTGCCGGCGGCGAGCCGCGCCGTGTCTTCGGCACCGGTCAAATTCTGGTCGAATATTCCGACGACGCATCCCTCGTCGGCGAGCCGCAGCGTCGTCGCCCGGCCGATGCCGCTGGCGCCGCCGGTCAGAATGACCCTTCGTCCATCAAGTCCACGCATATGATCCTCCCGTTTTCGTTCTTGTTGGTATCGTTATCGTCCCTGAAAGCGCGGACTGCGCTTTTCGCGAAACGCCTTGATGCCTCCTTCGCATCCGCGGTTTTCGCGATTGACGCAAGGGTCTGCGCCTCGTCCTCCAACTGCTTTCGAAAGTCCCGCTTGGCGCCGCCAGGAACAGTCGCTTTATATCGCCATAGACCTCGGCCGGACCCGATGCCTCTACTTCCGCAAGCACCTTGTCGTCATCGACCACGACATCGACGAACCCTGCCGACAAGACGGCATCGGCATTCAGCGTCTCGGCCAGCAGAAAGAAGCGCTGGGCGCGCGGAGCCCATGCGTGCCGTCAACGTCATGTTTGAGCCGTATCCGGACTGAAGCCGATCTTGGTGAACGCGGCCGTGATACGCGCCGACTTCGCCATCACGACGATATCGGCCGCGGCCGCCAGCGACACGCTGCCGCCGGCGACGTGGCTGTGCACGGCGACCACGACCGGCGCGCGCATCTGCTTCATCCGGACGATCACGGTACGGAGATCCTCGGTCCAGTGCTTGACCAGCGACGGCAGCGAATCGGACTGCCGTTCGAAGGCAGCGATATCGCCGCCGACGCTGAACATCTTGCCACGCGCCGAGATCAGCACAGCGCGCACATCTTCGCACTCCTCAGTTCGTCCATCGCAAGGCTGAATTCGCGGCAAAACGCGATTAACGGGATTGCCCCGATCCGGCCGGTTGAAAACGATGCGAGCGAGCCCGTCCACGATGTCGCAGAGGAAACTCCTCGTCGGCGTCGTCAAGTTCATCTTTAGCTCCGGCGGTTGTCTCTCATCGAGTCTAGCGGCCAGAACAACTGCCAAAGGGCGACAATCGGTCCGGCGGTTGACGAAATCTCTTGCCTGCGCCAATAATCGCGTTTATCAGTCGCTTTGACATGAACCCGGTGCGACCGTCTCCGTTGGTTTCCAAATCCCACAAGCGTATCTCCAAGCGAATCTTGGCTTCCTCAACCATTCTAAAGTCAAAGTCGTTTGCCTCGCTGAAACAGCCTCCCGCCTCGCGCATTTCCAAATCGGAGAAGTCACGCGATTCGATCCTGGTTGCGGCGGCAAGGCTGTTCCGCCGCCAGGGATACGCAGCTACAACGCTGCGCCAGATCGCCGATATCGCCGACATCAAGGCCGGCAGCGTCTACTACTATTTCGACTCCAAGGAGCAGATTCTCGACGAAGTCCTCTACATCGGATTGTCGAGCGTGTTCGAAACGGTCAAAAAAGCGCATCGTGACGCCGGCAAAGTCTCGCATCGGCGCAAGATCGGACTCGCGATCGAGGCGCATCTGGTGGCGCTGCTCGAGGCGGGCGACTTCACCTCGGCCAATATCCGGATTTACGGCCAGTTGCCGGAGACGCTGAAGAAGCCGCACCGGCCCCTGCGTCGGGCCTACGCCAAATACTGGGACAAACTTTTCCTCGACGCCCGCCGCGCCGGCGAAATCCGCGCCGACATCGAGATCGTCCCGCTGCGCATCTTCGTGCTGGGCGCACTGAACTGGACCATCGAATGGTTCAGCCTCGACAGCAAGGATGCCGTGCTGAAGCTGGCGCGACGCACCGAACTCCTGATCTTTGACGGCGTGAAGAAGTCCTGACATCTACTTTCCTTGCCAGACCGGCTTTCGTTTTTCCGCAAACGCCCTCGGCCCTTCGATCGCATCCTGGCTCGCATAAGCCTCGACATGCAGCCGGTTGGCCTCGACCAAGCCCGCGGCGCAGCCAAGATCCATCGCGGCAAGAATGCTGGCCTTGGCGGCCTTCACCGACAGCGGCGCGCCTTCGACGATCGCGCGCGCCAATAGCAGCGCACGGGCGCGCACTGCATCGGGCGTGTCTTCGAGATAATTGAGGAAGCCGTGCGCGGCGAGCCGCTCGATCGGCATTGTCTCGCCCGTGATCACCAGTTCCATCAGCAGCGGCTGCGGCAGCATCCATAACAACGGGACCGCCCAGGGCGAGCCACGCCCCATCTTGACCTCGGTAATCCCGGCGCGCGTCCCGCGCAGCCCGACCCGCAGATCAGACTTGAGCGCCAGCAGCATGCCGCCTGCCATCAGCGACCCCGTCATCGCCGCGATGATCGGCTTTGAAACCTCGCGCATCGCTGTTTGCATCGGGTCGCGCATCAGGGCCAGGACATCGACGTCGTCGCGCGCCCTGATCTCGGCCGCCTGCTTGAGATCCAAGCCGGCGGAAAACACACCGCAATCGGTCGAGGTCAGAATCACGACATTCGCTTGCTGGTCCTGCTCAACCCGCTCCCACGCATCGGTCAAACCGTTCATCGCCTCGACCGAAAGCGCGTTTTTGCGCTCGGGCCGGTCGATAGTGATGGTCGCGATGCCATCTTCGCGCGAATAGAGAACAGGCTCTTTGGACATCGTGTTCCGCTTCCGCAAATTTCTAACATCTGTTAGAATACCGATCACGCGTTCGAACACAACAGATATTCAGCCATCGGGTCGTCATGCAGCCAATGCTCGCCATGCGTTTTGCGTCGGATCTTCTGAGCGGCCGGGTCGCGCTGGTAACCGGAGGCGGCACCGGCATGGGCCGCGCCACCGCCATCGAAATGGCGCGCTGCGGCGCAGATATCGCCCTGCTCGGCCGCCGTACCGGCCCGATCGAGGACTGCGCCGAAGTGATCCGCGGGCTCGGCCGCAAGGCCGTGGCGATCTCGGCCGACATCCGCGTTCCCGAGCAGATCGAGGACGCGATGCAGCTCATCAAGAGCGAGTTCGGCCGGCTCGACATGCTCGTCAACAACGCCGGCGGACAATTTGTCACGCCGGCGCGCGAACTCAACAACAAGGGGTTCGAGACCATCATTCGCAACAACCTGGTCGGTTCCTGGCAGATGACCAAGGCGGTCGCCGATCATTTCATGTTCGAGCATGGCGGCTCGGTCGTATTCGTGACCGCCTGCGTTCGCTCCGGCCTCAGCGGCTTCGTGCATACGGCGGCCGCCCGCGGCGGCGTGCTGGCGATGATGAAGACGCTGGCCTTCGAATGGGCGGAATTCGGTATCCGTCTCAATTGCGTCGCGCCCGGCACCGTCCGGACCGAGGGAATGGACCACTACCCGATCGAACCCGAGCAGTGGCTGAAACTGAACCGCAACATCATGGGTCACATGGGCGACGTCAGCGACATTTCGGCTGCGATCATCTTTCTGAGTTCGTCGCTCGGCAAATTCGTCACCGGCGAGGAATGGTACATCGACGGCGGCGAGACGCTGCATCTGGCCCATGACGCACGCCAGATGATCGACATGGTGAAGTTCTCGAAACGCGAGTCGGCGGTTCCCAAATCGAAGTAACCGCTGAAGTAGCCTAGCAGTCTGCTGAAAAACCTTGAGATAGCGGGATTTTATATTCTCGCCGGTCTTTGTTGGGACGACGCGGCAGAGTTGGATGTGATTTTTTAGCCAGGCGTTGGGCTGCCCGGCACGGACGGCTAAGCGGCAAGTAGTTTGGGGATGCGGATCAGGTTGTAAGCGATCAGATTTAGCAGGAAGTCGGCGGCGACGCGAGCGATGCCACGATGCTTGGTCTTACGCATCGTGCCATGCTGTTTGCCCCATCCGAAGATGCACTCGACCATCGCCCGGCGTGATTGCGACATGCCGTACCCCGGATGCCGCGTGGTACGTTCGTCGATGGCGCTGATGCGGGTCTTGCCGGTTTTGGTAACGGCTTGGTTCTGCGTCACACGCGGCGTCACGCCGATGGCGCGAAGATTGGCGACATGATCGGCGGTATCGTACGCCTTGTCCTCACCGGCCGTGATGCGGCGACCTGCCGCCCTGCGTCTCGCCTTCAGCATAGCCTCCGAAGCCCCGCGTTCGGCGGTGCCATCGGCATGCGTGACCTTGCCGGCCACCGCCAGCCCATGACGGTTTTCCATGGTGGCGTGGCCCATATAGCAAAGCCTGGCCTCTCGTCCGGCCGCTTTGCGATAAAGCCTGCTGTCCGGGTCGCTGGTACTGGCATGGGTGTCGTTCTTGCGCTTCTGGCCATGGAAGTTGGCGCCGTCGTCGTCGCCGCTGCCGTCCTTGGGACGAAAGCTCTTCTGTGAAGCCCAGGCTTCGATCAGCGTTCCATCTACCGAGAAGTGCTCACTCGACAGCAGCGGCTTGACCCGCGGATGGTTCAGAAGCCGGCACATGAACTTCGTGAACACATCGCCGTTCTGAAGCCGTTCCCGGTTCTTGGTGAAGGTGGTCGGGTCCCAGACTGGATCGTCCGGCGACAGGCCCACGAACCAGCGGTACAAAAGATTGTTGTCCAGTTGCTCCATCAACTGGCGTTCCGAGCGGATGCCGTAGAACACCTGCAGCAGCAGGGCACTCAGCAATTGCTCCGGAGGGATCGAAGGGCGTCCCTCGCTGGCGTAGAGCTTCCCAAGGCTGCGGTTCAAATCACTCAAAACATCCCGGACAAGTTCCCGCACCTTCCGCAGCGGATGGTTCGCTCGCACACGCTTATCCGGCGCAATGTACGGAAACAGGCCGCCCTGATCCGTGAACCTGCCCCGCATGATCGTCTCCGCCGATTCGGGATGATAAGTGAATCATCAAGCCTTCGCCGTGGCGAGGGGGTTCTTCAGCAGACTGCTAGAGCGCGTAACCGACCCGCACGCCCTCGTCGACCGCCCGCATGGCGTCGAGTTCGGCGGCCTCCTTCGCGCCGCCGATGATGTGGACCTCAACGCCCGCCGACTGCAACGCATCGAACGGCCCGCGATTGGCTTCCTGCCCGGCGCAAAGCACGATGGTGTCGGCCTCGATCAGTTGCGGCTTGCCATCGACAAGGACGTGCAGTCCGCGATCATCGATCTTCTCATAGGTGACGCCGGCCATGATCTTGACGTCGCGCTTGGCGAGGCTGCTGCGCAAGATCCAGCCGGTGGAAACCCCGAGATTGACGCCCGGACGCGTGGTCTTTCGCTGCAGCATGGTGATCTCGCGCGGGCTCTGCCGCGGCGCCAGCGGATCGCCTTTCAAACCACCGGCCTCGACGAGGCTGGCGTCGATATTCCACTCGACCTGGAACTCTACCAAATCCAGCCGCCGCGCCTTCGGCGCTTCGCCGGGCTGCGAATGGCAGAGATACTCCGCAACATCGAAGCCAATGCCACCGGCGCCGATGATGACCACCCGACGCCCGGCCTTCTTCTTGCCGCTCAGGAGATCGCTGTACGAGACGACCTTTGGATGGTCGATGCCAGCAATGTCAGGCCTGCGCGGATGAACGCCGGACGCAACCACGACCGCGTCGAACGATTCCTTCTTGAGCTGATCGGCATCGGGTGCGGTGTTGAGACGCAGATCGACGCCGCCGTCGGATATCTTGCCGCTGTAGTAACGCAACATTTCGAACTCGACCTTGCCCGGCACGGCACGTGCCAGGTTGATCTGGCCGCCCACGCGATCGCTGGCCTCGAACAGCGTGACCTTGTGCCCGCGGCCGCTGGCTTCCGCTGCGGCGGCCAGCCCTGCCGCGCCGCCGCCGATCACCGCCACTTTGCGAGGCTTCGCCGCCGGCTCGTCGTCGAATTCGGTCTCACGGCATGCGCGCGGATTGACCAGGCACGTCGCGGTGCGGTTTGAAAAGATCAGATCAAGGCAGGCCTGGTTGCAGGCAATGCAGATGTTGATCTTGTCGGCGTTGCCTTCGCGCACCTTTCGGGCGAAATGCGGGTCCGCCAGCATCGGACGCGCCATCGAGATCAGGTCGCTGTCGCCGGCCGCGAGAATTTCCTCGGCCACATCGGGCGTGTTGACGCGATTGGAGGCGACCACGGGAATGCCGACGACTTTCTTGAGCCGCGCCGCGGCGAAACGCCAAGCGGCGCGCGGGATCGGATAGGCGATGGTGGGAACGCGCGCCTCATGCCAGCCGATGCCCGTGTTGAGGATGTCGGCGCCGGCTTTCTCAACGCGCTGCGCCAGCCGGTCGATTTCGTCGCCGGTTGCGCCGCGTTCGACCAGGTCGGCGGCGGAAATGCGATAGACGATCAGGAATTCCGGACCTGTCGCCGCGCGCACACGCTTGACCAGTTCGACCGGTAGCCGGTGGCGATTTTCTTCGGCCCCGCCCCACTCGTCGTTGCGGTCGTTGGTGCGCAGCACGGTGAACTCGTTGATCAGGTACCCTTCGGAGCCCATGATCTCGACACCGTCGAAACCGGCTACCTTCGCCAGCATCGCACAACGCACGTAGTCTTCGATGGTCTGCTCGATCTCGGCGACGGTCATCGCGCGCGGCGGGAACTTGTTGATGCGCGAGCGGATATCGGACGCCCCGAGGCACTCCGGCTGTTTCGCGTACCGGCCGGAATGCAGGATCTGCATGCACATCTGGCCGCCATGCCGATGCACCTCATCCGTGAGGCGCCGCAGTTCCAGCGCTTGCGAACGCTCGGTCAATATTGGACCGCCAGGCTCGATCAGGCCGGCGGTATTCGGTGCGTAACCACCGGTAATGATCAGGCCGACCTCGCCCTTGGCGCGCTCGGCGAGAAACATCGCCATCTTATGCAATCCGTTCTCCTCCATGTCGAGGCGAGTGTGCATCGAACCCATGATGATGCGGTTCCGCAACGTGGTGCGGCCCACCTTCAGCGGCGACATCAGGTTCGGATACATTCCGGTCATCGAGCGGCTCCGGGCACGATTGCGCATTTTCTAACGATTGTTAGACTGAATAAAAATCGGGCCGAATGCAACAGCCGGCTGACCGGCAAAGGAAACGTCATGGACACTACGCTCAACGCCGAGCAGCAGGCATTTCGCGAAGTTGCCGAGCGGTTTTCAAGAGAAAAGCTCGCGCCGCACTACCAGAAGCGAGCCAAACAGGACCGCATTGACCCCGCGATGCTGAAGGAAATGGGCGATCTCGGCCTGATCGGCGTCGATATTCCGGAAGCTTATGGCGGCCTTGGCGAAAGCAGCGCGACCGCCGGCGTTATCATCGAACAGATCGCCTACGGCGACTTCAACGCCAGCTACGTTCAATTGCTGGCGTCGCTGATGGGCGGAATGATCGCGCAGCATGCCTCGCCCGGTATTTCACAGCAATGGCTCCCGCGTGTGGTCAAAGGCGAAGCCATCATCGGGCTCGGCCTCACCGAGCCACGCGGCGGATCGGATGCTGCCAATCTCATCTTGCGCGCCGAGAAATCCGGACGCGGATACCGCCTCAAGGGCGAAAAGACCTCGATGAGCTTTTCCGACCAATGCGATGCAGCCGTGATCTTTGCCCGCACCGGCAATGAGGGTGCGCGCGGCGTCAGCGCCTTCTTCGTCGACCTCAATCAGCCCGGCATTACCCGCACCCATTTCGACGACATCGGCACCAGACCAGTGGGCCGCGGCTCGGTTTTCTTCGACGATGTGTTCGTTCCGGCCGAATGCCTGATGGCCGAGGAGAACAAGGGATTTTCCAAGATCATGGCCGGCTTCGACTACAGCCGCGCCCTGATCGGGCTCGAATGCATCGGGCCGGCGCAGGCGTCGGTGGACGAAGCCTGGCAATACTCGACCGGCCGCATCGCCTTCGAGCGGCCGATCGCCCAGTATCAAGGCGTCAGTTTTCCACTCGCCGAAGCAGAGACGCAACTCACCATGATGCGTCAGCTCTGTTTTTACACGCTATCGCTGCGCGACCGCGGCCTGCCCCACACGGCGGAAGCTGCGATGTGCAAATGGTATGTGCCGAAAGTGACGTGCGAGATCATCCACCAATGCCTGCTGACGCACGGCCATTATGGCTACACAACCGACCTACCGTTCCATCAGCGCTATGTCGACGTCATGGGCCTTCAGATCGGCGACGGCACTGCGCAGATCCAGAAACTTGTCATCGCGCGCGAGAAGGTCGGCCGGGTCGCCGTTCAATACGCCAAGCAACCCGAGCGGAAGTGAGATCAGCGCTCGCCGTGGAAATTCGCGTCGCGAATCTGGACCCGGTCGATGCTGGACTGCCACAGCTTCGGATAGGTGGCGTGGAAATCCTGCAATAGCTGCTTGATCGGCGGATCGATGAACCAGCCGCGATCGTTGACATATTCCATGTGGCGCTGGCTGTTGACGTCGAATTCGTGGAACAGCGCATCGTTCTGGCCATCGAACACAAGCTGCTTGACGCCGAAGCGCCCGCACATCTCGGTGTTGAAGGCCGGCGTTACCTTGATCTGCCGCCCGTCAAGCCAGAGCGCGACATATCCGTGATAGATGAAAAGGTCGGTCTCCATCAGTTCGGCAAGCTTCGGCGAATTGAGGTGATTGCGGACGTCGGCGAAACCGACCGCGGCAGGAACGCCGGCGGCGCGCAAGCCCGCCGTCAGCATGATCGCCTTCGGCACGCAATAATTCGTCGGCTGGGTCGCGATGAAGCTGGCGCGGTACTCGTCGGCCGTGGTGCCGATGTTGAAAGGGTTGTAGCGGACCTGGTCACGCACCGCGTCGAACAGGCGGATTGCCCTTTGCGTCGGCGAGAGCTCGGCCGCGTCGGATAGGTTGCGCGCGACGAACGCGCGAATCTCGTCCGATCCGCTATCGACATACGGCGTCGATGCCAGCAATTCCGAAGCGGAGTACATTCCATTCTCCCGTCTTTTCAGAATTTCTAACAAATGTTCGAAACAAAAGATAGCGGGCCATTGACGCAATCTCGGCCGAGGCGCTAGCTTCCGCGCCATCCGGCAGGCGCGACAACACGAAGTAACAACGTCATGAGCGACACCACGCCCTATATCTGGACGCCGCCAGCGGAACTCGTGGCGCAGAGCAACCTCACCGCTTTCCTGCGTGCGACGGGCGACAAGGATTACGATGCCCTCGCCGCGCGGGCCGAGGCCGATCCAGCCTGGCTGATGCAGGAGGTCTTCAAATTCTGCGACGTCAGGTTCTACAAGAACTACGAGCAGATGCTCGACGTCTCCAAGGGCGAAGCGTGGGCGCGCTGGTGCGTTGGCGGCACTACCAACATCGTGCTGAACTGCATCGATAAGCACCGCGACATGACAGTTTGGAACCAGACCTTCCTGGTGTGGGAGGGCGAAGACAGGAACGAACGGCGCTCGCTGAGCTATCGCGAATTCGACGCCGAAGTGACCCGGCTGGCACAAGGCCTGCGCAATCTCGGCATCGGGCGCGGCGACGTCGTTGCGATCTACATGCCGAACCTGCCGGAAACATTCGTGGCGTTCTTCGCGATCCTGAAACTCGGCGCGATCGTGATGCCGCTGTTCTCCGGCTTCGGCCCAGCTCCGATCCAGTCCCGCCTCAACCACGGCGAAGCCAAGGCTGTCATCACCGCCAACGGCACCTGGCGCCGCGGCGCGCCGGGTGCACTCAAGTCCGTGCTGGACACCGCGCTCGAAGGCGCACCGTCGGTCAAGCATGTGATCGTTGCCCGCCGCGCTGGACTCGAGATCGACACGCCGATGCGCGACGGCCGCGACCGGTGGTGGGACGATGCCGATGCCGGTCCTGAGACGACGCTCGCGACCGAACAGATGCAGGCGGAAGACCCTGCGATCCTGCTCTACACGTCGGGCACGACCGGCGAGCCGAAGGGATGCGTCTGGACCCATATCGGCTTCATCGGCTCGATGGTGACCCGCGACATGATCATCTGTGGCGACTTCAAGCCGTCCGATCGGTTCTTCTTCTTCAGCGACATGGGCTGGATGGTCGGCGCGATGTGCGCCTGCATTCCGAGCATCACCGGCGGCAGCTTGTTGATCGCGGAAGGCACGCCGGACTTTCCCGATACCGGGCGGTTCTGGCGGCTGATCGCCGATCACAAGGTCACTTATCTCGGCGTATCGCCGACGATCGTGCGCAGCTTGATGCGCTATGGCGAAGAGGTCGAGAACTACGATCTTTCCAGCCTGCGGATGACGGCGTCCGGCGGCGAAGCCTGGACCACGGCGCCGTGGAGGTGGTTCTTCGAGCACGTCTGCAAGAAGAAGATTCCGATCATCAATATTTCCGGCGGGACCGAAGTCGGCGGCTGCATCTTTACCGGCACGCCCAACCACCCGATGAACCCCGGCTCGTTCTCGCGGCCTGCGCTGGGCGTCGGCGCGGATATCGTCGATCTCTCCGGAGCGCCGGTTCCCGACGGCACCGTCGGCGAACTGGTGCTGCGGCATTCCTCGATCGGCCTGACCAAGAGCCTGTGGAAGGCCGACGCGCGCTACCTCGACAGTTACTGGAATACGATTCCGGGAATCTGGGTGCACGGCGATTTCGCGATGCGCGGCACCGACGGGCTCTATTACATTCTCGGCCGTTCCGACGACACCATCAAGATCTCGGGCAAGCGCACGGGACCTGCCGAACTCGAGGGCATCCTGATCGCGACCGGCAAGCTCGCCGACGCCGCGGCGTTCGGCATCTCGCATCCGGTCAAGGGATCGGCGATCGTCTGCGCCTGCGTGCCGATGCCGGGTGTCAAGGGAGATTCGAAACTCGCGACGCTGCTGTCGTCGGCGATCGTGACCGGCATGGGCACGTCGTACCGGCCGGAAACCGTGCTGTTCGTCGAAGACCTGCCGCGCACGCGTAACCTGAAGATCATGCGCCGGGTGCTGCGCGCGGTGTTCGAGAACAAGGACCCCGGCGATCTCTCCGCGCTGGCCAATCCCGAGGCAGTCGAGCGGCTACGCGAAAAGCTAGCGGCGATGTGAGGGAAAAGCCGGAGACCGGCCCTTCCCTTCGCCACCGATCAGATCGGGCAATCCGGCGAGAATACCGGCTTGCGCTTTTCGAGGTGAGACGCGAGACCCTCGCGGGCCTCGTGGCCGGTGAAGCCCAGCATTTCCAGTGCTGTCGAGGTGTCGAACAGCGGGCCGTTGACGCGGAGCCAGTTGTTGAGCGCGTATTTGGTCCAGCGGATCGCGCTTTGCGCGCCGGTGGCGAGATCTTCCGCGGTTTCCAGCGCGATCTTCTGCAATTCGGCGTCTTCCACGCACAGCGACACCAGCCCGATGCGCTCGGCTTCGGTGCCCGACAGCGGCTTGCAGGTCAGCAGGTAGTATTCCGCTTTCGCAAGCCCGCACAGCAGCGGCCAGATGATACAGGCGACGTCACCAGCGGCCACGCCGAGCCGGGTATGGCCGTCAACGATACGCGCGGATTTACCGCAGATCGAGACGTCGGCGAGAATACCGACGACGAGGCCGGCGCCGACAGCGACGCCGTTGATGGCCGAAATGATCGGCTTGTTGCAGTTGATGACATTGTAGACGAGGTCCTTGGCCTCCTTCCACGTCGACATGCGGGCCTTGGGATCGTCGAGGATGCTCTTGATCAGCTCGAAGTCGCCGCCGGCCGAGAAGGCCTTGCCAGCGCCGGTGACGATCACGGCATTGATATCGGGATCGTCGTTGATGTCGCGCCAGATGTGGGTGAGCTGCGTGTGGGTCGCGGCATCGACCGAGTTGTAGGTTTCGGGGCGGTCGAACGTGATCCGCAGGATCCGCTTCGAGGGATAATCGATCTTCAGGCTGGTATAGGCGGCGTAACGGTCCGACATGGGCTCTTCCTTTTGCTGGCAAGCCGTCCCCGGCCGCCCCGATCGCTGCGTGCGACCGGTCTTGGTGATTTCGAACAGATGTTAGAATTTAGGTTTGATCGGATATCGCTGCAAGCGTATAGTTTCGATCCGACAAAGGGGCTAATAAAGCAAGAAGATACCCCGGGAGTGAACGGAAGATGACTGCCGAAATCGATGGTGCAGCGATAGCCGGCTCAGGTCCGACGGTCGGCGAATTGTTCCGCAGCCGCGCGAGGGTTCAGCCGGCGGCCATCGCGATCGAGTATCAGGGTCGGAACATCAGCTACGGCGAGTTGCGCGGCCGCGTCGAGCGCGCGGCTGCGATGCTTTCGGCGCACGGCCTGCAACGCGGCGACCGCCTCGCGCTGCTGTCGCGCAATCGGCCTGAATATATCGAGATCGAACTTGCAGCCGCCCATCTCGGCGTCATCACCGCCTGTCAGAACTGGCGAGTGTCGCCGCGTGAACTCACTTACTGCCTCGAACTGGTGTCGCCGAAACTCGTGATTGTCGAGCCGGACCTGCGCGCCAATCTCGCCGCAGGACCATGGAAGACGCTAGAGCTCGGACCGGCCTATGAACGTCTGATGCAACAGCAGTCGGATCACGAGGCGCCGACCGCTGCACAAACCGAAGACGGCTTGGTGATCCTCTATACCAGCGGCACCACGGGGCTCCCGAAAGGCGCCGTGGTCTCGCACCGCGCGATGATCGCGCGGTCGCTGGTGTTCAGTTCCGAACTCGGCATCTCGCATCGCGATGCCTTCGTTGCATGGGCGCCGATGTTTCACATGGCATCCACAGACCACGCGCTCTCGACTTTGCTGCGCGGCGCCACAGTTGTGATGATCGACGGTTTTCAAGTCGATCCGTTACTGGATGCCGTGTCACGTCACGAGATCGGCTGGCTGGTGTTGATCCCCGGCATGGTCGAGGCCTTTGCCGCCGGACTGAAGCAGCAAAAGACAAAGGTGAAGGGCGTGCGCGTCTGCGGCGCGATGGCCGATCTGGTGCCGCCGCATGCGATCGCGGAGGTAACTGAGCTGTTGCAGGCGCCCTACCTCAACAGTTTTGGCGCGACCGAGACCGGCCTGCCGCCGGCCACCCGTGCGCTGATCGCGCCCGGCGAAATTCCCGAACGGCTGTCAAAACAACAAAGCGCGTTCTGCCAGATCAAGCTGGTCGATCCCTCTGACCGCGAAGTCGAGCAAGGCATGCCGGGCGAGCTTGCGATGCGCGGGCCAACGTTGTTCTCCGGATACTGGCAGGCCCACGAAACCAACGCCCGTGATTTCCGCGGCGGCTGGTTTCACATGGGCGACGTATTCCGCCGCAACGAAGACGGCTCGCTCGATTTCGTCGACCGCGTGAAATACCTGATCAAGTCGGGCGGCGAGAACGTCTATCCCGCCGAGATCGAGCGCGTGCTGATGAGCGACAGCCGCATCACCGAAGCCGCGGTCGTCCGGGCGACCGACCAGAAATGGGGCGAGGTTCCGATCGCCTTCATCGCCCGCCGCGACGACAGCATCACCGAATACGATCTGCTGGAACTGTGCCGCCGCGACCTCGCTTCCTACAAGCGGCCTCGGCAGTTCAACTTCATCGATTTCACGGAATTTCCCCGCTCGACCAGCGGCAAGGTCCAGCGCCACGAACTCGAAGCCCGGTTGAAGGCTACCAACTCGAGAACCGCGACATGAGCGACAGCACCCTGCGCGGCAAGGTCGCCGTCATCGGCATTGGCATGTCCCCGGTCGGCAAGGTGCCCGGACGAAGCCCACTGTGGCTCGCGGCGGATGCCTCCAAGAAAGCGCTGGCCGACGCCGGTCTCGACAAGAGCGCCGTCGACGGCGTGCTGTCGTGCCACGCCTTTGCCTCGCCGTTCCACCGCTTCAGCGTGGCCCTCAGCGAATATTTCGGCATCCAGCCGACCTTCTCGAACACGCTGCAGGTGTCCGGCGCGACGGCGGCGACGATGTTCAATATCGGCGCTGCCGCGATCCAGGGCGGGCTGGCCAAGGTGGTGCTGGTCACCGCTGGCGACAGCCTGATGACGGGCCTGACGCCGGACATGGCGCTGCGCTCGCTGACCGAGAGCCGCGACCAGCAATACGAAATGCCGTTCGGCATCCCCGTCGCCAACACCTTTGCGATGACCGCGCACCGGCACATGAAAGAGTTCGGCACGACCGCCGAGCAATTGGCCGAAGTCGCCGTGGTGTCGCGGCGTCACGCGTCACGCACGCCAGGCGCCCAGCAGACCAAACCGATCACCGTCGACGACGTACTCAATTCAGGCTGGGTGACGACGCCCTACCACAAGCTCGACTGTTCGCTGATCTCGGATGGCGGCGCCGCCTTCATCCTGACCTCTGCCGAACACGCCAAAGAACTTGGCATCGCCAAACCGATCTACATCCTGGGCGGCGGCGAGTGCTACACGCATGAGCACATTTTCCTGATGCCATCGCTGACTTCGACCGGTGCGATCACCTCGAGTCGCAAAGCCTACGAGATGGCGGCATATGGCCCGAAGGACATGCACGTCGCAGGGGTCTACGATTGCTTCACCGGCACCGTGATCATGATGCTGGAAGACCTCGGCTTCTGCCCCAAGGGCGAAGGCGGACGCTTTGTCGCTGACGGGCAGATGACCTATGGCGGACAGATCCCGTCCAACACCCATGGCGGGCTGTTGTCCTTTGCGCATCCGGGGATGCCCGGCTCGTTCTTCCATTTCCACGAAGTGATCGCGCAACTTCGCGGCCAGTGTGGCGAGCGGCAGGTCGTCGGCGCCGAACTTGGCCTGGTGCATAGCCTCGGCGCGGGCTTTGCGACCAATGCGACCACGATCCTCGGTACGGAGAACACGCTGTGATTTCGAGCGAAGACGCCAAGCAGAAACCGGTGCCCTCGCCCGATGCGGACTCCGCGGCATTGTGGCGCGGCCTGCGCGACGGCGTGCTGCTGTTGCAGCATTGCGATGACTGCCGCAACGTCCAGTATTACCAGCAAGGCATGTGCCGAAACTGCGGCAGCGAGAGCCTGACGCATCGCGCGGCATCCGGCCGCGGCAAGGTGCATTCCTTCAGCGTGGTCCATCGCGCACCCGGTCCCGCCTTCAAGGACGACGTGCCCTATGCGGTGTTGCTGGTCGACCTCGCAGAAGGTCCGCGCATGATCAGCACCTACACCGGCGGCAACCCCGAGGACGTCAGCTTCGACATGGATGTCGTTTTGGTCTGCGAGGCCATCGACGACGAGACCGCACTGCCCCGATTCCGCCGCGCCTGATCTAACTACGCCTGCGCCATCTCGCCCCACCCCACACCGGGGTTAACCCGCGGCTGCCTCTCCGATTATTTTCTAACAAATGTTCGATTTCTAACAATTGTTAGATTGAAATCCCGCGCTCTTTCTGCCTAAACATGACGGACCTCTTCAACCGGAGCCCGATCCATGGACTTTGATCTCACGCACGAGCAGCGACAGATCCTCGACTATGGAAATACCGTCGCCAAGAAGTTCGACCGCCGCTACTGGATGGAGTGCGCGGAGAAGCGCGTGTTTCTCGAGGCGCTGTACCAAAAGATTGCCGAGGACGGTTTTGTCGGCACCATGGTGCCCGAAGAATTCGGCGGCGCCGGCCAGGGCATGACCGAGATGCACCTGTTCCTGGAAGGCCTGTCGAACAACGGCATACCTCTGCTCAACCTCGTCGTCGGCGCGGCGATGAGCCTCGGCTTCATTGCCAAATACGGCACCACCGCCCAGAAGTCGCGTTATCTGCCGGATGCCTGCTCCGGCAAGACCCGCTTTTGTTTCGCGATCACCGAGCCCGATGCCGGCACCAACACCATCCGCACCACGACTCTGGCGACCCGGCGCGGCAACCGGTTTGCGCTGAACGGGCAGAAGACCTTCATCACCGATGCCGACGGCGCCGACTACGTCCTCGTCGTGGCCCGCACCAAGCCGCACACCGACGTCGGCAAGAAGACCGAGGGCTTCACGCTGTTCATCGTGGACCTCAAGGCCAAGGGGCTACAAAAGCAATATATCCCGGTCAGCATCACCGCGCCGGAAACGCAGTGGCAATTGTTCTTCGACGTCGATCTCGGCCCCGAAGATGTCGTCGGCGAGATCGACAGGGGTTTCAGCATTCTTTTCAAGAGCCTCAATCCCGAACGGATTCTGGTCGGGTCGATCTGCTGCGGCCTCGGCCGTTATGCGCTCAACCGCGCCGTCGAGTACGTCCGCGAGCGCAAGGTGTTCAACAACACGCCGATCGGCGCCTATCAAGGCCTGCAACATCCGCTGGCGAGCTCGCAGACCGATATCGAAATGGCCTCGCTGATGACCCTGAAGGCCGCATGGGCCTTCGATCAGGGCCGCGAGGCCGGCGAGTTCGCCAACATGGCCAAACTTGCCGCGGCCGACGCTGCGATCAAGGCGGTGGATACGGCGATCCAGTGCCACGGCGGCAACGGTTTTACCAAGGAATACGGCATCTTCGACATCTTTCCGATGGTGCGGCTGCTGAAGACCGCCCCGCTCAATCGCGAAATGATCCTCAATTACATTGGTGAGCACGTGATGGGCTTGCCGCGCAGCTATTAGGTCGAACGCCCATGGCCACGATGAATTCAGAGGTTTCGACCGAGAGCGAGGAATTCGTCCGCAACCGCGACGCCTATCAGGCGCGGGTCGCGGACCTCCAGGCTCGTCGCGCCGCCGCCGCGGTCGGCGGCCCCGACCGGGCGCGCAAGCTGCACAAGGAACGCAAGCAACTGTTGCCGCGCGAGCGGATCACGGCTTTGCTCGATCCCGGCTCGCCGTTCCTGGAATTCTGTCAGTTGGCCGGCGAAGGTATGTATGAAGGCGTGCCGCCCGGCGGCAGCATCATCACCGGCGTCGGCATGGTGTCCGGCCGCTCCTGCATGGTCATCGCCAACGATGCCACCGTGAAAGGCGGCACTTATTACGGCATCACCTGCAAAAAGCATGTTCGCGCGCAGCGCTTCGCCTGGCAGCATCGCCTGCCCTGCATCACCCTCGTGCAGTCCGGCGGGGCCAACCTGCCGGACCAACCGAATATTTTTCCGGATGAAGGCCAGTTCGGTTCGATCTTCTACAACCAGATCCGGATGTCGGCCGAAGGCATTCCGCAGATCGCGGTCGTGCACGGTCCGTCAACGGCCGGTGGCGCCTATATGCCGGCGCTGTGCGATGAGACCGTGATCGTGCGCAATCAGGGCGCCATGTTCCTCGGCGGCCCGCAGCTCGTTTTTGCCGCGACCAACGAAGAAGTCGGCGTCGAAGCACTCGGCGGCGGTGAGATGCATAGCCGCATCAGTGGCGTCACCGATCACCTGGCCGAAAGCGACGGCCACGCCATTGCGATCACCCGCGACATCGTTGCTCGTCTCGGCGACATACCAGAGCAGCGCTGGAGTGTGACGCCGCCGCGCCCGCCGCTGGCGGACCCGGCCGACATCTACGGCTTGATCAGCGCCGACCCGCGGGTGCCGACCAACAACCGCGACGTCATCGCGCGCCTTGTCGACGACAGCGAGTTCCACGAATTTAAGCCGCTCTACGGCGACACACTGATCACAGGTTTCGCCCGCATCATGGGTTTCGAGATCGGCATCCTCTGCAACAACGGCGTGCTGTTCTCCGAGAGTGCGCTGAAGGCGACCCACTTCATCGACCTCTGCTGCAAGCGCAACATTCCGCTGCTGTTCATGGCCGACGTCACCGGCTTCATGGTCGGCCGCCAGGCCGAGGAAGGCGGTATTTCCAAGCACGGCGCCAAGATGATCACGGCAATGGCGAGCGCCAACGTGCCGAAATACACGCTGATCATCGGCAACGCCTACGGCGCTGGCTACCTGTCGATGTGCGGCCGCGCCTTCCGTCCGAACGCGATGATGATGTGGCCGAACGGCCGCTCCGCCATCATGGGCCCGGACCAGGCCGCCAATACGCTGGCGATGGTCCGAGACGAAGCCCACAAGCGCGAGGGCACGAGCTGGACCGACGAGGAACGCGAGGCCTATCGCGCGCCGGTGCGCAAGGAGTTCGAGGATTTCGCCAACGCCTACAACTTCGCCCGCAATATCTGGTGCGACATGGTGATCGACCCGCTCGAGACCCGCAACGTGATGGCGCTGCTGCTCGACCTCGCCGGCCGCCTGCCGCAACAGCGTACCGATTTCGGCGTGTTCCGGATGTGACGACGGAGGATTGCCGGTGTTCAAAAAAATCCTGATTGCGAACCGTGGCGAGATCGCCTGCCGTATCGCGCGGACCTGCCGCAAGCTCGGCGTCGCGGTGGCCGGCGTTCACTCGTCGGTCGATGCGGACTCATTGCACGTCAGGACCATCGGTGAGTCCTACCTGATCGGCGGCGGCGCTGCTTCGGACAGTTACCTCAAGATCGACGTCGTCATTGCCGCGGCCAAGACCGCTGGCGCGGAAGCCATCCACCCCGGCTTCGGCTTCCTCGCCGAGAACGCTGAATTCGCGCGCGCCGTCGAAGCCGCGGGCCTTGTCTTTATCGGACCGACTCCCGAAGTGATCGAACGTCTCGGTGACAAGGCTTCCGCCAAGCGCGAGGCCGAGACCGCCGGGGTGCCGACCGTCCCCGGCAGCCAGATGCCGAGCGAGGACGTCGCGGCCGTGGCTGGCATCGTGAAGCAGCTCGGCCTGCCCGCGATGCTGAAGGCGGCGGCCGGCGGCGGCGGCAAGGGCATGCGCGCGGTATCCAAAACCGATGGCCTGGAGGGCGAAATCGAAGCCGCGATGCGCGAAGCGAAGAATTCGTTCGGAAGCGCCGGCTTGATCGTCGAGAAGCTGGTCGAGTGTGGACGCCATATCGAGGTGCAGATTGCGGGCGACGGCAAGGGTAACGTCATTCACCTGTTCGAGCGCGAGTGTTCGCTGCAACGGCGGCACCAAAAGCTGATCGAGGAAGCACCGGCCGCCAATCTCCCCGTCCCCTTGCGGGAACGCATGACTGATGATGCGACACGGCTCGGCAAGCGCCTGAACTACCGCGGCGTCGGCACTGTTGAATTCATCGTCAGCGGCGACAATTATTACTTCCTCGAGGTCAATCCGCGGCTTCAGGTCGAGCATCCCGTCACCGAAATGGTGACCGGCATCGATATCGTCGAACTGATGCTCCGTATCGCCGCCGGCGAAGGACTGCCGTTCGAACAGGACGATATCGCCTGTGCCGGCCACGCGGTCGAAGCGCGGATTTGTGCTGAAGACGCTGCCGACAATTTCATGCCCTGCACGGGCGACCTGGCCTATGTCAGCTTCCCTTCAGCCGATGTGCGGGTCGAAACCGGCGTCGAAAGCGGATCGTCCGTCTCTCCCTATTACGACTCGATGCTGGCCAAGCTGATCTCGAATGCGAAGACCCGCAACGAGGCACTCGACCAGCTCAGCCATGCGCTCGGCGACACCTCGATCTTCGGCATCACCACTAACCAGGGCTTTCTGGCGCGCCTGATCGCCCTGCCGGAAACGCGCAACGCCACCTTCCATACCCGCCTGATCGACGAGCAGATCGATCAGCTCGTCGAAAAGACCGACGGACCGGACGTCAAGGCATCGGCGATCGGCGCGTACTTCTGGCTGATGCAGCAACGTCCGCTTGCGGCGAGCAACCCGTGGCAAACGCGCGAAACTCCGCGTGGCAGATGGCGGCCGGCGGCGACGGATTATCGCCGATTCCGGTGCTGCATCTGGAAGCCGCAGGCGCCAGCGCGGAGATCCGGTTTGCGCCGCAGCAAGCCGACGGCCACATGATCGTCGGCGTCAATAACGACAAGGTTTCTGTCAATCTTCTGCCCGCTGATGATGGCGCCTTCGTCGCTATTATTGCCGGCCGTCGCGAATCCGTTCGCATTCTTCAGCACGATCGAACCCTGTTCGTGCATGATCGCCGCGGCGTGCATACGCTGACCGCCATTCCCTACCTGACCTATATAAGTGCAACGACGGAAGCGAGCGGAGAGCTGCGCGCCCCGATGATGGGCATGATCCGCAAGGTCAACGTCGCCATCGGCGACAAGGTCAGGGTTGGCGATGTCGTCGCGATCCTTGAATCGATGAAGATGGAATTGCGTATCAGCAGCCAGATCGACGGCACGGTATCAGCGGTGAATTGCTGCGCCAACGAGATCATCGAACGCAATGCGATTGTCGTCGTCGTCGAAGCCGCCGGGCAGGCCTGACATACCAGCAACAAGACGAGGGAGTGGGACATGCGATTTGGATCGGTCAATTACGAAACCAGAGGCAAGGTCGCGCTCCTGACGCTCGACGAACCGCAGAAGCTCAACGCGCTGAGCCCAGGCATTCGCCAAGGCATCCTCGAAGGGCTGAAGCAGGCGGATGCGGATGACAATATCCGTGTCGCCGTCATCACCGGCAACGGCGACAAGGCGTTCTGCGCCGGAGCCAATATCGGCGAATTCGACTTCGATCCGGAAAGGGCGCGCAGCTTCCTGATCGACGCGATGGAAGTGCTGGCAGCGCCGGAGAACACCCGCAAGATCGTGATTTCTGCCGTCAACGGCATCGCCTATGGCGGCGGCTTCGAACTCGCGATTGCCTCCGATTTCATCATCGCCTCCGACCGCGCCAAATTCGCCGTTCCAGAGATCAAGCTGGGCCTGCTGCCGGGCTTTGCGATCGTTCGCCTGCAAGGGATCGTCGGCCGCGCCAAGGCCAAGGAGCTGAGCGTTCTCGGCGATCCGATCTCGGCCGAAGAAGCCTGCCGGCTCGGCATTGCGCTCCGCGTGGCGCCGCATGCCGAACTGCTCGCCAATGCTCTCGCCTTTGCCGAACAGATCGCCGCCAAGCCGCGGCTCGCAGTGCGGATGGCGAAGTCGTTCTACAATCGCGGGTTGGGCGGCGACGACATGCGTCATGTCATCGACGGTTTCCCGTTCCTGTTCATGCACGAGGATGCGCGCGAAGGAATCGCCGCATTCCGGGAAAAGCGTCAGCCCAGATTTAGAGAAAAGTAGTAGACGGCTTTTGCGGGCGGAATCGACAAGCTGCCGTACCCTCGCCGCCTTGCCTTGAAATCGAACGTTCGTTAGCTTCGCCAGACAAGAAATCGGCGGGGTCTCGAACCCACTAAGCCAAAAATAACAACGCGTTGGAGAGACAGTTTGTCGTTTGCTGGCGGGACATCCGGTCCGGTATTGCAATGCCAATCCGTCGAGCGACGGTTTGGCGGGATCGTCGCGCTCAACGGTATCGACATGCATATCGAACGCGGCGAGATCTTCGGCCTGGTCGGCCCGAACGGGTGCGGCAAGACCACCCTCACCAACGCCGATCACGGGCTTCTATCCGCCGCAGCGCGGCCGCATCCTGCTCAACGGCCGCGACATCACCGGTCTTGCGCCGCATTACATCGCAACGCTCGGTGTCGCCCGCACCTTCCAGAATCTCGCGCTGTTCAACGGCATGAGCGTACTCGACAATATCCTGCTCGGCCGTCACATCCACATGAAGCCGAGCGTGGCGCGCACCGCGCTGTACTGGTGGCTCGGCCGCCGTGACGAGACCGCGAACCGCGCCGCAGTGGAAGAAGTCATCGAATTCCTGCAGCTTGAAGGCGTGCGCGACGAACTCGTCGACGTCATCCCGATCGGCCTCAAGAAGCGCGTCGAACTGGCGCGCGCGCTGGCCGCGGAGCCGAGTTTCCTGGTGCTGGACGAGCCGATGGCCGGCATGAACCAAGAAGAAAAGGAATACATGGCGCGGTTTATCCTCGATGCCCGCGACGAGCGCGGCGTCACCGTGCTGTTGATCGAACATCATATGGACGTCATCACCGGCATCTGCGACCGGATGCTGGCGCTGAATTACGGAGCGATGATCGGCAGCGGTATTCCTGCCGACGTCATCGCCGACCCGCGGGTGGTCGAGGCCTATATCGGGGGCGCCCATGGCGCGCACTGACCAGACCGCGGCCTGGAATTTCGAGACAAATACCACGCTAATCCGCGTGCTAGCTCGCAATGCCGAAGTTTTTCCGGATCGCGTAGCGGTTCGAGAAAAACGTAGGGGTATCTGGCAGGAGATGACGTGGTGCGAGTTTTGCGACATCGTGCTGCGCTGTGCCGCGGGACTGGAAGCACTCGGCTTCAAGGCCGGCGAAGTCATGCTGGTGCTCGGCGATAACCGCCCTCGCCTCTACGCCGGCATGCTGGCCGCGGGCGCGCTCGGCGGCTACGCGATGCCGGCCTATCCCGATGCCACGCTCGAGGAGATCAAACATTTCGTCCATGAAGGCGGCGCGCGGTTCGTGCTCGCCGAAGACCAGGAGCAGGTCGACAAGACGCTGGAGCTGCGCGAGCAAGGCTCCGCGATCGACCACATCGTCTATGACGACCCACGCGGCCTCGCCTCCTATTCCAACCCGGGGCTGATCTCATGGGATGGGGTTCAGGCCAAGGGCGCAGAGCGTCTTGCAGCCTCGAATGACGCACGGGCAGAGCTGATCGCGCGCGCGGGCCCTAATGGCCCCGCTGTGTTCGTGCATTCGTCGGGGAGCACCGGCAAGCCGAAGGGCGTGGTACTCTCGCATCGCAATCTGCTGTCCGGCGTCCGCAACGCCTATCAGGGCAAGGCGTTCGATTTTGGTGAAGATATCCTCGCCTATCTACCGATGGCCTGGATCGGCGACTTCGCAATGACGATGGGCGGCGGCATTCCGCTGCACTTCACCATCAATATTCCCGAGCGGCAGGAAACCGTGCTGCAGAACCTGCGAGAGATCGCGCCGACATTCTATCTCGCCGCTCCCCGCAGCTGGGACAACCTGCTAACGACCATTCAGGTGCGCGTCGAGGATTCCTCTTGGCTCAAGCGTCGCATCTACGACGCGCTGATCACGTCCGCCATCAATGCCGAGAAACGCAAGCTCGGGGGCAAGGAGCCGACACTGAAGCAGAAACTGCTCGCCCCGTTGTGCGAGTTGCTGGTGTCCGGCCCAATCAAGGACCAGTTCGGCCTCACCCGGCTGCGTGGCGCCTTCACCGGCGGCGAAGCGATGGGCGAAGACACGTTCATCTTCTACCGCGCGCTCGGCATTAAGCTGCGCCAGCTCTACGGCCAGACCGAGAGCAGCGCGTACAACGCGATCCAGGGACTGGACGAAGTCCGGCTCCACACGGTCGGGCGGCCGCTACCCGGTGTCGACGTCAAGATCAGCGAGTCCGGCGAGATCATGATCCGCTCCGGCAGCGTGTTCAGCGGCTACTTCAAGCAGGAACAGGCGACACGCGAGAGCCTCGAGGATGGCTGGCTGCATACCGGCGACGCCGGCTATGTCGAGCCGGACGGTCACCTCGTCGTGCTCGGCCGCCTGTCTGATGTCGTGCATACCGCCAAGGGCGAGCGATACATTCCGAATTACATCGAGAACCGCCTGAAGTTCAGCCCTTACATCAAGGATGCAGCGGTACTCGGCCGCGACCGCGATACGCTGGCAACGCTGGTGTGTATCGACAAGGACGCGGTCGGCCTGTGGGCCGAACTGCGCGGCATCTCCTATATGTCTTGCGCTGATCTCTCGCAGAAGCCGGAGGTGATCAAGCTGATCGGCTCTGCCGTCAAGCACGTCAACGGCACCCTGCCGGAGGGATTGCAGCTCAAGCAGTTCGTCTGCCTGCATAAGGAATTCGACCCGGATGATGGCGAAGTGACCCGCACCCGCAAGATCCGCCGCAACGTCGTCGAGGAGCGTTACAAACCGATCATCGATGCGATCTACGATCGAAAGACGAGCGTCCTGATGAAGGCGCAGGTCAGCTACGAGTCCGGCGAAGTCGGCGTCATCGAGCGCACGCTTTCGGTGCAGGAGGCCTGACGATGGATTGGGCGCTACTGGCCGAGTCGGCCGTCAACGGAAGCTTGGTCGGCCTGATGTATTCGCTGGTCGCAATGGGCATCGTGCTGATCTACAAATCGTCGTCGGTGCCGAACCTGGCGCAGGGATCGATGACGATGCTCGGCGCCTATATCGTGCTCGCCTATGCGAGCCGGTTCGGCGCGCCCATCTGGCTTTCGATCATTTTCGCCATCGTCACCATGTTCGGCGTCGGCATCGCCATCGAGCGGGTCGCGTTGCGGCGCCTCGCCGGCCGGCCGATCGTGATGATCCTGATGATGACGCTCGGGCTCGAGATTTTGCTCCGAGCCGGCTCGATGACGATCTGGGGGGGCACCGGGCGGCCGATGCCGATCGGCATCAGCGACGATCCGCTGTTCCTTGGGCCAATGCTGATCAACCGCGCCTATGCCGTCGGCGCCGCTGTTGCCGTCGTGATGTTTGGCGCGTTCGCCTTGTTCTTCCGGACCCGGATGGGCGTGGTGCTCCGCGCGATCTCGGACGACTACACGGCTGCCTGGTCGGTCGGCATCTCCGTCGAACGCGGCGTGGCGCTGTCATGGGCGATGTCCGCCGTGGTGGCCACGATCGCCGGCGTGCTGTGGGCCTCGGTGCAAGGCGTCGACCAGTCGCTGGCGCAACTGCTGCTGAAAGGCGTGACGGTCGCGTGCTCGGCGGACTAGACAGCATCGGCGGCGCGATGCTCGCAGGCCTGCTGTTCGGCATCGTCGAGGGCGTGACCAGCAGTTTCCTCGATCCGATACTGGGCGGCGCTAGTCGCGACCTCGTCGACGCCGCGATGCTGATCCTCACCATCATGCTGCGCCCGCACGGCCTCTACGGCCGCCACGACATCGAGAGGATCTGAATCGATGTTGTTCAGGCAAGCCGGCGTCTTCCACACCAATTATGCCGCCGACCGCGCGCTGTTTCCGATTGCGGCCGACCGCTGGATGATCGGCATCCTGCTGATTATCGGCCTTGCCGCCCCGTTCGTCGTGAACTCGCTCTATCTCAGCAGCTATCTGCTGCCCTTGCTGGTGTGGACTGCCGGCGCGCTCGGCCTCAATCTCATCCTCGGCTGGGCCGGGCAGTTTCATCTCGGATACGCCGCCGTGATGGGCATCGGCGCCTATGCGACGGTTCACGCCAACAAGGCCGGCATCCCCTGGGAGATCGCGATCCTGATCGGCGGCGCGACCGCCTCTATCATCGGCATCGGCTTTGCGTTTGCCGCGCTGCGCGTCAAGGGACTGTATCTGGCGCTCAGCACCCTCGCCCTCCAGTTCGTGATGGACTGGACCATTTCGCATGTTCCGGCCATCAGCGGCGGCACGCAGGCGACGCTGCAAGCGCCGGACATCCGCCTGCTCGGCCAACCCATAACCTCGGACGCCGGGCTCTATTACGTCGCGTTCGTCTGGTGCATCCTGGTGACGTCGTTCATGCTGAACCTGCGACGCACCGCGCTCGGCCGCGCGTTGGTCGCGGTTCGGGAGAAGGACTTCGCGGCGGCTGTCATCGGCGTCAACAGCTTCTATTTCAAGCTGGTCGCCTTTGCAACGTCCTCATTCATCGGCGGCGTCACCGGCGCGATCTTGATCGGCACATTCTATCACGCCGTTACGCCCGAACAGTTCTCTGTCGACGTCTCGATCCAGGCGCTGGCCATGGTGATCGTCGGCGGGCTCGGCAGCATCATCGGCAGCTATTTCGGCGCTGCCTTCATTCTGCTGATGCCGGGCGCTATGAACAGCCTGATCTCGTGGGCGGCGATCCGTTTCGGCTTTTCGCTCAGCATCGAGACGCTGGCGCATCTGCCGCAGGCTCTCTACGGCGCGCTGATCATCGGCTTCTTGCTGGTCGAACCGCTGGGCCTCGGCAAGATCTACAAGAACGTGCGCGACTATCTGCTGGTCTGGCCGTTCGGCTACGTGAAGAAATAGGGCCACCATGAGCGCATCGAGCCCAACCCCAACTGCTTCGAAGGTGCTTTCGCTCAACAATATCGAGGTTGTCTACGACTACGTGTCGCTGGCGATCAAGGGCGTGTCGCTCGACGTGCCCCAGGGCGGCATGGTGGCGCTCCTCGGCGCCAACGGCGCCGGCAAAAGCACTACGCTGAAGGCCATCAGCGGATTGTTGGTCGCCGAGCGCGGCGAGGTCCGCCGCGGCGAAGTCCAGTTTCACGACCGCAATATCGGCACGCTGTCGCCGCAGCAACGCGTCCAACTCGGCATCGCCCACGTGCTCGAGGGACGGCGGGTGTTCGAGCATCTGACACCCGAGGAAAACCTGATCGCGGCTTCCGCGATCCGGAGCCGGGCCGACATGGCCCGCAACAAGGAGATGGTCTACAGCTATTTCCCGCGGCTTCACGAGCGGCGATCCAGCGCCGCCGGTTACCTATCGGGTGGCGAGCAGCAGATGCTGGCGATCGGGCGAGCGCTGATGACGCAGCCGAAACTGCTGATGCTGGACGAACCCAGCCTCGGGTTGGCGCCGTTTTTGGTTGCGGAAATCTTCCAAATCATCAGCCGCATCAACCGCGAGGAAGGTCTCTCGGTGCTGCTGGTCGAACAGAATGCGGTGGCAGCCCTCGAAATCGTCTCGCACGGCTACTTGATCGAGAGCGGTCGTGTCGTCATGCACGACACGGCGGAAGCGCTGAAGAGCAATCCGGATTCAGGAGTTCTATCTCGGCGGCGCAAAGGGAAAGAGTTTCCACGCCATCAAGCACTACAGCCGGCGGAAACGCTGGCTGACCTGATTACGACCAGCGAATAAGACAACAAACGACCAAAGGGAGAACCCAGATGAAATATCTATCGATTGCGGCCGGTGTCGCCTTGAGCGCGATCTCGATCCTATCGGCGAAAGCCGCCGACGCCGTGCGTTTTGGGCTCTGTTACGACCTTACCAAGGCATACACCTTCGTGACGCCGCAGGTGGCGCAGGCCGCCAAGGATTATGCGGATATCCTCAACGCACAAGGCGGCATCGAGGGTCACCCGGTGGAGATGGTGGTACAGGACCACGGCAACGAGCCGCAGCGCGGCATCGAATGCTACGAAAAGCTGAAGCGCGATGACGTGATGGTGTTCGATACGCTGTCGACACCGGTCTCCCGCGCCGTGCTCCCTCGCGGCATGAAGGATGGGAACATTCTAATTCAATCGCTCGTTGGGCGCGGCGACGCCGTCGACGGCGACGTCTTCAAGTGGGTATTCCCGATCGGCCCGACCTATTGGGGCCAAGCCGCCAACGACATCGAGTACATCAAGCAGAAATCCGGCGGCAACCTGAAGGGAGTCAAAATCGCGTTCCTCTACGTCGATTATCCGTTCGGACAAGAACCAATCGGTATCATCAAGACGCTGGCGGCTAAGGAAGGCTTCGATCTGCAACTGTTCCCCTATCCTTTGCCAGGCAATGACCAAGCCTCAGCATGGACCCAAATGCGCCGGTTTGCACCCGACTGGATCGTCAGTTGGAGCCTGTCAAACATGCACGTGATCGCCTCGCGTGAAATGAAGCGTAACGGCATTGCGCTCGACAAGTACGTCGCCGTCAACTGGATGAACGAGGTCGACATCAACAATATCGGCGCAGAGGCCGCTAAGGGAATTAAGCGCGGCACCAACGTCGCCGGCGGCTCCAACCATCCCTTGGTGCAGAAGATCATTAAGGAAGTCTACGATAGGGGCAAAGGCAACGGCGACCGCAAAAATCTCGACGACGTCTACTACAACACCGGCCTGGCGCTCTGGTCGATCGCGGTTGAAGGCGCGCGTCTTGCTATTAAGAAGCACGGCTGGCCGCTGACGCCGGAGAAGATAAAGGACGGCCTTGAAAGTATCAAGGATTACGACGCGAACGGCATGATCGCGCCGGTGACCGTGACCGCCAAGGATCATGGCGGCGGCGGCAAGACCCGCATAGAGATGTGGAACGGCAGCAAGTGGGTGCCGCAGACAGACTGGATTGCAGCCTATACTGACGACGTTTGGAACGTGGTGAAGACTCAGTCGGCTGACTACGCGAAGTCGGACGCAGTCAAGTAAGCCAAGATAGTCCCAAGAAAATGCGGTGTTGCGATGAAATCTCATCGCACCACTCCCTGGTCCACTGCTGGAAAGCTGAACCAAAGCGATCGCCCTACTGGAGCGTGGGCTCATTGCCGGGACGGCCAGCCGGCGCCTGTCTTCAGGTGTCTTGGCAAGATGCCATAAGCAAGCCCCGATCCCACTCCTGTAGTGTCAATGCCAGCAATGAGGAGCAGGCGTAGCGTTCCTAGAATGTGATTGTCCGTAAGAGGTTGCCCGTCGACACGAGCAGCAACAAGATAGCTGATGAGATCTTCGGATGGCGCGCATCGCCGCCGTTGCACCACGATGGCTGCCGGAGCGAAAGGCGGCAGCAATACAATCCGCGCCAGGCGATAGTGTGGGGGATCGGAGGTGATGGGCGGTGCCGGCGATTTTATGGGCGGCGGGGTCGCGCGTACTTGCAGACGGCGCGAGGAGAAAGCTTGCGTGTCATGTGCGACCTCCCGAATGTCCTTGTAGCGCGTAGGCAAGTATACCCCCTGAAACCGATTGGTATGCGCAACGGGACAAGAGCTGCGCAACTCGGCCCAGATCGGAAAGGGGTCTTCGATCCATCGTTGATCGAGGTGATCGAAGTCTGTTGCCCAATCCTCGACAGGCGGACGGATACTCAATTCTGCCCCCCAACAAGCGTTCAAAGATGACTTGCGGCCTAGCGAGCGACGCCGGAGCAGTCGCCGCATTCCCATTCACGCGATCAGCCAACCCTGCACGGCCGCAGCCTCCTGCCGACAATACTCGGGCGATCCCAGTATCTGACGGTTAAACGCTATGCGCTTGAACCAATAATGCAAGCCAAGCAGGTCAGCGAAGCCCATTCCTCCATGCACTTCTGTTGTCAGGCGTGCGACCTCTCTGAAGACCTCGCCCACATGGGCTTTCGCCTGCAAGGCCATAATCCGTGCTTCCTCGGGCTGTGCATCTTGCGCATGTGCCGCGTACCAAACCAATGCTCGACAGGGCTCCATAGTGTCGCCAGATCCGCGAACGTATGCTTGACAGCCTGAAAAAAACCGATGGCGCGATTAAACTGAACCCTCGCTTTCGAGTACTCGAGCGCTCGATCTAACATGGACTGCGCTGCTCCCAGCGAATCTGCCGCGAGGAAAACTCTTCCCGCATCAATCACGCCAGACATTGCTCGGCAGGCGTCGGCAGCGGCATCCAGAATGATCACTCTGGCCTCATTGAGTGCGTAATTCGTAATGGGCCGGGTGCGATCGAGGCTTGCGCGTACATCAACGGTCACTCCCGTCTCTCCAGCATCAACAAGAGCTGCCCGACCGTCGGGTAGAAACACGATGACGTGAGATGCGCTCCCGCGTCGAGTACTCCGGTCAAACGGCCACTGACCCTATTGCCGTCGAGCTCCGCTACGGCAATCGCGTCCCCGCGGGTCACTTCAAATTCCTCCGGGTGCGGTCAGTCAAACTCCTCCACCCCCAAGGCAGGACAGAAGTGGATTGTTAGTTTGACATTGTTTCGCGGGCAAGAGCTTCAGCGGCCTCTTTGAGCCGATAGCTGCGTCCGTCGAACTCAAGCAGATGGCAATGATGCATCAGGCGATCGAGGATCGTCGTGCTCATGGTGTTGTCCCCCAGGTATGTCCCCCAATCCTGCACGACGCGATTGGAGGTGACGATGACGCTGCGGTGCAGTTTGTAGCGCTGATGGATCAGGGTCTGCAGCAAGGCGCCGGCGTCGTCAGGGATGGCGCGTGCGAGGAACAGATCGTCCAGCACGAGGAGATCGCAGTCGATGATGTTTCGCAGGCGGGCCTCGCGCTGCGCCGGGGAGTTCAGGGCGTAGCGGTGGAAGAAGTCGTCGGTCTCAAGATACTGGACCTTGTGGCTTTGCAGGATTGCCTGATAGGCAATCGCCTTGGCGATGTGGGACTTCCCGGTGCCAGGTTTGCCGACGAGCAGCGCGTTCTCGCCGGC
>NZ_JBYSYD010000016.1:0-28755 GCF_058782905.1 Bradyrhizobium sp. FW305-F6
TCACTCTCTCCTCAGCTATCCAAGGAGGGGGCAATCCCTTGTGACGCTGAGGGGGCAGTTTTCCATGGCGCGCGACAGCTTGCGCAACACAGCGTCTTCGCGGCTGAGACGGCAATACGCGAACGGAACACCGGAGGTCAGAAACGGCATGCCTGCCGAGATTGGAGTTCCGGCCCCCGTCGTGGGCGAAAGCAAAGCCTGGTTTATGGTTGCTCAGCCTCGCGTACGACAGGCTCTGCGCTCGAACGATGTCGGCTCGCCCTCGAGCAGGGTGACCGGCACTTTCTCTGGCGACGTCCGGGCCGTCGCTCCGTCCCAATCCGACCTCTGCAGCGGCCAACGCGGGCGTCTCTTTCGAGGCAAGGCCCGGCATCGAATCTGCTCCGGATCAAGATCAGCTCGCGGTTTGCCTGACAAGGTGTTCCCGACGGGAGAACCCAAATGTCCATAAAAGACGTCCTGCTGCCGCTCCTGAGCTATCTCAACGCCACAACGACTGAAGTCACCGAAAAGTGTGCGGTCATCGGTGCCTACCTGAAGGCGCGGGTAACTGCAGTCGTTTTTTGAGTCGGATGGTTTGCCGGCCGCCAGGCCGTTCGCGGATGCGTTTGCACTTGATGCTCGGGAGACCTCGTCGTCACACGAAAATCAGAATGCGGAACGAGCTTTGCAAACTTTCGGGTCTGCGGCGCAAGACTCCGATCTCGCATTCGATTTGTCGTTGATACGGGCAACCGCCGAGGATGCCGAGGCGCAACTGGTGCATCTCGCTCGCGTCAAGGATCTTACTCTCCTTCCCATCAAGGCCCATAACGGCCAACAGCAGGCACTCGCCAAGAGTTTCATCTTCAAGTCCGGTCGACCGGCCCTCATCTTCGATGAGCGATTGAGTGGCGAGTTGTCGGATAGTTTTGACCACGTTTCGATTGCCTGGGACCACCGTGCACAGGCCGCGCGCGCGGTCGCTGATGCTCTCCCATTCCTGAAGCTCGCGAGGACCATTCGCATCTTCACGATGAGCGAGGACAACAAGCTCGCGTCATCTTCCGGGGAAGGACTTGCGGAGCACTTGGCGATCCATGGCATTGAGACCAGCTTCGAATTGCTAACGGCTACTTCCGAGGGTGACGCGTTCAAAGCGTACGTCAAGTCGCACCAAACCGATCTTCTGGTGATGGGCGCCTACGCCATTCCCCACTTCGCGAGTTCGTGATGGGTGGGGCGACCTACGCCGTCCTCGGACATCCGCCTTGCTGGGTCTTGATGTCCGATTGACGCGATGTTGCCTCTGCGCGCCGCGACACGGCCCGTGCTTTCTGTCAGGCATGAAACACCCCGGTCGGTTCGGGATGGTTCTCGCGCTTGCTACCATTGGAGCGGGCGAGCCGTGTCAGGAAACCAGGCGCGCAAGCGCATGAGGATCGACGAGTTGGAGACGACGCGGGCTTAGCGGCTTTATTCAGCCCGCCCTGGCGAGTTGTTTCAGCGATGTCCTGACGAGGCATCGGCAGGATGACGAGGTTGCCGGACTTCAAACGCTTGCTGAGCTGGAGCAAGAACCAAGCCATGCGCTCCTCCGTCGATCACCTTGGCCTGATGATAGAAACGGTTTCGCGGACCGGCGGTCTTCGTCAGGAGCAGGATCTGTTCCTGGCACTGCTTGGTCTGCTCGCTCGCGATGTTCATGAGCTGCTGCGTCACGTCGGGCCGGCCGCAGGCCAGCTTCGCGATCATGTGGCGATTGGTTACGACGACTTGGGTGTCGCCGACCGCGAAAGCGGAGGTGGTCTGGTCGTTGTGAGCTTCGAAGCCGAAATAGTCGCCGGGTAGATAGAACTGGCAAATCTGGCGGCGGCCATTGGTCAGGATTTTCGATGTCCGTACCGCTCCGCCGACAACTCGATAGACGTATTTGGCCGGCTGACCTTCGCCCGGCATGACGCAAGCGAGGATTTCAGCCTGGAGCGGCAAGGTCGCGCGGGGCCGCTTCCGCCCGAGACAAGGGGGACGACGAGTCCTTAGCAACAGTCCCCAACAAGCCTTCATCCCCGGAGGTCAGCTAAGTTGCGTTTCCGGACCGCATCCGTCGGAAATACTACGTGGTGGCCCACCGAAGCCCAAAAGGATGGATCCGACCGCGAAGCGCGGCTCTGTGCCGATGAGCGGAAAGAGTACCTCGCGTTCAAAGCTTGTCGAACGCGGTCTGCCGAACGATGAGACCGCTCGCCAGAACATTATGGCTTTCGCCGAGGAGCGCATTGCTCAGCATCTCGCAAAGGGCATTCGTTTCTGCGAGCGACAGTCATTGTACCTGTCCGCGACCGCCATGAACAATCCGTTCGCACCAAGGACGGACCTCTCCAGAGCCAACGGGGCGCACATGTGACAGTGCAAGAGCGGGAGCGCTGAATGCGCGGGGTCATACAATGAAGCCGCGATCGACTGAGCTTTCTCGGCAATGCTGTTAGCGTGCTCCCTTTTGACGGCTCTCCTTTCGAAGGTAGTCGAGCTCAATGAGGCTCCAAGAGCAAACGTTCGAGTAGCCGATCGACGCGCCGAGATCGGGAACAATTTCGTGCACGATTCTATGAAACTCGAGTTCTGGCCTTCGCCACGGCGCCGCGCCCGCTCTGCTCCAACGCGCTCTCAACCGAGCTGAGCACCTTCCGGCCCGTGTTCCGGGATACCTGTCGCGGGCGATCTCTACCCTTGATGAAGTGCTCCCGCCGTATCTGTGCAATCGTCTCCACGACCAGCATCCTCAACCACCTGCTTCGTTCAAACAGCAGGCAGCGTAACAGAGCTCGTAGCAGCCGGCCACTTCGAGGACTCGGCCAGCGCCGAAATTAACCGTCAGATCAAGTCGAAGTTGTTTGCTCCGAGCGGCGGGGCTAAACAATACCTGCCAGATTGCTGGCTGGAGACCCGCTAAGTAATAGGTCCCGCACGCTTAGCGGCGGGACCACCGCTTCTTCTAAGTTTCGCAGGACAGCGTGGGATTTGTCGGCGCACCCGACCCCAGCCCAGGTGCGCAGCCGGTGGTCTGTTGGTGCACCTCTATGCTTACTGCCCGATCGCGAGATGATATTCACCGTCAAAGGGTCCGCGCGATCGCTTGAATGCCTTTCATTCCGGCCCCGAAGCGCGATCGCTTCCTTGTTTTTCTCCAACTCGCCGTAAGGCACGAAGCGCACCTGTAGATCCGCCACGCGGCTGAATACAGGGCGACGAAGCTGCGCCCGAACCTCCTCTTCGCGAGATGAGGGGACAACCAAAACAAGCCACCGGTCGCATGAAGATCGCTGCTCCAGGATCGAGGTCGTGTGCTCAACCTCGAAAGCCGCAGCGACATGGGTGCCGTCGGGGTCAATCCAAGGGATATCAATGAGGCGGATCGACTCAACCCCTGATAGGCTCTCGATCGACGATGGAAGACAATTCAGACATCCGGCGGCCACCGTGTTACCATTGTAGGTGCTACTGCTCCATGCTGGAGCAATCCGCCATGGCGGCATAACTTAAACCAAATGGCGTCCGGCAACCCGGAGCGGTTCAGTTCGGCTTCGACGGATCAATCATTGTTGATCCAAGTCAAACACCAGTTGGACGTACCGGATTATTCTTCTTCCTGCGATCAATCGGCAATTTTCGGTGGCCAAGTCTAAGTTCAAACCATCGTCCACCGGTGCACCTTGCTTCCAAAAGCTGTCTTACTCTGGGAGAAACAAATGCGTGTTTTCTGGTTCGCGTTCTTGATATTGGCTTCGGTAGCCCAGGCGCACGCCCAAGACAAGATGAAGGGGCCTGACTCTTGCAGCTATGAGTTACGCGACGGACATTCGTATGTCGTGGCCGCAGGTGAGACTCTTTGTTGGCGTGTACCAGCACCTCAACGGGATTACACGCTGCTACGCTGCGACCCGCCCCTTCGGGAAATTGTTCGGGTAAAACGAGGTGATCATCGCTGCGGAAGATATGAGGATCGGCAATAATAGACGTCATCGGTTCCTTAATTGCGTGCGTTGTAACGCCTTCCTTTTTGAACTCGTGGAGTTGACCCGCTACACCGGACGGTCACCGCGTTTTACTGATGCAATTTACTTACTCGGTGAGCGGCAGCCCAGCTGGGAATGTGGCTCTCCTTCACCGCTCATGCTTTCCTGAGTCTGGGCTGAAATAGCCTGGTGTCATAGACTTGGCGAGTTTCGCCGATCTGGGCGCCAAGAGCGCGATCGTGGCTTTACTCGCGCTTATCAATCTTATCAATCGGAGCGCATGGTCCCGGCTCATCCGCGGCCACTCTAGGCATCCCGGGTTGCGCAAGTGCAAGCGTTTCTCTCTCGCCTTGCCAACATCGAATCTGTATTCGCCCATGACCGGATGGGCGTCTTCCAAAACTGCCGTGTCATGAAGTAGTATATCTCCAAAGGCGTTGAGGGGCAACAAGCCGCTGAGTGCCTAATGAGCCTCTGCACCGCTGCGGCCACTAGAGTTATTCAGAGAGCACCCGTTCGACCCCTATGCTGCTGTTCAAGAACAGCAGGGTCCCAACTTCTCACTCACCCCTGATTCCGGGTACTCGCTACTCGAGAGCGGCCTCACTCGGCACGGGGGCCCATCTCGAGGCGCGGGATGTGCCGACGCCCCTAGCAGGCCGCCAAACCATGAGATGCTACCGCAATGCAGGGCACTAGCAAAATGATCAACGCTGTGGGCCCGACAGGCTCGGATCGCGTTCAGCTCGGAACACATTGCTATATAGGCTTGCTATCCATAGGCGCCCGCTGGAGGTAATATTGAGATAACGTATCGCGGTCTGAATTTGCGGAGCGACGTTATTCCAATAGAACTGCGGGTACTTGTAAACTACGTCGGCGGGCGTCTCGTAACCGAGCTTCTTGTTTAAGCCGATCTCCTCAAATTCGTAAAACAGAGCGTTTGCCTTCAGATAGTTCGGATCCCCAAGCTGACCGATGAGATCGGCAGCGCGCAATAGCATGCCTTCCTCCTCAATCAGCTCGTCGTTTGAAGATTCCGTGTACGGGAATCGCGTATATTCGATGGCGCGGGCAATTCGGGCAGCGTCCAGTTCCTCGACACCGTCGAGGCGCTCTGAGACAAACAACTTTGAGCGATCGACATGGTAGGGCGCGAGCGCAGCATCGGATGCCCCACGCGGGAGACGAATTGTACGACCACTTAGATCTACGACAAAGGAATCCTCGCTATCTCCTCGAACGATTCCGCGTACGTATCCGAATCATGAGTGAGGCACGCTAAGGTGAAGTTCGCATAATCGACGGCTGTTGTCGGCCGCGACAACATTCGCCCCATCAGGATGTCATGTCCTGCGAGAGTAACGAGCATTGAATGCTCGATGTTGTGATATAGGGCGTCGCTGTTACCGATGCACTCCAACGTGAGCCTGGCTGCAAACGGAAGCACTTCGGCCAATCGGGCATGCGAAGAACCAAATCGATCTCGTGTATCTGAGGTAAGAAACGATGCTAACGTTTGCGCTACCAGTTCTGGAATGGTGATCATCTGAACACCCTATCTAAGTCAATCCGGCCGATTTCGTTTACGGGCGCCGATGAAAGGCGTCGAAGGTTCTGGCCGCTTCACCCGTCGAGGTGACGGAGGATTGCCGGGGCCCAAGAACAAAGCTGAGCCCGCGTACGCGCTTTCGCTCCGTCCCGATCGCGGCGGCGGATGAACTCTCCCTCCGAAACGTCATCGAGTTGACGGTTAATAATCTGATGGGCACGCACATGCGCCCCCCTGATTAGAGCGGAATTTCGCAACCAGTTTAGAGGCTCCGGAAGCGTTCAGCTTGCGCCAAGTCAAAGCGAGCGTCCCTTGGTTGATGCAGCTAAAAGCAATGCCTGCGGACGAGCGCCGTTGTTCTCACCAAATCCAGGAGGTCTCATCATGATCGCGCAGACCAGATTGACGGCCCAGCACCGCTGACGCAGCGGCTTGAGCCGCTGACGTGAGAAGGCGAACCGTCAACTTGATCTTCGACGCGCAACCGCGTTTGATGCGCCTCGAGCGCGCCGCGCGTCTAGCCGGCGATCTGTCCAAAAGCACTTTGATCTTGATCAATGGCTAATGTCGGGGCCGTCCTACGCAGACGGGACCTCCCGATTTGTCAGCGGCAAACGGAGGTCGGCCGATCAGCCCGCGATGGAATGCGGAGACGGGGGTGCGGTCGCAGGTCAGTACAACGACATACAGGCTTGAGTATTGTCATTCTGCACCAATGACTGGGTAGCGTTTGGACCTCCGTGATCATGCTCGGGGGAAGCTCGGCGTGCTAATCACTGCCGAAGCCCTCACCCGATCCAGGCGCCAGTGGCATGGGGGAGGATCAACAGCGGCCCCCGAGGCAAGGATGCAACAGAGATGCCGACTCCTCCAACGAACTGAAGATCAAATGAAGCGCTCCGGCCGCGACGCCCGTGGCCAGTCGTTCCATTCGGCTACGGTGAAGCGCGAAGTCTCCTCGTTTTACGTATTGGTCGCGGTAGCTCTGGCGTCCGCTTTTTCTTTCGAGACAGCCATGCTCATCTCTGTTGCTCGCCTCGACCCCGACGTTTACTCCTCGATTGCTCTTGCATTCAAGGCAACCTTGTCGATGTCGGCCAGCATACCTTCTGCGATATTTCTTTATCGGCTGGGGCAACCAAAGGGTGGCCCGTAGACCTCAACACTGCTCTTGCTTGCTCCATTGCTCACGATTTCATTGATCGCGTTAATCGGCATTGTCGCAGGCGAAAACTTTCATTGGTCCGAGGTCGTTCTGAGCGGAGACTGGGTTGAGTGTGCCATTTCAATCCCCGTTATCGAGATCGTACCTGCCGCCATGACGTTCTGGGCGATGCGGCGGAGCATGCCTGGCAATCTCAAAAGGGCAGGGGCTATCGCAGGCCATGCTTCAGGTACACTCAGCGTATTCGGCTATGCCGTTCACTGCTCCTCGGCAACGACCTCCTGACATCCTCTGGTACCTTCTCATCATCATGCTATCCACGCTCACCGGAGCTAGCCTTGGCGCGAGCTTGTTGAGAAATCGTTGGCACTAAGCAGGGTAGCTTTGACATTCGTGTTTCGCTTTGGAAGTGTCCATTTCTCTCGCTCCGCACTCCCCGGCTCATCTGCACTGAAACTTCCTTCGACCGGCCCCTTCTTGCGGAGACCCTGCAGGGATGTCGAAATGCTGTCGCCTTTGTCAGTCCGGGACACTGCCTAGCTTATTTATATCATCGGCGTCCTGCGACTTCTGAAGCAGTCTGGCAACCATTTCATAGGAACGAACAATCTCGGACAGATTGGCCATTTCACGCGTAATGTCCACGTTTGATTTTTCCAGACACCCGCTGATTATCCGAGCACTGATGGGCGCAGCGTCGCTGGGCCGCTCATTAGAAATCAAGAGGCCGCTGCCGACACTCTGCAATGCGTGCGGATTTTCAAAACGAACGAGACGGAGCTGACCGAGCACCGCCTTGGGACTGCTGATCGTTCCGTCGAATGCGATGGTGATCTGCCCCTCATTCGCTGGGACCGAAATCGGCCCGTTTTTACCCAATACAAGCTGTCCATCCAATGTCGCGAGCCGACCGTCACCATTGACCGTGAGTGATCCGTTCCTTGTGTATCGCTCACCGGCATCAGTCTGAATGACCAGATATCCCTCACCGTCAATTCCGACGTCCAGCGGATTGCCTGTTGCCTGAAGCGATCCTTGCGAATAGCTGACCGTCCGGAGATGCGGAGCGACGAGAGAGGATGGACGCTCCTTCTTTCCGGAATCACCGAAGCCTTTTTCTGACTTCAGGTATTCATGGAACGAGAGCTGGCGCGCCCGAAAACCTGTCGTCTCGGCATTGGCAACATTCTGTGCAAGCGTCTCGAGCTTACGGTGGAGCGCCATTACGCGAGAGAGGTAAATGAGGGTTGTTTCACCCAATGCGCATCTCCCTGATGATTCGCCCCCAATTATAAGTCGGCTTGTACGGGCTTGCATCTGGCCGGGTCCCTCATTCGCCGAAGGCCAGCGCATATGAAGCCGCAACCAATCGTGCGGGGCCCTGGTGGCGTCGTTCGCGCTGGGATGCGGGCGTAAAGGCGCACAAGGGGCCTCGTCGAACAAAGTAAGCATTCGGTGAGGACCGCCCTACGCCGGCGCGATCTGCGGCAGCAGGATCAGATCCGGATCCAGTCCCGCTTGAATGCGTGATAGACGGCGAGCCCGAGTACGAACGCAATTCCGATGTTCCACATCGATAGACCGGCGGTGAGCATGGTCGTAAAGCGCTCACCTTTGTCCTTGCTGAAATCGCACGAGCCAAGCGCGAGCTGCGCGCCAGCCACGAACAAGATCACGCCCATCACCTCCGACGGCACCATGCGGAAGATGAGCGCTACGGAGGAGCTGAAGAACAGTGCCAAGAATAGGAGCACACCCCCGAGCAAGATGAGCGATCCCCCGGTGCGCGCGCCGAAGGCGATGTGACCGGCCATGCCGCCGGCGCCGTGGCACATCGGAACGCCGCCGAGCGCCGCACCACCGAGATTCATCAGCCCGGTCGAGATCGCAACCTTGCGCTCCGAGACTGGACGCTGGGGGAAGAGCCGGTTGTTCTCATCCGTGATTGCGATGATGGCGTTGCCCAGTGTGAGCGGTACCTGCGGCAGTGCGAGAAATAACGTGCCGATCGCCAGGTCCGACCAGCTCATCGAGCTCAGCGCGAAGCTCGGCAGCCGGGGCTCGATCTTCACTTTGCCCAGCGCAGTCAGGAGCGTCGGGTCGCGGACCAGCGCCACAACTGCGCCGCCTGCCAGCAGAAGGAACATGGCGGGCATCGTTCGGTTGGTGAGCAGCACCAAGGTCAGAAGCAGCGCCGCGCCGCTCAGCCACCAACCGGCGGCCATGAACTTGGCCCCGTCGAGCATGAAGCTCAGGCCAAGGCCGAGGATGATTCCCGCAGCGACGGGTCGGCTCACGAGATCGGCCACGCGCTTGGCCGCACCGGTAAGACCGAGCACCAGCCAAATCGCCCCGGTCACCAGGCTCGCCCCATAGACGGCGCCCGCCGTGATGGTCGCTGTCTGGGCCGCCTGAGTAGTGGCAACGGCGCCGATCGACTTCATCGGCTGCACCGGAAACGGTGTCTTGTACACAGCCCCGACCACCACCATCGACACCCCAAAGGACAGAAGAACCCCGAAGGGGTCCAAGCCGAGCAGGTTGATATAGGCGACGACGAAGGGGATCAGCGTTCCGAAATCACCAAACGCGCCGGCCAGCTCCGCCCGGTCAAACCGGTTCCGGACAGCAGTCGTGGGTGGCGAAATAGCTTGAGCGGCTTCGATCGGCGGCATCTCTCAACCGACCAAATGGCCGGCCCCTTGAACCGTTGCGAAGATCGCAGTGTCGCACGAGCTGGGGGCCCAGCAAAACAGAAAACAGCTGCTAAATGAGGGAGCTCCTTCGCGTGCATGGTGAGGCGCCAATGTCGGCGTCGTGCATCCCGATCATTCGTCGTCAGCTTCAAGCCAATCGGACGATTGCAAGCAATGTTCAGGCGCCTGCCGGCAAGCCCCGCTGCTTCTACTGCCATGGCAGCAGCTCATTGAGCCGACCTTGCGGGGTGCTAGCGATGCGGGCCAAGACGTCCGCCAGCCAGGCTTGCGGATCAACGTCATTGAGCTTCGCCGTTTATGCCGCCCGCCGAACTATGCCGAACGGGTTTGGTATGACACGCCGTTGTCACGCTGGCACCGTCGATCGCGTGTACGGCAGCCCCATTCCATTCGGCATAGTCTGGTCGTTCAGAGCGCCTCCAGAAAGGCGAGCAGGCGGTCGTTCGGCTGGAAGCGGGTTCGCTTGCCGCGCTCGTACGGCTTGAGCTTCGCCAGGGCAGCTTCCTTGAGTGCGAGGTGGGCGTGCAGGTACGTCTGCGTCGTCTCGACCGATTCATGACCGAGCCACAGCGCGATCACGGAGCAGTCGACGCCGGCTTGCAGCAGTTCCATCGCAGCGCTGTGCCTCAGCACGTGCGGTGACACGCTCTTGGCCTTCAAAGACGGGCAACTCTTATGAGCGACACGAACATGCTTTCCCAGGAGCGACTGGACGCTGTCGGCACTGAGCCGGCCCCCGTGCACGTTGGGGAACAACGCTGTCGCTCCTTTCCGCAACGGTTCCTTGAGCCATGCCTGGAGCGCACACCGAGCGAGTGTGGTCAGCGGAGTGGTCCGCTCCTTCCGCCCTTTACCGACGCATCGTACGTGTGCGCCAGACCCAAGGTGGACGGCATCCCGGTCAAGGCCAGTCAGCTCGGAGAGGCGTAAGCCCGTCTGGGCCGCGACCAGCAGCAAGGTGTGATCGCGGCGGCCAAGCCACGTCGTTCGATCGGGCGCGGCGAGAACCGCCTCGATCTCAGGGCGCGTTAGGAAGTGCACCTGTCGCTTGTCGTGGCGCTTGCTCGGTATGGCGAGCACGCGCTGGATCAGCGCACTGTGCGCCGGTTCCTCGAAGGACACGAACCTGAAGAAGGATCGGATGGCGGTCAGACGCAGGTTACGCGTCTTCGCGCTGGCGCCGCGCTTTACCTCGAGATCGGTTAGGAACGCGCCGATGAACGTTGCGTCTAGATCGGTGAGCGTCAGGGCCGATGGGGGCTTCCGCAGCTGCACCTGTGCGAACATGAACAGCAGCCGGAACGTGTCCCTGTAGGAGGCGATCGTGTTGCCGCTAACATTGCGCTGGCGCATGAGGCGCTCGGTGAAGAAGCGCTCGATCAACGTGGCGACATTGCAGGCGGGCTTCATGGCGTCACCTCCCATCGCCGATCGAGACGCCGCGCCGCTTCTTCCATCAACTCGGGGCAGGCCGAGAGATACCAGTAAGTATCGCGCACGCAGGCGTGGCCGAGGTAAGTGGAGAGCACTGGGAGTTGCTGCTCGACGTCCTTGCCTTCGCGATACCAGTCGAGCAGCGTCCGGATGGCGAAGCGATGACGGAAGTCGTGCACGCGTGGCCCGGTACGATCACCTGGGCGCCGCAGCCCGATCTCTCTGGACAATCGCCAGAAGACGCGATGAACGTACTGGTGCAGCAAGCGGCCTCCCTGTTCGGCAACGAAGAAGGTCGAGCCGCAGCGTGATCCGAGCAGTGCATCGCGCCGGCCGGCGTAGTCACGGAGCGCGGTCCTCGTCGTGGGATGCAATGGTACGAGCCGCGACTTGCCGAACTTAGTCAGCCGGACCGTCAGCACGCCGGCGTCGAGGTCGACGTCATCACGCTCCAGGCCCATCGCCTCGGATATACGCATGCCCGTCACCGCGATCAGCCCGAACAAGGTATGGTAGGTCCATCGGCGCAGCCCGTCCGCTGGCGGCAGAGCCAGCGCTGCCGTCAGCAACGCATCGATCTCCGCGTCGCTGTAGAGATAGGGTTTGGCACGCTTCCATCCTGGCAGCATGCCGACGGGCGGCACCTCCGTTCTCGGATCGAAGTTGGCGACATGGCGCGCGAACCCGCGCACGTCGCTCAATCTCAGCGCCCAGGATGCATGACGATCGGGCGGCAGCGTTGCCCATTCCACTGCCAGCTTCGTCGTGATGATCCTGGCTTTGCGCTTCTTCATGAAGGCGACGAAGTCGGCGAGCCGACGGGTCTGGTGCTCGTACTTGTATCCCAGCCCCTTGCGCATGCTCAGGTACCTATCGAGTGCGGCGCGCAGATTGGTCATTGCACGCCTCCCGGCCAGGGCAGGCTCAATGTTCTCAGCGCATCGATGTCGACCTTCGCGTAAATCCGGGTAGTGTCGTGGTTCTCGTGCCGCAGCAACTGTCCGATCTCCGACAAGGTCGCGCCAGATCGGAGAAGCTCGGTAGCGAGACTGTGTCGGAAGATATGGGCGCCGCGGTGTGCGCAACCCTCGATTCCAACGCGATCGAGGGCGGCCTTGGCGATCATGGTGATCGCACATCCGGAAGCAAAGCCGACGTGTGGCGCGAGTGTGCGGACGAACAACCGTCGGCACGACGACTTTGGGCGGCCATTGCGCAGATATGCAACGATGGCCGCGCCAACGTCTGGCGGTATGGGCATCCGTGCACGCTGTCGGCCCTTGGCGCGAACGAGTATCTCGCTGGCGCGCCAGTCGATATCATCGAGCGTGAGCGTCGCGACCTCGTCGGCCCGCAGGCCGAGCTTGGCCAGCAACAACAGAATGGCGTAGTCGCGCCGTCCCATCACCGTCTTTCGGTCGCAACCGTCGAGAGCCTTCCGCACCTGAGCGGCCGGCAGATAGGTCGGCAGAGTTGCGAGCTTCCATCGCCGCATCGATGGAACGCAATTCGCCAACGGGCGCGCGTTCAGCCCCCGATGGTGGAGGTAACGGAGAAAGGCGCGCAACGACCAGCACATCGCCTTGCCTGTCCCCGGGCTCCAATCCTGGGCGTGGCGCTCAATGTAGCGGATCACGTCCTCTTGGTTGATCTTGCACAGGGCGGCGGCGCCGCCGGAGCACACCTCGTGCAGGAACCTGCGGATGACCGGGAGATGGCGGACGATGGACCTCGGGGCCAAGCCGCGCTCTAATCGCAGGTAGGCATCGAACTCCTTGAAGATCCGTTCGTGCGGGGTGAGAGGCGGTAGCACCGACGGCGCGATCGCGCCTTCCTCGCGCAGCACCGACAGCCATCGCTTGAGCGCGGCCCGGTCACCGGGTTGGATAGACTGCCTCCCGCCTCGATGTCGGAGGTACCGCTCAACGACCTGCTGATCGAGATCGACCAGCTTATAGCGACGGCCTGCGATCCAACTCAGGAGCCCGCCAACTACGTTGAAGCAACGCCACGCGCCGTGCCGAACGAGCCTCTCTTCGACGAGACGAGCGGCGTAGCGCTCGACGAGCTGTCCGTGCGGCCCGCTTCTGAGACGCCGGTACAGCCGGCTCCTGCCCAAGTACTCTTCAGCTTCCATCTTCCTGTTCTCCGCTGTTGAAAGCGGAGGAACAGAACGAACTATGCCGAACCGACCAAACGCCGGTCAGCGAGAAATCTGGGGAAAACGACCCGACTCGGCATAGTTCGGCGGGCGGCATAAACCTGTCTATGCCGCGCTCGGCATAGGGCGGTCACGATGAGCGTCGCCATGGTGGCGGCGCGGTCGGCACCACGTTCGGAGCCGGCGAAGAGCCATGACTTGCGGCCGATGGCAAAGCCGCGCAGCGCGCGCTCTGCCGCATTGTTTGTCAGGCAGATCCGCCCGTCATCGATAAAGCGAGCAAACCGGTCCCAGCGGCGCAGCATGTAGTCGATTGGCTTGGCAACTGCAGACGAGTTCGACAGCCGGGCACGCTGCTCGCGCAGCCATGCTTCCAATGCCTTCAAAGGCGGAGCGCTTTGCTCCTTGCGCATGCGCAGACGCTCTTCGGCGCTTTGGCCGTTGATGCCGCGCTCAATATCGAACAGCGCGTCGATGCGCTTGACCGCCTCCATGGCAATCGGCGAGATCGCTGCGGCATTCCTGTCGCGCCTTGCATTGGCCGCGATGTCCACCAGCTCGAAGAACTGTCGCCTGGCATGGGCCCAACAGAGTGCGGACGTGATCGGTCCCTGCGCGCGCGAGGCGTCATACAGCTCGTTGTAGCCGCTATAGGCGTCGGCCTGCAGGATGCCGGAGAAGCTTTGGAGATGCCGTGTGGGATGCTCCTGCCGTCGGTCGCGCGAGGCGTAATAGAGCGCGGCCGGTGGCGCCCGTCCGCCAAACGGCCGATCATCGCGAACGTAGGTCCAGACATGTCCCTTGACCGTCTGGCCCTTGGCCAGGATCGGCACCGTGATGTCATCGCCATGCAGTCGCCCGGCGGAGAGGACGTGACGCTCGATCAGCCGATAAAGCGGCTGCAGGGCAGCCGCGCAGGCGCCGACCTGGTCGGCCAGTGTCGACAGGCTCAGATCGATGCCCTCCCGGGCATAGCGCTCGCTCTGCCGGTTCAAAGGCTGATGTTGGCCGAACTTCTCAAACAGGATCATGGCCAGGAGGTTGGCCCCGGCGAAGCCGCGCGGCGTCACGTGGAAGGGCGCCGGTGGCTGGGTGATCGTCTCGCAGGCCCGGCACGAGAACTTCTCGCGCACCGTCTGGATCACGTTCCACTGCCGGGGAACGACCTCCAGCGTCTCGGTGATGTCCTCGCCCAGCTTTGACAGCTTGTTCGAGCCGCAGCAGGGACAGCTCTTCGGTGCGGCAACCACGACCCGCTCGCGCGGCGGATGATCGGGGAACGGTTTGCGCGACGGCCGCGTGCGCTGGAAGGATTTGACGGTTTGTGTCTGAGCCGCCGCTTGCTCGGCCGCCAGTTCGTTCTCGGTTGCGGTTGCCTCCAGCTCTTCAAGCTGAAGCTCCATCTGCTCAAGGAGCCGAGCCTTGCGCTCCGAGCGGCTGCCGTAAATCTGGCGACGCAGCTTCTCGATCTCGAGCTTGAGGTAACTGATCAGGGCCTCGGCCGCCTCCGCGTCGGCAGCTTCCGCTTTGGCGCTCGCCGCGACCGCTTCCGCTTGAAGACGAGCGGCGCGCTCCGCGAGGATCATCGCATGCGCGGCGGCAAGATCGGTGGGGAGCGATTCAGATGGGGTCACGACCATGATGGAATCACATCCATCACGATCCGCAAGCTCAAAGCCTCATCCGACCGATGTAGGCCGCCACGTCTCTTGTGGGTGCCGCCAGTCGATCCCGGACAAGAGATAACCGAGTTGCGCCGACGAGATCATCACCACACCCTCGGCCGGGCTCGGCCAGATGAAGCGCCCCCGCTCCAGGCGCTTCATGAATAGACAGGCGCCCTGGCCGTCATGCCAGATGACCTTCAAAAGATTGCCCCGGCGACCGCGGAAGCAAAACAGGTGGCCGGCAAGCGGGTCGCGATGCAAGATCTCCTGAACCTGCAACGCCAGCGACGGAAAGCCCTTCCGCATGTCGGTATGGCCGGTCGCGAGCCATACCCGCACGCCGGCAGGCAACGGTATCATCGTGGCCGTCCATCAGTCAGCGCCGCCACGACTGCGCTCAGCGTCGCCGGGTCCACCGCGCCCGTGATCCGCATCCGAGCCCCGGCCACGAACTCAATCTCGATCGCACAGCAGCTTCCGGAGGGCGCCGTCAACGGTTGCCGGTCTGGCGCAATGGAGACTGCCGCAAAACGGGCTTCGCCATCCTGCCGCTGCATCGGCTCGGGCCCGCAAGCGAGGACGCCTGTGCGCCCTGCCGCCGCCAAGCCGTAACCAGATTGCGGTGAACGTCATGTCGCCGAGCAACCTCGACAACACTGGCCCCAGGCGCCAGACTCTCCTTCACGATCCGAAGCTTCTCGGCAATCGTCCACCGCCGTCGCCGCTCTGGACCGGACAGAACCGTAACCGTTGTCACGTTTGCTCATTTGCTTGCGAATTAATGAGCAAACCATCTCACGCTCGAACCCGATCCGGGAAGGCGGCCTCCACCGGAGGCTTACCGAACAAACGATAAGGGAGCGAATGAGCGGGATAGGCACAAGCCGCTCGAATGCCGGAATAGGCTTGCCGAGGTCACAACAACGAGATGATCGGCCCCTTGCGCAATCAGCGGATCGCCCGTGAACCTGAGGCAGCACGCCCAAGCTTTTCAGCCAATTCCACTTACAGTTCGTCGTAGATTTGGCTGACGTCGGCAAGCCGACACATTCCATCAATCATGCGTATTGTCCCACATACCCATTACGAGCCTGAGGACCTTCCTGTTCACATGAAGATTGCAATAACACTCGCCGCTGCTGGTCAGTGCGCTTGATTTCTCGCGCGGCCTAAAGGTGCAGACTTGCTCATTGTTATACTTAGCGGCCATCACGGCTTTGGTGTCGATGGCGTGATCGTCGAAGTGAGCGCTTGGTATTCTTGTCAGTTGCGGCCGACTGTTCTCAGTCATCAGCTGACCGTAGAAGTCGAGTTCGCCTTTCCTGGCGCCCTCCTGAAGGGTGGTCAGGAAGCTGACCATTTGATTTTTGTCTTTCACTACGCCAATCCGGCATATCCAAATGCAAATCATGTGCAAAGGATATGGTCCGACCCATCCCCGCCACAGCCGCGCCAGGGGCTTGTTCGCTGCAAGCAGTCCGGCTACGCTGGCCGATACAAGGATCGAATAGGCGAGAAACGACGAGAGCGAGTTTCCGTCCGCTGTCATGAGCAGGATCACTCCGATTCCTGCTGCGAAAAGTGCGACTGCTGCGGCGATCCATGCCATACGATGCTCCGGTTTTGAAGATCGTCTCCTTAATGCCCGGCGAGCCGGCCTGACCTGCCGATAGCGTTTCGCCCATGGTCGCGCTACCGGCTTCAACTCCAACCATTTTCGGTGGCGCTCTTCAAGAGCAATAGGGCACGGTGCTTCAAGAGACCACGATGCGCGCAATCAAGTCGGCCGTACCTCTGCTGCCGGAGCCCTTTCCTGGCGAAGACATGGTAACTCTCGACGAAATCTCCGTGTCCGATTTTGCGGCGACGGTTTTTCGTGTTGACCAATCGGAATGCCGTTGGCGCGCTACCGGTTCGACCGCCGAAGGTCACCTCGTCGAACCAAGCAAGCAGAAGCGGAGGCGGTGCTCGGCCCGGCCTCGGTTAGCATATTCTAGCGACTCAAAAAGATCACCGCGACCCCTGCTTGGCAAGCCATGCAGCAAGATCCCGCTCAGAAGCAATAACCCGCTTTGGTTGCGCTGGATTGATCGTGCCCGCAGTGAGCCGAACGCCGCGCAACATGAGTTCGGACGCAAAGCTTCTTGCTTCGCTTTCGCTTTGGAACGACTGGGTCACCCGCCGATATCCACCATTCCTGCCTGAAGTTGGCTTGTCGAAGGAAACGAACCATGTGTTCTTCATCTGGTTTGCAGTTCGCTGATCCCCGCCCAGTAGACTTTGCTATCAACTAGAGTTACGGACTTCAAGGAACTGATCGAAATTGGCAGAGTATTTCACCTATGCGGGCGTAGGGTTGAACAAAAGTTCTACGGTCGCTTGGCTGCCGCGAGGGGCGTTCGATGACCATGGGCTTCTCTTATCAATCCATTTTGGCAGCTGGATCGATTCTGGTCTTGCTCGCCTGTCCAAGTGGAGGTTCGGCCCAGACGCTGGAGCAGGCTCTGGCCCAGGCTTATCGCAATAACGAGACGCTCAACGCCGAGCGGGCCGGCCTCCGTGTCACAGATGAGGAGGTTCCTCAGGCTCTATCGGGCTACCGCCCTCGTCTCGAGATGACGGCAGACCTCGGCAAGCGGTATCTGGATGAAAAAGGGGCGGACGATCAGCGGCAGACGTCAACCACCGCGCCTCGCAGCATCGGCCTTTCAGGCACGCAGTCGGTGTTCAACGGATTCCAGACTTCCAACCGCGTACGAGCGGCGGAGAACCAGGTTCTCGCAGGGCGAGAAGCGCTCCGGATGGAGCAGACGGTCCTGCTGGATGCGGCAACTGCCTACATGGACGTGCTACGGGATGCCGCCATCCTGGAGCTGCAAAGGCGCAACCTTGACTTGCTGCGCCAGCAGCTCGACGTGACGCGGAATCGGCAGGCCATTGGCGAGGTGACCGCGACCGACATCGCACAGGTGCAATCCCGCCTGGCGGCGGCGCGAACCGAGGTCGCAACTGCGCAGGCAGCTTACAATACCTCCCGTGCCACGTTCGAACGGGTGATCGGCAGCGAGCCCGGAAAGCTCGTCGCGGGCTCCCCGGTCGATCGGTTTACCCCATCGACTCTCGATCGAGCCATTAGCCTCGCCCGTAGCGAGCATCCTGCCGTCACCGCAGCGGCTTACGGCGTGGACGTCGCATTGTTGCAAACGAAAATCGCAGAAGGCGCGCTCTATCCAATGGTGACGCTGGAAGCCAGCCTCAAGCGCCGGTGGGACGTGATGCCGGACCAGAACCTGACATTTCCGGCCCAAAGCCTGGATGCGTCGATCGTAAGCCGAGTTGTCGTTCCGATCTATCAAGGAGGTAGCGAATATGTCAGAATTCGCCAGTCCAAGGAGGCGTCCGGTCAGAAGCGGCTGACGCTTGAAGCGGTGCGCAAGCTAGCGCGAGCCACTGCGGTTCAGTCCTGGAGCGCAACAAACGCAGCGAAGGCCCAAGTCGACTCGGCCGAGGCTCAGGTGCAGGCGGCCGAGCTCGCGTTCCGGGGCGTCCTGCAAGAATATCGAGCGGGGCAGCGCGGCACGTTCGAACTACTGGCAATTCAACAGGAGCTGCAGAACGCCCGGGTTGCCCTCGTCACCGCCCAACGCAATCGCGTCGTCTCCTCCTATGCGCTGCTGGCGGCAGTGGGGAGATTGGCCCCTCAGGTCCTGAACCTGCCGACTGAGAGTTACGATCCATCGCTACACTATCACCAGGTGCGGGATTCCTGGGCCGGGATACGAACGCCAGATGGGCGTTGACCAGGTGACGAGCCATGCTCGGCGAGTTGCAGACAGTTAGGGGCCGTCACCTTCGCTGCGTTAAGTTGTCGCTAATCGCAAGCCGCAAAAGCGCCCGTTTCGACCTTATTCTCGGCCCTCCAGTCGCAGGACCTCAGGGCAAGGTGAATGAGCGTCACACGTCTGTTCATCGAGAACGGCCATGGCTTGCCGATGAGCGACGTCGGCTGTGTTACCTTCAGCGGCGACGGAATTGGAGGGAACGTCGCATGCGCTCCGTTCCGGCAGGTGCTGCTGACATCCCACTCGATGACAGCCGCCCGCGGGCTGAAGGACGCAATCTCCGGGAGAATGTCGTTCTAGACTTCGATGCCCTGTACGATCTGCCCTCGGGAACCGTCGTGCGGATTGGTGACGCGCTCGTACGATTGACCTTCCACGGCGAACCGTGCAAGAGAATTGCCGATCTCGTCGATCTCAAGTCGATCCTGCATCGACGAGGCGTGTTCAGGACGTTCCTTAACAGCGGCCTTATCCATGTCGGCGACAGCTCTGCCGTAACCGAACACAAGCTCAAAGCGATTTCCTATGCGATCGGCGAGCACATTCACTCGTTCGTGAAACGACACGTGGCGGCCGCGGCCCTCGGCGATCGTTCGTAGGCGAACGGCCTGCCTGAGTTCAAGGCGAGATTGGGTCGCCTTTATTGCCTCGCTTCTTTGATGGAGATCAAACGATTGATCTTTCTGGAAGGGTACGAAGTCCGACTTAACGTGTTGAAAAGCCTAACATGCGAGCTGCAGCCTCCCCTTACCTGAAGTTCTCGATTGGCGCTGGACTGGCTGTCGGGGCGGCAGCTTTGCTCTGGTTCGGGTCAACCGGCCCCGAAAGGGGAACGAGGAGGGAGGTGGACGAGCCCACGCTCTCGGCTCGCGCATCGCAAGGTAAGACCCTTTTCGAGGCCAATTGCGCAACTTGTCACGGCGAAAGAGGGGCGGGGACCGAGAAGGGTCCGCCGCTGATCCACGACTTCTACAATCCGGGGCACCATGCAGATGCGGCGTTCTTTGCCGCGGCCAAATTCGGCGTCCGGCAACATCATTGGCACTTTGGCAATATGCCGCCACAGCCCCAGGTCAGCGAGGGGGAATTGGCTGCCATCGTGCAGTACATTCGAGAAGTTCAAGTCGCAAACGGCATCACGTTCAGGCCCCACCGTATGTAGCAGTTGGTCGGATGAAGGGCACAGGAAAGTAGGTCTGCGATCCTTCCCGTACCGTGGCCGCCAAAAAGCGTAGCGCGGGCGCGCATCTCGCCGGAGGTCGGTGAAACCGATGCCGAGATCGAAATCCGGAACGCGCTGGGCCTGAAGCTTCAGCTCATGCGGGGCTGATGGTCAGGCAACTCGTAATTAGCACATGGTGGACGCGGTGATCTGGGCAGAGACTTCGCCTCTCTCTGGCTAACGAAGGCATCTGCATTGATCTCGATGAAACCGGGCGCAAGGCTTTCGACGCCGGCCATTCAGATCTTGCAGCGGATTTACGACCAGCTTGCTACGACGCGTGGACCCAATTCTTCAAGCCGAATGACCATCCCGCAAGAGGCGGGTTAAGTCTCGCGACACATTTTCATGATCGATTACAGCAATAACAGTCTTTACGTTCAAAGAAGCGCGAGAATCGACCTAGCTCAAAAATCGGTCCCATGGGATCGAATAAGGTATTATATGACGAAGCATGCAGCCTAATAACGGAGGCCTTCACACGGCGCGGCTTGCAATCGCAATGTCTGCAATAATAGTATCCGTTGTGACCGCAATAAATTCGCCTCCCCAGCGGGCACATCTATGCAAGAGGGCGGGTTCAGGCTGTCGATATACAACAATCAGGTTCAATCACGATTATGATTGATGCCGTTGAGAGCTCCGACAGGACGATGAGCATGACAGCCGTGCAGATGTCATTCCACGTCACAAAACCTGCGCATGCTCGATGAGCTTTGCGTTGGAGACGTGGTGGATTTCGAGGCAGCTCGATTGAAAAATGCGGTGATGATAACGACCGATCCAGCCTGTCTAACCAATCACTCGCATTCAAACCCTCTTCACTGTGGGCAGCTAGGATTGGCGTCAGAACATTAAGCTCCCAATGCCGCAAAATCCATCGGCAACCAGACGACACTCGGCAATCACAGAGCCGAGCAGCAGAATGGCCAGGCGGCCGAGGCACATCCCAGATGCCCAGCCCGTTCCGGCGGTCGAGTGAGGCTGGCCGAACGCGCACAATCTAGCGCCAGACTTTTCGCACAGCTGCCAGCTCACCACGGCCAAGCTTTGCACAGGGCTGGGGCGACTTCTGATTGGAGCGCCGGTCGACAATGGACAACACTTCGCTACGGAGGACGTAAGCACTGCCGCAAGCCTGTCTTGCAGGCGGTCCCGGCAGCCCGCTGAAAAACACCACCGGGCCGATCAGGTCGGGAAAGCAAATCGCCAATTCAACACTCCATCGAAAATGGGCGTGCGTCACCCGGCGGATGGCCTGGGGCTCGCTCAAGGGTGCGATGGTTTCCAGCGCGATGAGGCGGACGATGGCTTCCTCCTCAGGGAAGATGCCGATCGCCCCGGTGCGCCGCTAGATCTCGCCATTGAGCCGCTCTTCGGATTAGTCGATGAAGCTTGGTCCGGTATTGCGGTTAGAACGTCATGTAGCCGAGCACGTCCGTGTCGGTCTCGTCGAGCGAGCCGGCAAGCTCGGACGGTTTGAAACGGAGCTGGTCGGAGACCTTGCGCCACTGCATTTTGGCGGCCACGGCATCGTCCTGGGCACACGCGGTGGCGATGAAGGCAGAGACGACGCGACGGCGGCTCTTGCCGGCACGGCCCAGCGCGTTGCGTATGAAGTGCTCGCGGCACGTTGCCTAAAGGCGTTGAGCACCTTGGCCAAGGTCTGCGTGGGCATCGGACATGACCAGCGTGACACCCCGCGGCCCGCGGAGGCGTTTTTGCGCAGGAATGCCGTCCAGAACGTCTCGGCTTCGGAGGGGCCGGTGTCCAGGCCGAGCACTTCCTGCGGCCGTCGCTGTTGACACCGACCGCGACGATCACCGCAACGGACACGATGCGGCCATTCTGGGGTACCTTCACGTAGGTGGCGTCGATCCACAGATAGGGCCAGTCGCCCTCGCTCAGCCGGGCGAGGAAGGCCTCACCTTCTCGTCGATCTCGGCGCGGGTCTCCCAGACCAGGTCCCGGTGGCCGTCGCGCTGTGCAGACGCTCGGGGTTCTTCTCGCCGTAGGCGGCCCCGGTCTGGCCTTCCACTTCCAGCTCCATTGGGCGCTCGGCCGGAAGCCGATCATCTCCCGCAACAGACTAGCGTCAGGGGTCTTCTCCAACGAGCGTGCGCAGGTTCATCATGTCATCGGTCCTCGGGGATTCCTCGGTTGCCTTGCATGTCGCAACCCGATCCTACCGGAGAACTGCCGGGGGCCACAGCAAAGCCGACCGCCCGCTACGGCGCTATTTGGGGGCGCGCGTCCGGGCGGCTTTGCTCGCGGTGCTATACTGCCACTGGGGACACGACCTGTAAGGGATAAGCCGCACCCTATTTTAGCGCTCTAATCCTGAGCCTGAGTACCAGCACACGAGTACGGACCTCGTCATGCGTGCACTCAGTCTTGAACAGATGACGCTGATCGGCGCGCTGGCGTCCACCAATTCACGGAGAATGTCGTCCTGCTCCGGCGACCAATTTTGCGCACCGCGCAACAGGGAGACGAACGCCACGTTGACCTCGGGCCAGCTCTTCACACGCTGCACTGCTGACTGCCCCGGTTTAACGGTGGCGGCGGCACGGTATTGCCGATAGTCCTTTTGGATCACATTCCTGCAATGGTTGATCATGAGTTCCTCCCGGCGCAATTTATTATAGCGGCGCGAGGCGGCTACGTATTTGATCCAGCGCAACTGGTTGCACTTGTTTGGGGTTACCGCCCGAAGCGCCACAATTCCTGGCGCTGCTGTGTCCTGTATCCGACGGGGAGAGAAGGTGTGCGACCCGACATTGCGCGGCGGAATCGACTGAATCGATAGAGAACGCCGAAAATGAGACGCGGAAGGTTCACTGCCAAGCTCAATTCAAACGCCCTCCAGATGATGGCGGTGCGCGCTCGTTCCAATCTGCCGGCAGCTGCTTAATTTCCGACATCAGGGTCGGCAGCCAAAGGACGAATTCTGTTCTTTTACGCTGCCACCGGGCAACCGGGCAGCCACGCCTCTATTTCTCGTGGCCACAATTTCGAACTTGGACCAGTCCCTGACTTGCCTTATCGGCTGACTTCGCTTGCGCTCTCGGATTACCATGTGAGGTGAACGCCGCCGGCGGGATATGCACGCGATGTCGGCTCATCCCCCAGACGCGCGCAAGTTCCAAATCGGTGAATCCCGCCCCCAATTTCAAATCCGAGATTCCGCTTTATCAATGAGACCGTGATGAATCATCCGATGCTCATCCACGGCACCTGGTTCTTGCCGGAGGTTGGCAACGGTGCTCGCAACACACCGTCAATATCAAGTCAGGCGCCATGCTCGACGTCGATGTTCCCGCTGTGCCGAGGGCCCTGGGCCATTGCCATCAGCTTTATCACATGGAGACAGGCATGATGCGAAAGACTGAGGTGGTTCGTCAGGGCATCTTGGCGCGATTTGCTGTCGGTATCTCCTTGGTGGCTCGGCAGCACCTGCGGGAACTGTCCCGGATCGAACGCCCTACGGCAACGTCCGGTTCGACAAGCGAGAAATGGAATGGTCTAGCGGCGAGGCGCCAGCCGAACGATCGTCGTCCTTGCACGAATTCACCAAGGCAGTGGCTCTCGTCTTTCAGTGCCCCCTCCTTGTCATGTACCACTTTGGTATCTCCGGCGCGCTCAACGGTGTGGAATCCCTTAGGTCGCCGGGTCCGGAACGGGTTGCAGATGGTTCATCTTCGTCATCATGTGAACCGCTTCTCGCACGCACATAGAGATTGATGCTGCTTCTAAAACTGATGGGCGAGCCCAATTTGATCAGGATCAAGCTTTGGCGCCTGTCTACTCCGCTTCGCGTACGAGCACCTTTCAGGCCCGCACGGAAGAAGCATCATCACAGCATGCGCGATACCTCAGTTGCCATGCGGCACGGCCTCTGCGAGAGGAATGTCGTGTCTTCGTCCCCGGCACCATAACAAAGCCCCCTTCCAATTTCTCTTGTCGCGTGGGGAATATTCGGTTCGCGCCCCCTTGTAGACCTATTATTCAAGCGGGCGTTACGCAACCCGGGAAGCTCGCTGGTTATCTTTGCCTTGAGCGATGATAGTACCAGCCCACCGCGAGAGGCGATCGCCTGGCTCAGCGCTCTCTAAGGCGCGACCGATGCGTTGAAGCAGACCGACCAGCGCATCGTTCACCTCATCAATTCCGTGTCGAGGTCTAGGCATCTTCATTATCACATTAGTCGCTCATCTCCGAGAGGCCAGGCCAAAGCGCCTTGATGTTTGCAAGGCTCTCCAGGATAGCGGAGTGCTCGAAACGAAGATTTCAAGTCCAACCGAACACCCCGACTGCTGTCCGTGAGCCCAGAGGTTCTGGCAGCGGCCGCGCCGTGGTGGGCGGCCATGATGAAGTGGCTGCATCCCATGCACGAGCCGTATGGTCGGACAGGTTTCCGCTCTCGATGGAGTCGATCGCCAATGGCGGAGCAGGTGCGTCGTAGGTGTCGCGTGTTCGTGTCCGAAGACGGTTTGCCGGGGAACGTAGAGGAGACGTTCGCGGCCGATCTGACGATGCCGAAAAGACATCGTTTAAGGCTTAGGTGGACATGTGTCGATCTGCGGACGCTAGCGCCGCATGAGCCGCGAGTCCGCGATCCCAAATTGAGAAGCTGAGTTTTCTGTCCAAAAAAGGTGAGCGACGGCGGCGGAACTAGCGCCTGTGAGCCACGAAGCCCTCTTCGGTCGCTTGCCTAGATATCGGCAAGCCTACGAACCGGTTTTCGGACCGCCATGGTAAGGTGCAAGTCTGGCAATATATTGGGCTCGGAGCTTTTGTTATCTGCGCTGCTGCGGGTGCTGAGGCGATCAGCACCGGAAGCACAACAGCACCAAAAACGAGCCCTCCGATCATGCCTCTCCAGCTCCAGTCGATGCCGACGGAAACCCCCGGCGCTTAAAGGCGGCCCGGAGTTGATTTGAATCAACCGGTTCTGCAATCAAGCGGTCATACTTGATTTTCCGACCAATGCCATTGCATCATCGTCGGATTGATCGGCTGCAGATGGGAGTCTGGTGGCGGACCATCTCACCGAAAAAGGGGAGGCCGCATGCAACCTTTGTTCAGAAATCGGCGGGCGCGCATTGTTTTGGCCACGTTGAGCCTGATGTTCCTTGACGAAACAGGTGCCAACGCCGGCACTTACGATCTCGTGCTAGAAAGGCACGTCGTGAACATTACAGGCCGCGACAATGTCGCGTTGCTGATCAATGGTCAGCTTCCCGGTCCCGTTCTTCGCTTCAAGGAAGGGGAGAATGTTGTCGTAAATGTCACAAACCACCTGGATGAAAATGCCTCGATCCACTGGCATGGGCTGATTGTTCCACCCGAAATGGACGGCGTGCCCGGCATTTCCCCTGGCTATGGCGACGGCATACCGCCGGGGCAAACCTTCACTTACCGCTTCCAGCTCAGACAGTCGGGAACCTATTGGTATCACAGCCACTCGTCCGGCGAACAGGAGCAACTCGGCATCTATGGCCCGATGATCGTCGAACCTCGCGGGCAGGATCCGTTTCGGTACGACCGCGATTACATCATCATGCTCTCCGACTGGAGTGATGACGCCAGGAGCATCATCAAGAACCTGAAGGCCGAGAGCGGCTGGTACAATTTTAACCGGCGGACTCTAGTCGGCTTGTTGCAGGAGGTGAACAAGGCGCCCTCCGACGAGGCGCGCCGCGCGATCATCAATGACCGCGTCGCCTGGTCGTTGATGCGAATGGATCCGACCGATATTTCGGACGTCTCGGCCTATACATTCCTGGCCAACGGCCGGACGCCGGAGCAGAATTTTACCGCATTGTTCAAACCCGGCGAGCGCATCCGCCTGCGCTTCATCAACGGCTCGGCCATGACGTATTTCGACGTGCGCATTCCGGGATTGAAGATGACCGTCGTCCAGGCCGACGGTAACAACGTTCAGCCCGTGGTCGTCGACGAATTTCGGTTCGGTAATGCCGAAACCTACGACGTGATCGTAAAGCCGACCGAAGACCGAGCCTATACGATTGTTGGAGAGTCGTTGGACCGCACAGGCTTTGCCCGTGCGACCCTGGCGCCCCGGCCGGGAATGATCGGCGAACTGCCCCCGCACCGGTTGCGACCGCTCGTCTCGATGGCCGAAATGGGCATGAATCTCGGCCCGAAGGGTGGCGACCGTGGCACGCTGCGCCCGGAGCAAGACATGCCGGGCCATGTCGCGCCCGAAGATCCGGTGGCGATGGCGATCGGAATGGGCGACATGGGAGCAATGTCCGGCAAGGGCGGCGCTGGCACGATGCCCGGCATGCAGCATGGGACTTCGGGAGCCAAGCCGCAGATGTCCGGTATGTCCGGTTCAAAAGACTCAAGGCGCGCCCCAAAGCCGGCGAAGCGGGACAAGGCTCCGGGCATGCCCGGGATGAACCACGGGAATATGCCGGGAATGAGCAGCGCCTCTCCCGATCGATCGGACGCCCTGGCGCAGATGCGGGCCGCGCCAGATCATTCCAGCATGCCGGGAATGGGTAGTGGAGCTCGTGGTGCTCCGCAAGTAGAAACTGGAATCCAGCAGGGACCACAAGCCTATGTCCTCCGTGGCGGCGAAGACATGGAGAGTGTCCCTGTGACGGGCGGGCACGCAGTGCCGGATCCTCTCCTCAACGACACGGGAGCTCCTCCAGGGACCAAGGTCCTTTCCTATCGGGATCTCAAAGCGCTCAATCCGTACCCGTACAAGCCCTACGATCGCATCATTGAGATGCGGCTGACTGGCAACATGCAGCGATATTTCTGGTCGATCAATGGCCGAAAGTTCAGCGAAGCCGAACCGATCGTGCTGCGGTATGGCGAGCGCGTCAGATTCCGCTTTATCAATGAGACCATGATGAATCATCCGATGCACATCCACGGCACGTGGTTCTTGCCGGAGGTTGGCAACGGTGCTCGCAATCCCAAGAAACACACCGTCAATATCAAGCCAGGCGCCACGCTCGACGTCGATGTTCCCGCTGACGCCGAAGGTCCCTGGGCATTCCATTGCCATCAGCTCTATCACATGGAGACAGGCATGATGCGAAAGATTGAGGTGGTCCGTCAGAGCATAGCGGCCGATAGGGGGCTTCGATGAATCGCGCTCAACCGATTGCGTTGATTGCCCTTGCACTTGGATCTATCTCGCTGAGCGCGCCCGCTCAAGCCCAGAGCCCGGTACCTTACGTCGAACAAACCTCATGGTGGGGATCTCGCGCCCCGAATGGAATAAGCTTCCCGGATCAGCAGCTCTTCAGCGCCTCGCGTTTCGAGAAACTCGAATGGAGCGGCCCGAATTCTGCGCGCTGGGACATGGAAGCATACATTGGAGGCGACTACGACAGGCTGGTTTTCAAGTCGGAGGGCCTCTACAGCGGTAGAACCAAGAACCTCGAGGAAGGTCAACTGCAAGTTCTTTATTCTCGTCTGATTGACTATTATTTCAACGCCCAAGCGGGCGTTCGACAGGACTTTTCAAATAGGTCGAACCGCACCTATGCTGTCATCGGCCTGCAAGGTCTCGCACCCGGCTTCATCGAAACCGACACTGATCTATACATAAGCCAGAAGGGCGAGGTCTCCGCCTCGTTCACCGCGTTTTACGATCTCCTGATCACGAACCGCCTGATACTGCAGCCCCGTATCGACCTGAGACTTCAGGCGCAGCCGGTGCCTGACCTGGAGCTGGGCAGCGGGCTTACAGATTTCGAGCTGGGGGCGCGCTTGCGTTACGAATTTACCCGCAATTTCGCGCCCTATATCGGCGTCAATTGGGACCGCAAGGTCGGTCAGACCGCGACCATTGCGAGAATTAGCGGCGAACCAGTGTCCGCGGTGTCCTTTGTCGCGGGTGTGCGGCTATTCTGGTAAGGTCTTTGAATCGAATTTTCGCGCGGGTCTTTTGGCCTGGGCAATTGTCGATGTATCAATGCGGCGAACTTCATTGCAGCGACATGCAAAATAACTTCCCTCCGCGCAGGCCTCACACATTTCTTCGAGGCAGCCTTTCAAGGCTTGACGCGCCCGATGAAGGCGAACCGTGATGTTATTCACGGTCACTCCGAGTTCAAGCGCGACCAATTCCCTGGGTTCGTCTGCGAGGTCTATTCTTCTGATTATCTCGGCTTGCTCCGTCGTCAACAAGGCAAGATATTGATGCAGACATTCGCAAATTTCCTGATCTGCTTCCGGGCTCTGATCGATGGCGAGGCGGTCGTTCAGTTCGGCCGTGAAGGATGCCCCTTGATTGCCCTGGACCTTTGACGATGGAAATCAGCAATGGTCGTTGCCAGAATCCGGCTGAGCCAGCCGCGGACAGCGTTGGCGTCCCGGAGATCGGAGGAACGTTCGAGAGCCCGCAACATGAATGCTTGCAGTACTTCTTCAGCCTCTTCCTGCACCCTAAAGCGCTTCCGCAGATAGCTCCGGAAGCGGCCGTAGCTTTCGACGAGAGCTGTTCGAACTGCTCGATCTGAAGCCATAGACGATAGTGGCGCGCTCGTTGCAGCCGCGCCTGGACGGTTGGTCCACGATGATGACATAGCAATTGCTCTGTTCGATGTTCGGCAGATTGCTTCGGTAAGGGCTGTGAGCGGCTCAAAGTGCCGAAAAACACAGCAGATGAAGCAATGGCATATGAGCGCACGCGCCCCAAAGCGGAGCGCAGCAGCCCAACACACACATGGAATTTCAGACGATAGGTGGCCGATAGCGCCGAGCGAACGTGCCTTCGTCGATCTTCAGGTCAGGCTCGGACTCGCAGCGGAAGCGCGGCATGGGGAGCGGCAGGATCGACGCAGGTTGAGGAAAAACCGCACTGAAGCACAGCGAGCCACAGCAGCCCGAATGCGCCTGTCCGACGCTTCTCTTGTCGATGTCGGCGCCCGCCTGCGGATTCCGATCGATGTCGCCCAGGATTCCGAGATGATCTCGCCCACCATTCCGATTTGAAGTCGCCCACCCGTT
>NZ_JBYSYD010000017.1:0-28182 GCF_058782905.1 Bradyrhizobium sp. FW305-F6
GGAGGAGATCGCACACCATCCCCGCATAACACCGGAAAGGTGGTGCTCCTTCACATTATGATCTGCTGCTGATTACTCGAAGTGCTGCGCTCCGACAAGCGCGCCATCTTCACCGCGGCGAGCAAGGCACAAGAGATCACCGACTGGATGCACGCCCGGCAAGCCAATGCTCATAGGTACGACGTCAGGGGCGCCGCATAGGCGCCCCTCAGCCAACCGTTTCAAGAGATCCACCGGGTGCGATCAGCTGACCGCACCCTCCCGGAACAGCGTCTCGATCAGCGGGCATTCCGGCAACGTGCCGTCAGCACATTGCGCGACAACCTGCTTGAGCACCCGCTCCATGCGCTTCAGATCGCCGATCTTCGCCTGCACGTCCTCAAGGTGTGCGGCGGCGACGGCGCGCGCCTCGGCACAGGGCTGGTCGCGCTCGTCGACGAGACGCAGCAGCTCACGGATTTCATCAAGGGAGAAGCCGAGCTCGCGCGCCCGCAGCACGAAGCGAAGGCGCCGCTCATGCGACGTGTCGTAGCTGCGGTAGCCGCTCGTTGTGCGCGGCGGTTCGGGCAGAAGGCCGACCTTCTCGTAATAACGCACCGTCTCCAGATTGCAGCCCGTTCGCTGGGCGAGTTCCGCCCGCTGCAGTCCCTTCACCACGGCGTGATCGCGCATCGCAAAATCCTTCTTGACCCTGTAGCGACTACAGACCGCATGGTACGGCACGCTTAGGATTTCGACAAGGAAGAGAGAGTGGACATGGCCGCATCGCGATCCGGAACGGCAAGCATGGCGCCTCGTGCGGCGGATCCCTCCGCCTCCGAGCGCGGCGAGGTCGGACGGCAGCGTCTGATCGCCGTTGGCGGTATTTGCGGCGCGCTCGCCGCCTCGTCCTGCTGCATCGTGCCGCTGATCCTGTTCAGCGTCGGCATCGGTGGTGCCTGGATTGGCAACTTGACGGCGCTTGCACCCTACAAACCGATCTTCGTCGCCGGAACCGCAGGCCTTCTCGGTTACGGCTTCTATCTCGTCTACTGGAAGCCGCGGCGAGCGTGCGCCGAGGGCGCCGCTTGCGCGCGCCCCATTTCCAACCGTCTCGTCCAGCTCGCGCTCTGGATCGCGACCATGCTTGTGGTCGCCGCCTTCGCCTTCGACTACATCGCCCCGCTGCTGCTTCGCGCCTGACACCAAAAGGAGACACGTCCGATGAACAAATATTTGAGCGCACTCACCCTGATCGCCTCGATGATGACGGCGTCGACCGCATTCGCCGGCGAACGCACGATCACCTTCGCTGTCGACAACATGACCTGCGCCTCGTGTCCCTACATCGTGAAGAGCTCGATGGAGGGGGTCCTCGGCGTCGCAAAGGTCGCCGTTTCGTTCCGTGCCAAGACCGCAACCGTGATCTTCGACGACGCGAAGACGAGCCCGGACGCCATCGCGACCGCCAGTATGAACGCGGGCTATCCGGCCCATCCGGTGAAGCAGGGCAGTTGAGGTGAATGACCGCGCCCTGATCCGTGCAGGCACGGCCGGTGCCGTCCTCGCTGCGATCTGTTGCGCGACACCGTTTCTCGCCGGAGGCCTGCCACTGGCCGGCCTCGGCGCATGGCTGGCAGGTGCGGGTCCGGTGGTGCTTCCCCTGGTGATCGCGTGCCTCGGTCTCGTCGCGTGGGCTATCCATCGTCGCCGTGCAAAAGCTGACTGCGGCGAGTCCAAAATTCACAACGAAGGCGTCAGGCCATGAACGACTGCTGCGCATCCTCCCCGTCTTGCGACAAGCCTGCCGCTTCCGCATCCGCGACGCTCCCCAGCTACGCCGTGCGGCCGGGCGTGACGTTTCCGGATTGGTCTGTGGTCAAATCACCGGCGGTCAAGGATGCCCTGCAGGCGATGGTCGGGTCCGATCATGTGTTCGATCGCTGGAGTGGTTACGATCCCGCCACGGATCGGGTTCGCGTTGCGCTGCTCGAACTCTACTCCGAAGACGGACGAGCCCCGACCACGGGCGCGCTTGCGCAGCGAGCGGGGTTGAACGAGACGTCCGTCCGGACTCTGCTCGAAGAGCTCCGCCGTCGCGACCTGGTCGTGCTCGACGGCGAGCGGATCGTCGGCGCCTATCCCTTCACCGACAGCGACACGGGCCACCGGGTCACACTGGACGGGCGTGTTCTCAACGCAATGTGCGCGGTCGACGCACTCGGCGTTGGCGCCATGACTGATCGCGATATCACGATTGCATCGCGCTGCCGCCATTGTGGTGCGCCAATCCGGGTCACCACACGGGATCAAGGTCGGATGCTGGCTCGCGTTGAGCCGAAGACCTCGGTCATGTGGCAAAGCGTCCGCTACGAAGGCGCGTGCGCTGCGAACTCGCTGTGCGCGACGACCGCCTTCTTCTGTTCGGACGAGCATCTCTCCGCCTGGCGCCGTGAACTGGTTGCGGGCGAGGCCGGACTTCGGCTGTCGGTCGAGGAAGGGCTGGAGGCTGGTCGCGCTCTGTTCGGGCCGAGTCTCGCCGGCCTCGATAAGGCGGCACGCTCGTCGGTCAGCTCGACATCGAAGCGCGCTGTGGTGGGGAACCGCATTCGCACGAACGGTCGCAATGGTGGCGCCTACGATCTCGTCGTCATCGGCGCCGGCTCGGCCGGCTTCTCGGCCTCCATCACAGCTGCCGATCAGGGCGCACAGGTGGCCCTCATCGGCAGCGGCACCATCGGCGGCACCTGCGTCAATATCGGCTGCGTGCCGTCAAAGACCTTGATCCGCGCCGCCGAGACGCTTCACAACGCGCGCGTGGCAGCACGTTTTGCCGGCGTCACGGCGGAGGCCGAACTGACCGACTGGCGCAGCGCCGTTCGTCAGAAGGATACCCTCGTTTCCGAACTGCGCCACGCCAAGTACACGAATCTGCTGCCCGCCTATAATGGCATTGCTTATCGCGAAGGAGCGGCGCGCCTCATAGCAGGTGGTGTCGAGGTGGACGGCGCGCGCATTCCCGCCGGCAAGATCATCATCGCGACCGGCGCGCGGCCGGCGACACCCGCCATCCCCGGCATCGAGGCCGTGCCGTATCTCACCAGCACGACCGCGCTCGATCTTGAGGGGCTACCACGATCGTTGCTCGTCATCGGCGGCGGCTATATCGGGGCGGAGCTCGCCCAGATGTTCGCCCGCGCGGGCGTCAAGGTGACGCTGGTGTACCGATCTCGTCTGCTCCCCGAGGCCGAGCCCGAGATCGGCGCAGCGCTGACGGGATATTTCCAGGACGAAGGGATCTCCGTGATTTCCGGCCTCGCCTACCGTGCGATCCGCAAGACCGAGAACGGCATTGCGCTCGATATTTCGCGCGACGGACAGAACACCACGATTGACGCCGATCAGGTGCTGATCACCACCGGGCGCGCGCCCAACATCGAAGGCCTTGGGCTCACCGAACACGGGATCGCCGTCTCGCCGAAGGGCGGCATTGTCGTCGACGACCGCATGCGCACCACCGGGGTCGGCATCTATGCCGCCGGCGACGTCACCGGCCGCGACCAGTTCGTCTATATGGCCGCCTATGGCGCCAAGCTCGCTGCCAAGAATGCTCTTAACGGTGACAGCCTCCGCTATGACAACAGCGCCATGCCCGCGATTGTGTTCACCGACCCGCAGGTGGCGAGCGTTGGGCTGACCGAGGCCGCGGCGCGCGCGGTCGGGCATGCCGTGCGCGTCTCGACGATCGGTCTCGACCAGGTGCCGCGCGCGCTCGCCGCCCGCGATACCCGTGGACTCATCAAGCTCGTGGCAGACGCCGGCAACGGTCGGCTGCTCGGCGCGCATATTCTCGCGCCGGAAGGAGCCGACAGCATCCAGACCGCGGCGCTTGCAATCCGGCAGGGCCTTACCGTCGAAGACCTTGCGGATACACTCTTCCCGTATCTCACCACCGTTGAGGGACTAAAGCTCGCGGCTCTCGCCTTCGACAAGGACGTGGCGAGGCTGTCGTGCTGCGCTGGCTAAGGGCTCGGGTATAGAAGGCGGCAATGTCTAATGGCGAACACATATGACGTAGCGGCGATCGTAACAGCGCATCGGGTTCGTGCGGCGGGTTGGCGCGTCGCTGTCGCGGACTTCCGGCCCTTCGGGGGTACCTGTGCCCTGCGCGGTTGCGATCCGAAGAAAATGATGGTTGGCGGTGCCGAGGCGGCTGATCACGCTTGGCGCATGAGCGGACGTGGAGTCGAAGGAGACGCGAGGCTCGATTGGACGGGACTGATGGCTTTCAAGCGCAGCTTCACCGATCCTGTGCCGCAGAAGCGAGAGAAGGCCTTTGCCGACAAAGGGATTGACGCCTTCCATGGTCACGTTCGCTTCATCGGGCCGAACGCGCTCGAATTCGGAGGAGAAAGCATCGAGGCGGACCACATCGTGATCGCAGCCGGCGCCGAGGCCGTGCCGCTCGGGATTCCGGGCGAGCAACATCTCATCACCAATGAAGACTTCCTCGAACTGGAGAGCCTGTCTGAACGCATTGTCATGGTCGGCGGCGGTTATATCGCCGCCGAATTTTCGCACATCGCGGCGCGCGCTGGAGCGCAGGTAACGATCCTCCAGCACGGGGGGCGAATGCTGAAGCAATTCGACCCCGATCTCGTCGGCTGGCTTATGGACAAGTTCCGCGAGCGCGGGGTCAACGTCCGCACACAGACAGGAGTGACCGCCATCGAGAAGATGTCGGACGGCTATCGCGTCCGGGCGAACGGTCCCGAGGGCGAATTCATCACGGAGGCAGATGTGGTCGTCCATGCCGCTGGTCGGGCACCGGCGCTCGCAACGCTCGATCTCGATGCCGGGAACGTAAAGCACAATAGCGGGCGGCTGATGCTTAACGGATTTTTGCAGAGCGTCTCCAATCCAGCCGTCTACGCAGCAGGCGACGCCGCCGGCATAGGACCACCGCTCACTCCAGTATCAAGCCATGACGCGAAGGTAGTCGCGGTAAACCTGCTCAACGGCAACACGGTCACTCCCGACTACGCGGGCGTTCCGAGCGTCGCCTTCACCATCCCGCCGATCGCAGCTGTGGGAATGAGCGAGGCAAAGGCGCGCGAGGACCGCCGGAACGTTCGCGTCAAGACGGAGCGCGCGGACAACTGGTTCACCGCTCGCCAACAGGCCGAGACGGTATATGGCTTCAAAACGTTGGTCGACGCGGACACTGACCGCATCCTCGGCGCCCATCTTGTCGGTCCGCACGCTGACGAGGTGATCAACATCTTTGCACTGGCGATCAGGCAAGGGCTGACGGCACACCAGTTGAAATCCACCATGTTCGCATACCCCAGCGGCGCGTCAGATGTCGGCGAGATGCTTTGAGCGTAAGTGAGGCGGTGGTCGACCGGTACGGCCGTCGAGCAATCTGCAGGAAAGAAATCCCTTCGCCAGTCGCATTCGAGCAATCCTAAAAAACCACGAGCCGACAATGCGAAGAGCAGCTCCCAGATGCTCCTGAGTGTCGCTCGCACCCGCTCTAGTCTAAAACAGCAACGCCGCCAGATCGACCAAGCGGCATGAGGCGCAACATCCATGCCTCGGGCGCTTGGGCTTCATCGTTCCTCTTTTTCACATGACGAAGGCCCTCGCGGCTGGTTGTGTGCATCGTCATGCGTATACCGACGCATGGAGATGGCGGTTCTCCCATCACCTGCCGGCGTCGGCGAGATGTGCCGGGCGGGTTCTTCTGGTTTCAGAGATGCGCGTCTGTTCTGGGCGGTCGTTGTTCCGAAGCGGCAGAAGCCCGATGTCATCACGATGCGACAGCTTGGGGTTGCTGTCGCGTCCGCTGGACCGGACGAAAGCTACGCGGCGCACGCAAGTCTCTTTCACCAACGCGCGTTGAACCGTCGTCTGCGGCATCGCGTGCCTGTCGCTCAGTCATATCCCCATCGTTCGGCCTGACGCGCCCAATGCGTCCTCGATTTGGCATGTCTAACCGAAGGCCGTCGTCGCTGCGCTCCGCCTCGATCAAAAGACCGCAACGGCCGTTCTCGGCTTTCTTCCCCTGGTCGCTGCGCGCCCATTCCTCGCGAGACAAGAAAGCCTTGCCCTGGCCGCCCTCTACTGCGTGGCGGCCCTTCGGGTGCGGTCCGATCGCCTCCGGTCAACGACAGCCATCGAGGTCGCGATGGTCGCGGCCCGGGAAACTGAAGAGGACACCACAATGGCAACCATCGGCACCTTCACCTCGACCGGCAACGGCTTCACCGGCACCGTTCGCACCCTCGCGCTCAATGCCAAGGCCAAGCTGGTTCGGGTCGAGAACCCCTCCGACAAGGGACCGCACTTCCGCATCTTCGCCGGCAATGTCGAGCTGGGAGCGGCTTGGCAGAAGACGGCCAGGGACACCGAGCGCGACTATCTCTCGGTCAAGCTCGACGATCCGAGCTTCCCAGCTCCGATCTACGCCACCCTGATTGAGGTGGAAGGCCTGGAAGGTCTCCAGCTCATCTGGTCCCGCCCGAACCGCGACTGACCAATCAAACCGGCCCCGCCGCTCGACGGCGGGGCCTCTTTGTGGAGGAATTCTAGCCTTGAAGAGTTGCGCGATTGTGGCGCTGCACGAGTGCCGACTGGCTAGAAGCGCGTTTAGAGGCCCTTGCTTTTCGATTCCTCCGCAGCGACCGCTTGCCCACATCCAAAGCATCGTTAGGCTGGATCTTCATGAGGGAGATCGGTTTCCTCTCGTTCGGGCGCGGCACGCTGTCACTGCAATCGCAGACGCCCTACTCCAATCCGTTGATTTGGCCGTCGCGGCCAAGGCGCGGGGTGCAGCCGGGGCCCTCTCCTCCCGACTGGTTTGTTGCGGCCCCCAACGGGTCGATGTCAATGCGTTGGCACTCTTCGCATTTAGGCATGAGCGCAAGCGCACCTCTCCGGCACCTCCTCCGCACTCACAATCGAGAAATCCAGCCACCACGCCTCCCTCTCCAGAGCTTTCCTTCATAAAAATTGCATGGAATTCATGGTTTCATGATATAATGATTTCATGAAAGCCGCTACCCGATCACGCTTTGAGGTTGATGAGTACCTGCAGATTCAGGTGCCAGCGATCACGAGGCACCAACTTGGCATTCGAGCAGCGGAGACGCGCGAACCCATTCGGGTCGTCGTCCTTCGCGCGCTAAAAGCCTATGGCCTGACCGTGCCCGATGAAGCAATCTCCGACCGTCGAAAAAGGCGGCCAGCATGACGGACGAATTTTCCCCGCTCAGCGTTCAAGACTATGCCTCCCAGGCGTTGACCACCGATCAGCGGAGCGACAGCGGTTCACTCACATTCCCATTGCTCGGCCTATTTGGTGAGACGGGCAGCCTCCTCAGTGAGGTTAAGAAGAAACAGCGAGATCGGGCTTCATATCTCGGTTATGCGGGTGCCGTGGTTGACGAGCTCGGAGATGTGCTTTGGTATCTCACTGCGGTCGCCGCACGAGGTGGGCTGTCTCTCGGCGAAATCGCCGGGAACCTGAACCGAGGGTACTCGGATTGGCAGCGTGCACCTGACGCCACGCTTTCATTTGCCTCGCTTCAGCCTGCGATAATGTCTCGCCGCCCGGAACCCACTCCGGCCTTCGAAAAGACGCTGCTCCAGCTCGCCGGCGAAGTCGGCCTGCTCATGACTGATCACGAAGCGGGCCGTCTTGCCGCCAACCAATCTGCGCTGGCGGGCCGTCTTGTCGCGATCATGCGAACCTTGATTCAAGCCGCAAACGAGGCGGGCGTGACGCTCGAGGCGGCCGCAGTAAAGAATCTCAACAAGATTTTCGATCGATGGCCTCGCGAGCGCCTCTACCCAGCACCTTTCGATGCGACGGCTGAAGCCGAAGAACAATTGCCGCGAGATCTCTACGTCGACGTCTTCGAGCGCAAGGTCCGGGGCCAAACCTATGTGTTCCAGCGCTGCAACGGCCTGAACATTGGCGACCGGCTGACCGACAACGCCATGGCGGCCGATGACTATCGCTTTCACGATGTCTTCCACTATGCTTATGTGGCTGTCCTGACGTGGTCGCCTGTCATCCGCGCTCTTTTCCGCCTCAAACGTAAAAGCGATCCCAAGATCGATGAGGCGCAGGATGGTGCACGGGCTACTCTCATCGAAGAGGGCGTCGCAACCTGGATTTTCGGCCAAGCGGTCGCGTTGGATTTTTTCGCCAACGTGAAGGTGGGCGAGCTGCCGTTCGACATGCTCAAGCACGTCCGCCAGTTCGTCGCCGGCTATGAAGCCGAGCAAATTCCATTGTGGCTCTGGGAAGAGGCGATCCTGCAAGGCTACGCCGCTTTCCGCGTTCTGCGCGAACATCGGCGCGGGCGCCTTCACATCGATGCAAACAACCGTCGCCTTACAATCGAGACACTCCCTTGAAAACGCCAAGATCCTTTGCTGAAGCCCTCGCGCAGACCCGCCTCCCTTCGGTCTTCAACCCTTACGCTGATTGCTGTCCGACTCATGATCGCGCGGACGCGGCTCGCGTTCGGCGGCGTAACCTTGTGCGATGCCTCGATGCGGCCGTAACCGCGCACGTCGATACGATTTGGATCGCACGCGATCTCGGGTATCGTGGAGGCCGCAGAACGGGTGTGCCGCTGACGGACGAGGTTCATCTGGGTCAAGCGGCAGCCCTGATGGGCGGCATAGCGTTGGATCGCGCGACACGAGGCCCGGTAGTCGCTGAGCGAACTGCCGCCATTGTTTGGAGCGTCTTGTCCCGGATCGGCGAGCCCGCGGTCTTGTGGAATATCTTTCCACTCCATCCGCACGAGCCCGATGATCCCTTCTCAAATCGCTGCCACACCCGAGCTGAGCGGGAAGCCACGTGGCCATTGCTCACCGCTCTCATCGCAATGATCAAACCGCGCAGGATCGTGGCGATCGGCCGCGACGCCGGCATCGCTCTCGGCGGCCTTGATGTTACGGTCGAAGTCGTCCGCCATCCGAGTTATGGCGGTCAGGCTGAGTTCATCTCTGGCGTCAATCAGATCTACGGGCTTGCGGGCCAAGACGAGGCCCAACAGACCCTCGAACTTCCCTTTTCCGGCACTCACGCCGCAAGAGGGGCCGCCGCCTGATCGAATTTAGTGATCAACGCTCCGATCTCCGAGCGGCTGGCCGTCTTCCCGTTGCGCTTCGGTTGATCGATTTCGGCATGAGTGGAAATAACGGTGAGCGCGCCGACTTTGAGACCCGCCTCGTGTGCGACGAAGTCCATCAAGCGGCCGAGGCCAATTAGATTGCCCAGCATCTTTTCGATGTAGAAGTGATTGCGGTACATCGCGGTCAATATCAGCGTCCTTTCTGCGCCGGGTATGACCTTGAAGCTCATAAAGCTGAGACATTGTCCGCCATAGGGAGAATTATCAACATCCCTAGCTGGATCGAACAGCGACAGTTCGAACTTGTTCAAGGCCCGCACGTCCTCATTGCGCAGTCGTTCGACGATGTCCCAGAGCTGGTTAGGCGGCTCGCCCGACGGCGCCGGGTACTGAATCATGCGCTCGAAATAGTAACCTGACCAACGTTCGCTGCGACGCACTTTCTTCAAAACGTTGTCGCGGAACACGTCGAAGAAAGCAGGGGCGCCGTAGCGGCGATAGAGGCCGGCTGGGAAAATCGTGTTCGCCACCGTCTCGACAGACTTGGCGCAATCGGAAAGAAACTCGTCGACGACCGCAATGCGGGCATCGGCAAGCGTCGCATTGGCGACTGGATCTGCGACGTCAATGATCACGTTGTAAGCCGAATGGCCTGGCCGACCATCGACGGCGCGCACAGCTTCGCGCCATGCGCTGGCGCAATCAGGCTGCGGCGGAATGGGCAGATACATCGAGCTCCTCCAAGAGGGTTGCGGCCGCATAGATGCGTGGGCCAAGGAAACGCTCTGTAAGCCAGCCGTAGCCGGCGTCACCCCAGCTCGGCCCCCAACTGTTGCGCACCAAAATGGCGCGTTGCCCGTCAACAATTCCGTGGCCGACCGCCACCACCGCGTGGCGTCGATCAGGCTCCGGCTGCTCGTCGGCTGCGGGATCGACAACACCCTGCGGATTCCGCTGATAGAAGGCGCGCGACAGCATCGTGAGGATGATCATGGGTCGCCCATGATCTAGTTCCTGGATGACTCGATCGATCGAGTGCGCCGCGGTCGTGCCGTTGCGGCCGAAGAGCTTGCCGACCTCGTGCGGAGGCATCCACGACGCCGCATCTGGGGGCGTCGCTGCCAGGTAGGGCCAGCCGCTCTCTTCGGGTTGTCCGTCCTCGCGAAGCGTTTCCAGCATCGAGGACAGGAGAGCACCGGTGTTCGGTGGCCGGCCAGCGCGCCGTTGCGCCTGATAGAAGGCGTATTCGCAGGACAACGGCGCCCATCCCTCGCGTACTGCGGCATGGGCGTCGCTGGCCGCGAAAGCAAGGCAGGTTGGGCGCGCTCCCTGATTGCGGGCCGGCCCGAAAGAAGCCCGCAAATCGACAGATACCGAGATGTCGTTCATGCGGCCTCAAGCAGCCTCCGCCGCTCAGCGCGCGAAAGCCCCTCTTGCTCAGGGCCGGTCAAATCGACTTCTACGGCAAGGGTGGCGAGAGGCAGGTCAGGGTCCCAGGGGCGACGTTCGTCGATCGCGAGGCGCCCGCGATAGATGTCCGGCGGTGTCGCGGTTACACGGCGAATGACAGGGCCGCCGACGCCCTCAGCGTCGAGTGCCTGCAGGTCGTCGCGGACGATCGCGAACCCGCTCGATTTGAGCTGGTCGATGTCCCAGAGATAACCGCCGCCACTATGTTCCTCGAGCCTGAGAACGAATAGGTCGTTACGGCTTCCGTCGATTCGCGCCCCAGCGTCGCGCTCGGTCAGCAACCACACATCACCGCGATAGTCCTGCGGGCGATAGGCTTCGAGCAAAGCGGCTTTCATTTCGCGCGGCTGGGTCTGAAGAAGCTCCCGAGCTTGTGCCGGTTGGATGAATCTGTGGCGGGCGAGCGTCCAGCAGGTCGCCTCGTAACTAGCCCCGATTCGCAACGAGAGCTGGTAGACCACATTCGGCCGCCGAAAATCCGGGACCGTCCAACTCTGGCGAGCAGTGTGCCAAGCGACCAGCCAGCGCGGCATCATGAACTCGACCGCGAATGCGTCGGCCTCGACCTCCTGGAAATCGCCTCCCGGCTGCGCCTGCAGCGGCATCCGCCGCAGAATGCTTTCGTCATCCAGACTTGGTTGGTGCTGCAGACGGAAATGGCCGAGTTCGTGAGCCGCGGTGAAACGCTGGATACTCATCGGGCGCTGGGTCGTCACGAGGACACCTGGCCCAGGATCGCTCAGATAAGCGCCGAGGAGCCCTTGGAGGGGTCGCACGAGTAGCGGCAAGTCCAGTGCATGGATAGCTGCGAAAACATCAACGTTGCCACCGGCGGTCTCAATCTGTTGGCGCAGCTCAAGTTGCTGATGCAAACGCGCCGCGGCCATCGTGCCAGCGCGAACTGCACCTTGATAATCCGCGGCCACCATCGATCAGCCTTGGGCAGCGCGCGACCGAGCGCGCAGGTATTCGGCGAAGCGTCCAAGCTCGGTGCGATCCTGCTCCGAGAGGTCGGCCGCCTTGCGCGCAAGGTGGGCGACGTCGATCGGCAGACTTGCGGCGGCATCCTCTCCGGTAAAGTATCCCACCGGCTGGCGGTACAGCTTGGCGAGGCGTGCAAGTTCGATTGCTTCGACACGCCGTTGGCCGTTCTCGATATCAGTCAGAGCGGTCCGAGGGATCTTCAAATAGGTGGCGACTTCTTCCTGCTTGAGACCGAGATATTTGCGAGCTTCGCGTAGCCGATCGCCTAAATGACGGCGCGCTTGCTCATCGCTATCTTGATGAAGTGCGAGATCAGTCATGGCTTCGCTCCTTTCTTCTTCGTCCACTCTTTCTCCAAACGTGGCAGGAGATGCCCGAGCGCGCTGTCCACCGACGTGTACCCGCCCGCGCGAACGACGCTTTCAGACAGCTCAAAGCCGACAATTGGCTCGACGGCGCAGAGAATGGAGACGACAATCAACGAGTCCACGTGAATGGCCGTCTTTGATATCTGTGCCGGGATGGCCGGTAGCGATATGCCCCTGATCGATGCCTCAATCTTTACGGCTTCGACCAACTCATTGCGCAGTTTGGCCTCTACAGCCGCCAAGGGAAACGGCGCAGTTTTGATAGGTGGCGGGGCGAGCGTAGTGGCAACCATCGCTGTGTCTTTCGAGGACTTGGGTCGAATATAATGTCGGATTTCCAGACACGCAAGTGGCAAATGCTAGAGAATCCCCCACGCCCGATACCGTCCCCTTCCGGTTGCTTCTCGTAATCCCAGCTCCGTGACTAGGTCCTGCGCGGCGCGCGGCGTGATGCCAAGTTCCCTGGCGATCATGCCGGCCGAGGCGATCGGCCGGGTCAGCACATAGTCGAGCAGCGCCGGCAGTTTTGACGTGGCGCGGCGGCCGGCGAGTTTTCGGGCGAGCAGGGTTCGCTGGTTCAGCCAGCGGTCGTGGTCCTTGAGACCGGCCGCCGCGGCAGCGGTGATGGCCTCGAGCTGCACGGCGAGTCGCGCCGCCGCGTCGCGCGGCCGCCGGCGTTCGCGGGGGATCGCCCTCAGCCCGTCATGCAGGCAGGGCAGATGCCAGCGGGTCTTGGCCCGCGCGCGCAACACGCTGGCTGCCAGCAGCCGGCCGAGCCAGGGCGTGTGCTGCAGCGGGGCGATGGCGTCCCAGGCCTCGGCCGCCAGCGCGGCCGCGAGCGTCGGCGGCAAGGTGCGGGTCTGCTCGACCACGGCGCGCCAGTCGTCGAGACGCGCGTCCTCGTCCCAGTCGGGATCGTAGACCAGCGGGTCCCGCTCGGACTGGGTGCGGCTGCCGCTGGCGAGTGTCCGCTCCGCCTTGGCATTCGCGGCGTCGGCCGCGGCGAAGGCGGCGGCCAAGTGCGGGTCGGATTCGGTGCCGCAAAGCGGCGTGTCGAGATCGGCGGCGTCCTGATCTCCGCTATCATCGCCGCCGACGAAGCCTCGCTCCGCTTCCTTCCGGTTGCCCCTCCCCGCCTCCCACTCGCCCGGCCCGCTGCGGCCGCGCAGGCTGTCGAGCCCCGCCGGCGATGGTGCCCAATCCGGCTTCGCGTCGGCGATGCGGCGCCGGGTCCGTAGCACGGCGTGGGCGCGGGTGAGTTCGTGGGTCGGGGCACGGATGTCCATGCCGGCGTCGTGGAGAACCAGATCGTCGATATGGACCAGCTCGCCTTCCAGCCACAGACTGGCGCAGGCGTCAGTATAATGTGTGCGTGCAACCCAGCCGTCGCGGATCGGGCTCTTGGCCAGGCGTTCGTCGAGCCGGGCCAGCGCGTCCTCGGCGATGGCGAGCGGTGTCGCTTTTGCTTCCCGATTTCAACAGCGCAAAGGTCATATGTTGTTTAGGTTTAGGGGCTAAAGCTAGCCAAATTTTCCGCTAACAATTTCAGCGACTGCTCGATTTGCCGCACCGACCGCAAACCCGAACAACCGTCTCTCCGCCTTCGCTGCCGTCGGACGAGGCATGGCTGGCGGCGCGCCGCATCGCGCGCGAACTCGACAGGATTCTCGATGAGCCGGGTCCGCATCGAGCGGCGGTCGATCGGGCGGCCGCCGAGCTACGCCTCTCGACCCGGCAGGTCTATAATCTGCTGGCGCGCTATCGGGTCGACCGGCGAGTGTCGTCGCTGCTTCCACGCACGAACGGCGCGAGGAAGAAGCGGCTTGACCATGAAGTCGAGGAAATCATCGCGGCGACCTTGCAGGCGCAATGGTTGACGCTCGAGGCGCCGCCGCTTGCGCCTGTGGTGGCCGAAATCCGCGCCCGTTGCGAGGAGGCCGGGCTGGCTGCGCCCTCGTACGGCGCTGTCGACCGCCGCATTCCGTCGCTTTTCAGCCCTGAGGAAATCGCCAAGAAGCGGTCGGCGAATCCGAAGCATCTGCTGCGGCTCAAACCGAGACCCGGATATATCCGCGCCTCGAAGCCGCTCGAAGTTTGTCAGATCGATCACACGCCCACAGACATCCATTTTGTGGAGGTCGTGGAGGGCGAAGGCGCCTTCGTCGGCAGGGCGTACCTGACCCTCGTCGCGGATGTGGCGACGCGCAGCATACTCGGCTTCTGTCTGACCCTCGAAAAGCCGTCGGCGCTGTCCGTCGCTCTATGCCTCGCGCAGGCGATGTGCCCGAAGGAGGATTGGTTGGCGGCGCGCGGCATCGAGCACCGCTGGCCGATGTTCGGACGGCCGCGGCAGCTCGTCACCGACTCCGCGAAAGAGTTCAAAGGGCGCGCTTTCCAGCGCGGCTGCGAGGATTATGGCATCCGCATTCGCTACCGCGATCGAGGCCGCGTCCATGAGGGCGGAGTGGTCGAACGGCTGCTCGGGAAGCTCAATGCCGTACTCGCGATGCACCCGGGCTCGACGGGTCGATCTGTGGCGGACCGCGATGGCTATCCCGCGGAGCGGCGTGCTCGCCTGAGTTTCGCTGACCTCGAGCGGTGCGTGGCGCTCGCCGTGATCGATCACAATCTGCAGCAGAATGCGAAGACGTTGAAGGTGCCGGCGGCGGAATGGGCGCAATACAGCCCGGATCTTCCGCGTTTCGAGGACGATCCGGCGCGGGTCGTGCTGGCGTTTCTGCCCGGGGCGGAGCGGCGGCTTTCGCCGCAGGGCGTGAGCATGTTCGCGTTGGACTATTATTCGCCGTGGCTGGGTGGCCTCGTCCCGCGGCGCGACCGTCTGGGTCGGCTCGAAGTGCGATACGACCCCCGCGACATCAGCCACATCTATATCCGGGATCCGGAAACGAGGGAGTTTCAGTCCGTCGGACGGCGCGATGGGTGGCTCGTTCCGATGACGCTGTGGGAGCACGAAGGCGACCGCGGTCGTCGACGCGCCGCGAACGCGCGATCGGACGCGGAGAAGGTGACGTTACAGCGTCGGATCGCCGAGATCGTCGGCGAATCGAAGCCTTCGAAGGTCGATCTGCGCGACGCCGTGCGCCGGACTCACGCGGCGGAGGCCAGCAAACCCTATGAGGCTATGGGCCCGTCGGCGCCTACCCCTCCGGCCGAGCGCCCAGTCCGCGAAAAGCGCCGATTGCCGGTCGAGGATTGGTGAGATGGCCGACCATCTGCTCGATCATGTTCGCCCGTATCTCGACAGCAGCCTGGAGGACCGGATCGCCTATATCCGGGCGCCGCGTTGGGTCGGACACCACGGCGCCAGGCAGGCGCTCGAGCGGCTGAACGAATTGCTGTGCCGGTCGCCGTCCTTGCGCACGCGCGGTCTAATGCTGGTCGGGCCCTACGCCAACGGCAAGACGATGATCGCCGAGCGGCTCGCCGTCGCGCACCTGAAAGCCTGCGAGTCGCAGCGAGTGTGGGTAGTCCAGACGCGTGAGGGCGCCGGGCTCGCTCATTTCTACGGAAGTATCCTGCGCGCATTACGCGCGCCGACGGCGAACAGCCGGGACGTCGGCCGCAAGGCCGAGCAAGTCGATCACCTGCTTGACGGCCTGAAACCGAGAATCCTGATTTTCGACGAATTCCACAATGCGCTGCGCGGCCGATCGCGCGACGTGGAGGCGGTGCTGGCGTTCCTGCGACGGATCGGCCGTCAGTTCGACATATCGCCGGTCCTGATCGGCGAGGTCGCGGTGTACGATTTCATCAACGCGACCGACGAAATGGCGAGCCGGTTCGAACTGCTCGCGGTGCCGCGATGGCGATACGACGAGGAGTTCTTTGCGCTCCTCGACAGTCTCGAAGGCGCCCTGCCGCTCGCACGCCGCTCCGATCTGTCCGATGAGAAGCTGGCGCGAGAGATCTTCCGGCTTTCGGAGGGGCTGATCGGCGAGATCGTGGCGATCGTCACGGCGGCGGCGGTCGCGGCGGCGAGGTCCGGCGCGGAGCGGATCACCCTGCCCTCGATCGACGAGCTGGATTACGTCCCGGTGTCGCGACGCCGCGGCGGGCGGCTGCGCGATGGTCTGCTGTGAGCGGCGAAACAGGCTTCGCCATCGAGATCCGCGAACGATACCAGGATGTCGTTGCGGATCGTTGGCCGGCCGTCCCCGGTCCGCAGCCAGACGAATTGCTGTCGAGCTGGCTCCATCGTCTCGCAATCGCTAACGGCGTCGCGCCGCGGGCTTTCGCCGGCGTGCTGGGACTCTGCGGCGGCATCTGGTCTCCCCGCCTCGATCTGCGGCTTGCCCAAGACGTCGCGACCTGGCTCGGCGCGCGGACGGGCCTTGCGCCCGAGGCGATATCGGCGATGGCGATGACGGATGGGGCGTTGGCGCCGCTTCTGCTGCCCCTGCGCGACACCGTGCGTCGGAGCCGTTCCACCTGGCTCCAGTATTGCGCTTTGTGTCTTGCCAACGATCGCACTCCTTATTTTCGGCGGTCATGGCGCCTAGCCTCGCGGATTTCTTGCTTCCGTCATGGCTGTGGTCTGCGGGACCGATGTCCCGCCTGCCGCAGCGGAATAGCGCCGTTCGCTCAGACGGACCTGATCCCGCAATATGTCTGCGTGCGCTGCGGTTTCGACTTGGGCGGCGGCGCCAAGATATCGGTCGAGGCGGCAGCGCGGCGGTTGGAACGGTCGATTGACGATATCTGCAAGGCGGAAGTCGCCAAGAGTTCGTCGGCGATCCACGAATGGGTCGCGCGCCTGCTGCGCGTTCCAGTGGTCGCCGGCGTCGGCTCCGGTCGGCCGCTCGCCAACCTATCGGCGTCGGCCCGCATCCGTTGCTTCGAGCTGCTCGCGCAAAGGGCCGACGATGGGCTCATCGACGCCAGCGCCGCCGCGTTCGCCCGGCGCCGTCGACCAACCCTAGCCGCAGGCGGCCGTGACGGGTTGAACGCGCGCTTCGTGGATTTCATCGACGCGCGTCAGGGCGCGCCCCGGTCTGCGCGAGCGCAGCCGCCTGGCGTCGATCTCGCGGCTTTGCTGGCGGCCTATGCCCGCGCCGTGGGCCGCGGGTCGCGCTCGAAGCTTCGAGGCGGCGACTTGCAGAACACTCTGGCGGTCCGACGCCTCGGGCGTTCGCCTCTCGGCAACGCCCGCGCGCCTCGTGGGATCGCCGGCGCGAGCCAGGGCCGGGATTGCTACGCGCTCACAAGACGCCCCACGCCCGATATCGTTCGCGGCCCGTTGCCTCGCGCAGGCCCAGCTCGACCACCAGGTTCTGGGCGGCGCGGGGCGTGATGTCGAGCTCTTTGGCGATCATGCCGGCTGAGACCAGCGGCCTCGAGATCACGAGTTCGATGAGCTCCGGCAGCCGCGAGGTGGAGCGGCGGCCGTCGAGCTTTCGGAGGAGCAGCGTGCGGGCGAGGAGCCAGCGATCGTGCTGCTTCAGGCCCTCCTCGGCCGCCGCGGTGATTGCGTCGAGTTCAGCGACGAGACGCGCGGAGGTGTCGCGGCTTCGGCGCCGTTCGCGCGGCACGGCCTTCGCGCCCTCGGCGAGGCAGAGCAAATGCGCGCGGGTCTTGCCGCGATCCTGCAGCACGGCGGCCGCGAGCAGGCGGCCGAGTCCGGGTGCGCGCTGCAGCGGTTCGATCGCGATCCAACCCTCGTGGACAAGCGCGGCGGCGAGAGTCGGCGGCAGATCGCGAGTTTGATCGACGATCGCTCGCCATTCGGTGAGGCGCGCGTCCTCGTCCCAATCGAGATCGTAGACGAGCGGATCGCGCTCGCTTGACGGCGGCGCAGGGCGCCGTTCGCTGGTGAGGGTTCTGTCGGCCTGGGCGATGGCTGCGTCCACCGAGGCGAACAATTCCGAAAACGCCTCGTCGTCGACGATCGACCGATCGGACGCCTCGTCTTTGTCCTCGACAGGCTCGGGGTCTTCGACCTCGGGATGCGTTGTGTCCGCCTCCCCTGCCCTGCCCCGCAGCGCCTCGAGACCGGCGCGCGACAGCGCCCAGCCGGGCGCGGCGCCGGCGAGGCGCCGGCGCGCGCGCAACACCGTGTAGGCGCGCGTGAGTTCGTGGGTTGGCGCGCGGACGTCCATGCCCGCGTCGTGCAGCACGAGGTCCTCCGAATGGACGAGTTCGCCCTCGAGCCAGAGTGCGGCGGCGGCGTCGGAAAAGTGCGTCCTCGCGATCCAGCCGTCGCGGATGGGGCTTGTTCGCAGCCGCTCGTCGAGGCGGGCGAGCGCGTCTTCGGCACGCACGAGCGGCCGCGCGAGCTCGGGCCACGGCAGTGCATCGGGAAGGCGGGCGCTCAACGGGGGCATTGGAAGGGAGGATCGCTCATGACGGACCGTGCGAAGTTTTCGCGGTCCAGGATCGAAATGCGAGTTGGGTCAAAGCGCTGTCGGACTCCCGCTGAAATCGCAAGGTGAAAAACCGGCGCCCATTTTCCGCTAAGCGTTGCAAATTGAAATCGGTAACGGAAAGCGACAATCGGCCCGGCGAGCTGGACCCAGGGCAGCGGATCGGGGATTTTGTAGCTGCGCGACAAGATCTTGATAACCTTAACAGGAATCGACGAAACGGAAGCTAACATAGCGTTGGATTCCGTCATAGCGACGCATGTTCCCGATCACCTCTCACTATCGATAACCACCCTTATCGAGAGGGTTGGACGCGAAAATCGCAAATCAGCGATTCCCGATGGAGCGCGGAAGATTACGCCCGCCCGGCCTGAGATCGATGAGAGGACGCGCCGCTTGCCAGTCCCCTCCCCTCTCCCGGAAGCCTGCGGCCGCCGGCGGCGGCCTCAAGCTTCGTCGACCTCAGCGTCGAGGTGCTCGAAGCCAGGCGCCATCTCACTGGCCTCGATCGCGGCGATGTCTTCATCGGTCAGATCGACAGTCCGGACGACCCGACGATCGCTTTCGAGGGACTGGTTTCGCTTGGCCGGCTCGCCGCCGTCCTGTGCGGCCGGGGGCGCATTGATTCGCTTCGGATCATCGTGCATGGCTCCTCCTCCCGCCTCCCCCGCCCCGACTGCCGTTTTCGAACAATCAGGCTGCCTCGATGTCGGTCTGCGGAAAATCGCTGCCCTTGAACATCAACGGTTCACCCAGATGACGGGCGCAGGCATAGGCGAAACAGTCTCCGAAATTCAGCCGTGCCGGATGCCGGCCCTTGCCGTAGCGGTCGAAGGCATCGAGCGCGATGCGGGCGGTTTCAGGCGACACGTTCACCATTTTGATTTCCATCAGCGCGAGATAGCTCTCGACCGATTCGGCCGCCTCGGCAATCGAAAGATCGAGCACGCGGGCGACAGCGATCGCCGCCTCCCACACCGCCAGCGGCGAGGTCAGCCGCGTCGCGGCCTGCTGCACGCGCGCCAGCAACTCCCGCGCCTCGTCCTCATCGGTCAACATTGCGGTCAGCGCAGACGCGTCGATGAACATCAGGCATCCTCGTACAGGCTGTCGCGGAAGGCCTTGTCGGCGGCTTTGCCGTTTTGCGGATTGCCCTTGGCCCTCAGATCGCGACAAAACTGCACGCCCAGGTCGACCAGGGATGGTTTGCCCTGCTCGCGCTCGAGCTCATGGGCGAGCGCCGTGTGGACGGCTTCGGTCAGGCCGATTTTCTTCAGCGCCGCGACCCTGCGGGCCAAGGCGTCGGTCTCCGGATTCTTGATGTGGAAGGCCATCGGCCACTCCTCTAGCTTGCTTTGTGTATCCTTATATAACATTCAGGATACACCGCGTGAAGGCCGGGAATTCTCACCAAATTCGCTGGAATGCCCCGTAAAGTCTCAACGGAGGCTTCGATTTATGGTTAGCTTTCGATGAACGTCACCCCTCTTCGTCTTCCCGATACCGCCTCGATCAAGGCCGCCCTGGCGGGCCTCGATCCCGCCTCGGCCGACGCGGACCTCATCCCGGCCCTCGCCGCGGCCTTCCCGGGCTTCAACTTCGGCCTCGCCCACGTCGAGGACGATTACTGGCGCGACACCCGCTCGGTCATCCAACCGAACGGGACGCGGATCGGCGAGCTGCGGCCATGGATGACGGCCGAGCTAGCGAAGGACAACGGCAATATCCGAGCGCTCTGGACGCGCCTGAAAGCGACCGACCTGCAGATCACGGAATGGCGGGGCACCAGCGCCTTTGTTTTCGCATCGACCGGGCCAGACGTCGCCGACTACATCCAGTTGGCGCTCGGCCGTGAAATCGAGTGGCGGGCCGGTCCGATCGTCAATCCGATCTATTGTCCTTTCGGTGAAGAGGAGCTGTTCGATCCAAGCTGGCCTAGCCGAGATCCCCTGCCCGAGACGGACCGCCTCGCCGGTCCGGTCTATCGCCTCCTTGATCGCGCCGGTGGCGCCTTCGTCCATGTCCGCAGCTTCCTTGATCGCTGCGGCCGCGTCGAGCGCGACAAACGCGAGGCGAAGCGGCCCGAGCTGGAGCGACGGGTCGTCCGCGAAACCGGCCGCGCGGGACCACACGCGAAACCCCTTTCCTTGAATTGGTGCCGGACTATTTCGACTTCGTACCGCGCGAGCTGCGGTTCTTCCGGGACTGGGAAGAGTCAAGCGCCGGATCGCAGCGCGTCTTCGCGCACTGGGCGCTGGATATTCGCGACTACACCTACAAGGGCGAGCGCGAGGTCGGCTTCATTCCCCGGTCCTTGCGGCCGCTCAAAGAGCGGCTTCTCCCGACGCCGGACGCATCGGTCCATATCCTGATGGACCGCATCGAGGCCGTCGACCGTGAGGTCGGGCTGCCCTTTGGCTGGTTCTTTCTGATGACCCACGGCCACTGGGTCGACTCCGAGGTCGGCCAAGCGATCGCCGCGGGACTGCGGGATCAGCGCGTGCGGCTGCCGGATCGCGACGCGCGCGTGCTGCTGCGCTGGGCGGATCGAAGCTACGGCTTTTGATCGCACCGTCCAAAAACGATCTTACCTCGTGCGCTGCCTTCCCGACACCAAAACCAATCCGCACTGCAGCCTTATGCGCTCTCGCTGATCCTGCCGGTGAAACGGCACGATCAAGTACGTCGACGGTGCTGGTACGCCCGGGCTACACAACATTTCGCTTCGGCGCAGCGATGACCCGTGAGTTGCGTAATGGGACCTTGCACCGGCGGAAGGGCAAGAACCTATTCGCGTGGCCAAACTTGCGCGCGGCGCTAGGCACCGAGTCTGGGTCGAAATTGGGTTTTGCGAAAGACCCTGCGAAGTAAAAGAGGATAGAGTTCATGCAGGCCGATTCGCCCAATGCGAGAAAGTTGACCGCGGTCAACTTTGGCCGGCCTGGCGCACGAGTTGGGCCTTGCTGCAAACGGAAGAGGGCGGGGCGCGCCGGACTCCCCAAGTTGACCGCGGTCAACGTTTCCATTCTCGCGTCACAATCCGAAGTGACCGTTAAGGATTCGTTTACCCTTTAATTGTTGCGCTATCGCCCAGAATCGGGCGTACTAGCCACGCTTTGCGCACGTCCCGCATCAGAAATTCGTAACTACGCGAGAAAGCCGTGGCTCTAAACGATCAACAAGCGATGACGCCAATCCAGTCGGCTGCGCCCCCGGCGATCCACGATACGATCGCGGCCGACGCGCGAGAACTCTCCGCGAAACTTCATGCCCACCGAACGAAGCTGTTCCCGCCAAAAGCACGCAAGCATCTCCGCCGGTTCACATCCGGCGAAGTCGCTAAACTCGTCGGCATCAATGACGGCTACCTCCGCCAATTGTCGCTGGAGGGAAGGGGCCCTCAGCCGGACACCAGCCCAACGGGTCGACGGTCGTACACATTCGAAGACATTCAAAGCCTTCGTGCGTATCTCGACGAATCCGGTAAAGGCGCTCGCCGATACCGACCGCATCGCGTTACGGGCGAACAATTGCAAGTCATCGGCGTCGTCAATTTCAAGGGTGGATCGGGTAAGACCACCACCGCCGCGCATCTCGCTCAACATCTCACGCTACAGGGCTATCGAGTGCTCGCGATCGATCTCGATCCGCAGGCCTCGCTCTCCGCGCTGCACGGCTATCAGCCAGAGTTTGACGTTGAGGAAAACGGAACTCTCTACGGCGCCATCCGCTATGACGACGCGCGTCGCGAGCTGAATGACATCATTCGGCAGACTTACTTTTTGGGGCTCGACATCGTTCCCGGCAATATCGAGCTGATGGAATTCGAACATGAAACCCCGAAAGCCCTGGCTATGCGCCAGTCGGGTGACCCGCTGTTCTTTGCCCGCGTTGCCCGTGCCCTCGCCACGGTCCAGGACCGTTACGACGTCGTCGTGATCGATTGTCCGCCCCAACTTGGATTTCTCACGCTCTCCGCGCTCTGTGCAGCAACCGCAATCCTGATTCCGGTGCATCCACAAATGCTCGACGTCATGTCGATGTGCCAATTCCTTATCATGACATCCGACCTCCTCGCCGTCGTCGCTAAGGCGGGCGGCAACATGAACTACGACTGGATGCGCTATCTCGTCACCCGCTACGAGCCCGGTGATGGGCCGCAGGCTCAAATGGTCGGCTTCATGCGCTCGCTATTCGGTGATCGCATGGTCACCAACATGATGCTGAAAAGTACAGCGATCTCGGACGCCGGCATCACGAAGCAAACGCTCTATGAGGTCAGCCGCGATCAGTTCACGCGCGCTACCTACGACCGCGCGATGGAGTCGCTGGACAGCGTCAATGGCGAAATTCAAAGCCTCATCCAGGCTGCATGGGGGAGGGCGTAATGGGCCGCAAAAACCTGCTTGCTGACCTGTTGGACGACAAGTTGACCGCGGTCAACGAACCGACGCCAGGTGAGCCCAGCGACAATCGGAGACCGTCCCAACCGACACTCGGATCACGCGGGGCGGTCGGCGCCATGAGCCGTTCGCTCGAGATGCTGTCCGCAGAGCGCGATGCCGCCAAAGCCCTGACCGAACAACTCACCACCGGTCAAACCGTCGTTGAAATCGACCCAGGTTTGATTGACGCCTCGATCGTCCCGGATCGCATGACGAGTGTCGACGAGAAGCACTCCGCTCTCGTCGAATCGATTCGCGCCAACGGGCAATTGGTTCCGATCCTCCTTCGCCCGCATCCGACCAGCCCAGGCCGCTTTCAGACTGCTTATGGCCATCGTCGCGTCCGTGCGCTCGCTGAGCTTGGCCGTCCCGCACGGGCCGTGGTCCGTGACCTCAGTGACGAAGACCTAGTGGTGGCGCAAGGCAAGGAGAATGGCGAGCGGGAGGATCTGTCCTTCATTGAGCGGGCAACTTATGCCACCGCGCTTGAGGATCGTGGATTCAAACGAGAGATCATCATGGCGGCGCTCAGCGTCGACAAGACTGAGCTCTCCCGCCTCATCTCTGTCACGCGGGCCCTTCCGCGGAGCCTACTCGATGCGATAGGGCCAGCGCCGAAGACCGGCCGCCGGCGCTGGATGGAGCTGGCAGAGCGGATGGTGGGACGCCACGACCAAGAGGCGTTGGCTGATAGCGTTGCTAGCGATCGTTTTGTGCGTGCTTCTTCCGACGAACGGTTCGCGATCGCATTCGCCGCGCTCGCGCCCCGCAAGCCCAAAGTTCCACGGCCGACAACGTGGGCCGATGACGACGGCAAGAAGATCGTGAAGATTGAACGTCGCGAGGATCGCGTCACGCTAGCTCTCGATGAAAAGGCTGCGCCTGCGTTTGGAGACTATTTGATTTCGCGGCTGCCGGAGCTCTACCGATCTTTTCGCGAGGGGCGCACCGATGAATGACATCTCGCGTGTCGCCGCTTTGGATATGGCGATGTCCGGATCTCCAATGGTCCGGCATCGCGATGCGTACCCGCGTTTCCGTCCTCTAACCGTAGGAGCATAGCGGAAAAGAAAAAAGGCCCCCGGAACGTCTCCGTCCGAAAGCCTTCTCTCGTCACGTTTGGCGACTGACAGAGAATCACTTTCGCGAATCGCAGTCAAGCGTCTTTAGCAACGGCGCCGTTTTGGCGAGCAGATTTTCTTTGCCCGCATGAGGCAAAGACATGCAGTCACACTCTCCAACGACGCCTTTTGGGCGGCGATCATTGACGCTTGCCCATGTGGCAAGCCAGATGGTCGCAACCGAACGCCCTCCCGAAAAGATCGTCCACAAATGGAAGATCTTCCACGCCATCTGCACGGCCCGGCCGCGCCTTGGCGTATCGGAGCGCTCGCTCTCGGTTTTAAACGCGCTCCTGACCTTCCATCCTGAGACGGCGCTCACAGGAGAGGATGATCTGATCGTCTTCCCGTCAAACAATCAGCTCAGTCGGCGGGCGCACGGCATGCCGGCGTCGACGCTGCGGCGTCATCTCGCTGTCCTGGTCGACGCGGGACTGATCGTTCGGCGCGACAGCCCAAATGGCAAGCGCTATGCGCGCAAGGACGATGCCGGCGAAATCGAGCTCGCCTTCGGCTTCGATTTGTCACCGCTCGTCGTGCGCTCGGAAGAGTTCGAGAGCCTGGCGGCCGACATTGAAGCCGAAGCCCGCGCGCTCAAGCTCGTGCGTGAACGGATCACGCTGTGCCGGCGCGACATCGCGAAAATGATTGCAACGGGTATCGAGGAAGGTGTCCCGACGCGAAGGGCAGGGCAGGGGCCTGCGGATTGGCAGGAGGTGCATGCCGCCTTCCGCGCAATGGTTGCTCAGATTCCGCGCACCGCGACGCGTCAGGAGCTCGAGCCGATCGCCGACGAGCTGTCGCAACTTGCTGACGACGTGCTCAATCTTCTGGAAGCGCACATCAAATCCAAGAATCCGAGCGCCAATGAGTCCCATTCTGAGCGCCACATACAGAATTCAAATACCGATGCCTTAATTGATCTTGAACCTAGCCTTCAAGAAGGCAGGGCGGCGGGAGCTGAGCCTAAACCTCAACCATCGCGAGTCGCCGAGAGTTCGTATCCGTTGGGAATGGTCCTCGGTGCATGCCCGGACATCGTCGATTATGCGAAGGGCGGGATTTCGAACTGGCGCGATTTCCTCGCCACCGCAGTCGTTGTGAGATCAATGCTGGGGATCAGCCCGAGCGCCTGGGAGGAGGCGCAAACCGTCCTGGGTGAAATGCAAGCTGCGGTCGTCGTCGCCTGCATCCTGCAGCGTGGGACGACGATCAGATCGGCGGGCGGCTACTTGCGCGGGCTGACGCGGAAAGCGGAGGTCGGAGAGTTTTCTCTTGGTCCGATCCTGATGTCGCAGATCAACTCGCAGCGCCACGAAAAGCGACGAGCGTGAGCGATGGGTGGACTTAACTGGATTGGCTTCCGGCCGCGCAGTGGTGTCGTTTGCCGCGAGAGGCGATGTTGCGTTATCCGATCCCGCTGAGAGTGCCTCCATCGGTTGCCCGTTTCCGCGCGCCAGCGTCCAATCTGCGATCATCATCCCGAAGCCGGGACCGACGCCGTTGATGCCGATCGTGCGCTTCGCTCGAGCACTGCGGTGTCAGCGGCCAGGTCTTTCGGCATCGCTCCTGCGCGCCGCTGGACGAGGCCGGATCCGCCCGACGGCTGCTGACTGTCGGGCGCCTCGACCTATGGCCGAACGAGTGCGAAAACAGTGGGGTCTGCTCCCCGGGCGCAGCGTGATCGCCACATCCCATGGCACAGCGCTTCGAGTCCTTTTTGGTCCAGTTTGGGTCACGCACTCCATCCGCACGTACCAACCGCGCCCGGCCTCGCGGCGCAAACCTCCGGATCCATCGTTCGCGATGCTCCGGCCGGATCGTGGACGCTGTTGCCCCATCGAAGATCGCAGCATCGATGCAGCAGACGCAGGATGTCCGGGCATTCCAAGTTCGTCGGCATGGTGTTTGTCGATCTTGCGGCGGCGGCGAACTCCGACTCGCATCTGTTGCTCCCCGGACCCTTTGCGCGGGATATGCGGTCTTCAGCCGGCCTCGTCAGGACAATCGGATCTTGTCGCCCGTGCTCGTGACCGCGCGATGTGATGTTGCCGAGGGGCCTGTCTTCATTCCGACAGTTTTCACGACGGGCAGCCCATCTGCGTCCTCGATTACGGCTGGTCTGACCGAAGGATGGTCCCGCTGCACGTGCCCTCGATCTTGTCCCCGCAACGACCGTCCTCGACTTTCTTCCCCTGGCGCTGCGCGCCATTCCTCGCGAGACAAGAAAGTCGCTGCCGGCCGCCCTTCACTTCGTTTCGGCCCTTCAGGTGCGGGTCGATCGCCTCCGGTCTCACGACCGCCATCGAGGTCGCGATGGGCGCGGCCCGAGAAAACCAAGGGAATGAGACAATGGCTACCATCGGCACCTTCACCTCCACGGGCAATGGCTTCTCCGGCGCGATCAAGACGCTCAACCTCAACGTCAAGGCCAAGCTGATCCGCGTCGAAAATCCTTCCGACAAGGGACCGCACTTCCGCATCTACTCGGGTAACGTCGAGTTGGGTGCGGCCTGGCAGAAGACCGCCAAGGACACCGAGCGCGACTACCTCTCCGTCAAGCTGGACGATCCGAGCTTCCCCGCTCCGATCTACGCCACCCTGACCGAGGTCGAGGGTGCGGAAGGCCTCCAACTGATCTGGTCCCGGCCGAACCGGGACTGAGCCTCCCAAGAGGGCTCCGCCGCGAGGCGGGGCCCTCTTCCCTTCGAACGGAGAGAAGCTCATGACGGTCGACGTTATCGAGGAACTGCGCGCGGAGCTGCGCGACTGCCTGTTCAGTCCCGCGGAGCGCAAGGCGCTCGAAGCGCAACTTGCCGAGCTGATCCGGCAACGCAACCAGCCAACCACGTCCGGGCACGCATCGCCCGCCGATCAGCAGTTTTCCACCGCCGGGGCATAGCCCCGGCGTCGCTTTGTTCGCTCGAGCCCGTCAAACGCCTCGCCGGCTCTCGCGCTGTCCTCGAAGGTTTGCATCATCGTCCGACCGCTCGTGCCGATCCGGCCCCAGTTGCGGACCACCACCACGCCGCCGAACAGGGTTGGCTGCAAGGACAGCAGGTAGAACCGCCGCATATTGCGGGTTGCGTCGACACGACGAAGATGGACAGGGTCCGGCGGAAGCTGAGGCATACAGCGATTCTCCCGTCGTCTGGAATCTGTGTCCAATTGGATTGTTGACTCGAACAAGGGCGATCGATTCATTTTCCTGATAGGTCGATTGCAGGTGCACGCGCGATCCCTCGATGGGGGGCAGTTGTAGCGGCGCCGACGACGAGCATGAGCCATTTGGCGTGCCGGCCCGGCCAGATTCAGCTCCCATTCTGGCCCGTTCTCTGGCATTTTCCGTCCGATCGGAGGACGCCATGCCGAGCCGGATTCCACTCGACCCGAAACTGCCCAAGGCCTTTGACGCGACGCCGAACGAAGCGCGGAGCAAGGCACAGCTCGATCAGTGGTGGGATCGTCCCTTCGGCCTCACCCGTCCGGATGGTCGCATCGAGATTCGGTGCCTGAACGGCGGGGCATGGGACCGCTCGACCCATCTCGGCATTGCGGATGACTACGATGCTGCCTGCGCATTGGCCGAAGCCAAGCAGGCTGAATGGCTGCGGTTCCGCGAGCAGCCCCGTGCCTGTCTTGACGAAGGCCGGGTCACGGTGGTCCGGCAGCCGCAGCGGCCCGACGAGCAGATGCTGGAGCTCGCTTCGTTCGCGACGGCGGAGGCGGCGACCGAGTACCTGCGCGCCAATTTCCCGGAACCGTCTTCCTCGCGATAACCACTCCGAGGGCATCGGGCGAGCCCCTTCGGGGACGGCTCTACTCGCGCCGCCAACGCGGCGCTCCCGGAGCCCGCACGCGGTCTCCGCGCATGCGCGTGACGATCCTCTCGCGGGCCGTGGACACATCTTTCGATCCTCATTTAAGTCCCGGAGCCTTGTTTCCGGTAGAACCTGTTTTCACCGACACACGCCTGCATGTCGGCGCGCCGGAACCAGATGGCGCGGCCGCATCGCAGCGGCGGATTGCCGGCCGTGAAGACGATTTGTTCGTCGGTTCGCATGCGCAGCACTTCGTGAGGCATGATCAGCGGGCGGCGGGCGAGCTACTTCAATCGTGTCGCGACGACGCCGACATTTGCGAGGACTGGCTGAGCTGTTTGACCTCCGCGGTCGTGTCGCCGCAGCGCTTCGAGATATAGGCTGCGGATTCCGACGAAGTCGCCCAGGCGTACCGATATGAAGTCGCCCGTGGATTCCGAGAGGATGTCGCCCACCTTT
>NZ_JBYSYD010000018.1:0-23023 GCF_058782905.1 Bradyrhizobium sp. FW305-F6
TCAACCGAGATCATAATCCCGATGGTGGGGGCAGTTCTTCATGACGCAAAGGGGGCAGTTCCGGATGGCGTTTGACACGCAAGCGAAGTCGGTAACGAGATGCGGCCGAGAACGCTCCGCTGAAGGTCTGAACAGCTTGTAGTCAGAGGCCGGGGAGCGGGTCGCCCTTCTTCACGGCTCCCTTTGGTACTCGATGCTCCCGCAACGTGTCCGCGGTCATGTGACCGAGGATCTCGACCTTGGAATCGTTCATCGCTCCAGAAGCGTCCTGTACCGCCCTCACCGCCTCTGCCTGATCGGACAAGTGTGCGAACCAGACATCCTGCTTGTGCTGGTCGCCGGAAAGCTGCGGCCAAGTGACGAGAATGGTGTAACCAGCGGCTATCATCTTTCGTCCATGATCTTCGAGTGCGCCAGGCTTTCAACCCGCGATCGGAAGGAACCGTTCCCCGATACGTGGCACTCGCGGGATCGTAGAAACCATTCGTTCGACTATGGATTGGAAGCAGGGGCGCCGTCCGGAGCTATGGAGATTTCCATGCACGCCAACAAATGATCAGCACGCATCCGCAGGTGCGCGGACAGACGACTAACGACGCGCTTATCCGTTGCATCGAGGAGTGCTATTCCTGCGCGCAGACGTGCACGTCCTGTGCGGACGCATGTCTTGCGGAAGACAACGTCAAATCTCTGACGCAGTGCATCCGATTGAACCTGGACTGCGCGGACGTCTGCAGTATCACAGGTAGAATTTCGACCCGCCGGACCGGTTCCGACGAGGAGATGATCCGGAGGATGCAGACGCCTGCGCCGCTGCGCGCAAGAGTGCGAGACGCACGCGAAGATGCATGAACACTGCCGCATCTGTGCGGAAGCATGCCGACGCTGCACGACCGCTTGTGAAGAGGCCGGACGCAGCATGGTGCACTGACGCATTTCGGAGGCGCTCGCTTTTCGAGACCCGAAGGCCTATCCGGATTCCGCGCAAAATCCGGAAAACGACAACGACGATCCGCCACCGCCTGCGGTGCCCCTCCATCCGGCGTCGGGGCTGCTGCTGCGCGACCTGCTCGCCCGCACAGAACCGCCGCTCTACCCGTCTCGAGCAGCCCCCGCTGGGCCAATGTGGCAGCCGATGACGATCGCGGGCCCACTAACGTCTCGATCGACTGGTGCGGCCAAAACAAGCCGGACCGAGTGGTCGGGAAGTGCGCCGCAAGACTTGCAGGGCGACGAATCTGCGAAGGAATGGCTTCCATCCGGCTGGGACGCGGGCGGTGCCTCAGTACCGATACCGTGCGCATGCGCAGTTCAAAGGAGCCGCGAAATCGTCTGTATGCCCTTCATTCCCGTTCCGAACCGGGCGATGGCATCCTTGTTGCGCTCCAGTTCACCGTAAGGCAAGAAGCGCACCTGGAGGTCCGCTACGCGGCTGAAGGCAGGCCGATGAAGCTGGCTACGCACCTCCCCCTCCCTGCCATCGGGAGCGACCAGGAACAATCCGCCGGTTGCATGCAGGTCGCTGCTCAACGCGAGATCGAGCATACGCACGATGCCGGAATAGATGGAGGTGGTATGCTCGACTTCGAACGCGGCCGTGACGCGGCCGCTGACGGCATCGATCCACAGAACATCGATCAACCGGATCGATTCCGCCCCTGCGGCGTCGTCGATCGATGGCGGAAGACGGTCGAGACAGCCCTCGGCCAACGTCGCACCATTATAGGAACGCCCCCGATCGTTTGCCGCGATCCAGACTTGATAGCCAAGCGAAAGGCCCAGGTCCCTGAGCCAAGCTTGAATTTCGGTGTGCGTGAGGTCGTTCTCGCGCGCAGCGGCGATCGACCCTTCCAGTTTCTTTGCCGTCTCTCGGGCCTTCGAAAGCTCCGACAGCCATACGTCCCGGGCCGCCTCCCCTTTGTCGGCGGGAGGTGCCGTAAACCGTCCGGCGCCGATGTCGAACAGAAATCCTGCGATCGCGCCGAGATCGTTGGACAGGAGGTCGCGATAGCTGCGGTTCAGCTCCAGCATGCCCCCGCGCATCGCCAGGTACTGATCCCAACGACCGAGCTTCACTTTCGAGCCCGTCACCGCATTGAAGCCGTTGACGATTGCCGTATTGAACGGCGGCATCAGGGTCGGGTGCAGGAAGTACAAGAGATTGGCGACCGCGGGCCCCAAGCCCTTTATCTTAAGTCGATCGATCGTCTCGATTCCATCCATGAGCTCCCGCTCGGTGCTGCAGCAGGAACAGTGATGGAGCAGCCTGCCGAACGCCCGCTGATTGTCTGGATCTTCGTAGATGTCCGGAATCCGAAGCTTTGGCTTCCACAGGAAGGCGTGATCGGCTCCTTTAAAGATCTGCCTCTGTTCCGCGATGGACCCGACGATGGTTTCCAGGGAAGAGCCCTTGTAAACGTTGCCGAACGTTCCTGCCTCGATCTCCTCGACCACCTGGGCAATTCCCCGCCGGATGGATCGGAAGTTCTTGAGCCGCTCGTCCCACAAAAACCATGTGCGATAGGTCGAGCCCGAGTCCTCGCGCCATCGCTCGATCAGCACGCGCAGCAGATCAGTCAATCCGGCCCCCTTGTAAGAACTGCACCGGTTTGCCTACCGCAAATTCCACCCAAGTCAACGTACCGGTTGGCGGAGACAGTGAGCCAGAGCGGCGTCGCCCGCCGCCGCCAGCAGCTCGCATGGTCAAGTTCGAGCATGCGCTGGATAAGACTAGACGTCACGGCGTCCGAGATCTCGACCGCTAGGCGCGCGAGGTGCGCGGGTAGACCGTCACGCGTTTGAACTCGTCCAGACACCAAGCCGGCATCACACCGGACCTGCGATGCAGCTTGATCTCGGTCGAGGCAGCGCCACACTTGTACGAAGTGGCAGTCGGCCCGCCCGGGCGGTATCAGACGTCGGCGGCGCCGCGGTGGGGGACAGGGAGGCCATTATCGGCGAGATGGCCCTCGGCGCCCTGCGGGGCGTCAACCACCATCGTTGGAACGTGGACCGTTAAGGCGATGGCCTTGTCATTGACGTCATTGAACTCGGCGTCGGTCGCCGCACCGGTTGCGGTGTCGAGGTCAGCATTCAGGGAAGACTTGATGGGCTTCATGAGCAATCGTGAGTCTCAGGCGGGGCAATTGTCGACGACGAGGATCGTTCGGGGCTCCCAGCATCAATGCTCGATCGTGTTGCTGGTCTCGTTGGGTCCGGCAAAAGTGAGGTTCGCGCGATCGCCCCGAGGACCGTAGCAAGCCTCCTGCGCAATTTGGTCGTTAGCGCCCAACGTCGTAGGACGAGTTTTCCGACGAGGACCGCCAGCCCAGGAAACGAAAGTTTTTGCCGGGCGCGAGGGAGCATCCTACCGATCGCTCTTGATCTTCATCGGAAGTCCGCCGACCGGCCGCAATGTCACCCGCAGAAGCGGCCAGACAGAATGGCCCGGCGCAACCTGCATGCTGAAGCTCCTGATGATTGTTGCCAGAACAACTGTCGCTTCCTGTAAGGCGAACGTCGAGCCGATGCAGGTGCGCGGTCCCGCCCCGAATGGTAGGTAACAATAACGGCCTATGCGCGATCGTCTGTCGCCAAGAAAGCGAGTGGGATCGAACACATCTGGATCCGACCACGGCATCCGATGCCGGTGCAGTACATAAGGTGCGATCACGACCAACGTTCCGCGCGGAATGGCCTCGCCGGCAAGTTTGTCCGATTCGATCGCCACTCGGCTAATCGCCGCAATGGGCGGATAGAGCCGAGCCGCCTCATCAATCGCAGCCCGAGCATGGGGCAGACGTTCGGCGAAATCGTGCACCGATCCGCGGCCGATTTCACGGTCAGCTTCCGCTCGGACCCGTTGGCGCCAGTCGTGCGCTTCGGAGAGCAGAAACAGTGACCAACTCAGGAGGTTCGCGGTGGTCTCATGACCGGCCATAATGAAGGTGAGAACATTCGACCGCACCTCCGCTTCGCTCATGTGCTCGCCCGTCCCGGGATCGATTGCGGCGAGCATGAGCGTGAGGAGATCTTGCGGGGCACCATCCGGCTGCTCGATCAGCCGACGACGCTTGGTCGCAATCAACTCGTCGATAGTCCGCTCGAAGAATCGCAGGACGGATCGGACACGGAGGTGACTGACGCGCGGAACCCAGGTCGGCAGGCCGAGGAGATCGAGGGGATCGATACGGCCGATAGTCTCCAAATACGTGACCATCGCTGGCCGGACTTCTTCAGCCTTACAACCAAAGCCATCCGAAAAAATCGTACGCTCGAGCACGTCCAGTGTCAGCCTCGCCATCTCAGCGGCGACATCGAGTGTCGCACCGTCTTGGCAGCGCCAGCGCTCGACCAGCGCATAGGCGGCCTGCAGCATTGCAGGGGCGAACTGCGCAACCATGCGTCTCGAAAACAGCGGGGCGAAAGTGCGGCGCTGATTACGCCACGCATCGCCCTCGGCGCTCAGAAGGCCCTCACCCAACCCGGCAGACAGTCCCCGGCGCTGCAATCTATCCTTCCGGTAGTTTGAAGCGTTATCGAGTAGCACCCGGCGGATCGCGTCCGGATCGTTGACCAGCACCACGTGTCCGACAGGCAGGCCCCCACAATTAGAGGCCTCACGAAATGCTCGGTTGCCCAGCATTCGAGCGGATTGCGCTTGAGCGCCGGGATGAGACGCAGAGGTGCGAGACGCCGGGCGCGCGGCACGGGGGCCGGCGGCCGATAGGGCTGCTAAATAGAGCCAGATCCATCGGTCGAAGGTGCGGCCATGGTCCTCAGCTCCCCGCGCCCATTCACGATCCAATGAACAACGCTGCTCTCGCGAGCAAGTTCTTCTGGATGTGCACCAAGGTGGCTGGAACCAAAGAGCGCCGAGCAAGCTTAATTACTATTGGGCTATGGAGCCGGAGGCGATGGAGCGCACTTCGCGCCAAACTGACCAAGCCAAAGTGTGGGACCTGATTAAGGACGCTCATACCGCTATGCTTGTGACCGTCGACGAGAACGGCGCGCTGGAGGCGCGCCCTATGGGCTGTCTGCAGAAGGAATTTGATGGAGTCCTGTGGTTTCTTACTTTCCGGCACTCCTCGAAGCTTCGTCAGATCGGGAACGAGCACCGGGTCCTGGTCGCCTACGTCAAGCCCGACAAGTACGAGTACCTAGCGGTATCGCGGTCGGCGAGTGTTGTTGAGGATCGGGAAAAGCTGAAGGAGCTGTGGACCGAAGGATTACGTGTGTGGTTTCCGAAGGGGCCCGAGGACCCTGAGCTCGCAATGCTCGCGGTCGAAGTCGAGAAAGCAGAATATTGGGCCGAACCGGCATCCCTCGTCACTTATGCACTCGCCTATGTGAGGACCAGACTGACGGGGGAAAGCCCATCGCCGGACGAGATTGCGGAATCCAAATCGGTTCGCTTGCACGAACGCCCCTAGTTTAGCTGGGGCGCGCAAGACAGCAGTAGGCACACGCTCTTACCGCAGCAGCAGCCACCGCGATTCCAACTGGACGCTCTGCATCAGCCAACGCGCGCCCTAAAGTAGGATGCCGCCGTTTGGCGCTCCAGAACTTGGAGGAGCTGTCTTCACCAATTTCAGTGCGAAAGTTGGAGAAGGCGCCGACTGTTTTCGCATCCCAATCGGGCTATTTCTCCATCGCTTCCATGGCGGTATGCATATGCGCCGCGCAGGCCTTCATATCCTTCTTCCGCATCATGTCTTGCGCCGCCTGCATTTCCTTGATGGCCGTTGTTTTCGACTTGCCATCGGGCATGGCCTGAATATCGGCTTTCATCGCGTTCATGCTGGAGTCGCTGCATTCCATCTGATGCCCCTCGTGAGCGAAGGCAAAAGTCGGTGCGGCAGCTGATGCCATTGCCGCGGCAAAGCCGGCGGCGCTAGCGATGCGAATTATGGATGCGTGCTTGATCATCCTGTTACTCTTCCTCAGGTTGGCAGTTCTCTAGCGGTCGAAGCCGCCGCCGTACCAATTGTGGTGCGGACTACGGTGCCAGTCGTGATGAGGTCCCGTGTGAGCGCCATAGTGCCAGCCGTAGTTCGGATCCCAGTGCAACCCGTTGTGAGGACCGTAGTGTGGCGCGGAATGCCAATCGTGGTGGGTGCCGGAGTGCCAATCGTGCTCCCGGGGCACATAGGGGCGGTCGTAGTACTGGGCATTTGCAGTCTGCGTTAGGATGGCGAGCAGCGCCACTGCACCCAGGAGGGTACTGCTTGCGCCGCTCCCAAATTGTGAAGCTTCTTCGTGTACACCGCTCTCCTCCATTAATCGGCCGAAACGAACTTACGTTGCTGGACCGCCGAGACAGCATCATTGGGATGAAACCCTGAATGAGGTCGAAACGAGAAAGTTAGTTCGGGTTCATCGAGGTTCGTACTGACCTGGCGCCCAGGCACGCGGGCACGACATGAAGACCTTCACTCTCTGACCCAGCAGCCCGTCATGGGTAGGCAGTTGACCCTCCATTTCTACGCTTCGCGCCATCCAGGATAATGGCCATCTGAGATAATGGATGGCTCGCCGGAACGTTCACCCGTGGCACGCTACCCAGGCATAGCGCCACGAGGATGAATCTTGAGCTACCTAACCTCGTACCGGCGTCGCCGTCGGCCACCGTCCACTACGTCGAGGCGTTGGACGTACCGATCGCTGTCGATTACGACAGTTCTCAATGCCGCCCCTCATTCGGTAGGACGGATGCGTACGTTTGTGTCTACTTCGAATTTAAGCGGCGAATCTGCTCAGCCCGATGCGAACTTCCGCAGTAGACCAGGCAACGCCTTGCCATAGGGCGAAGCCGGCAGGCCAATCGCATGCGCAAGATCGACCAGGGCAACGGAAGCGCCGTGCCGCTTCAGGAACCAGCGAATGCGCTCACCGACCGCATACGGTATAGCTTCGAACCGGTCCTCGGTTACGGCAAAGCGATCGCCAACTGCAATCCTGCCACTGTTCAGAAGGCGACCGAACACGCCTCGCCGATGCAGGACGGCCTTGAGATCCACCAGATGCGCGATCTTCTTGCAGGGTTCACAATGGAAGGTCAGTCGAACGAGCGCTTCGCCGATCCGTACGACCGTTCCTGAGGGAAGCTCGTAAAGCCCATCGAAGTCGACTACAACGTTCTCACGAAGATCGCCGTCGTTGAGGCCGAAGGCCGCAGTTGCGGACCGGGACGTGAGCAACACCTGCCGAAATGGGGCAGATGCCACGTGTCCCTCAAGACCATGCTTGCTGAAATGGATCGAGCTCACGTCGCGCATCGGCGCGCCGTGCTCGGCTTTGACAAACAGGTTTGTGACCTTCATCCACCCCGCCCGAAGGTACTGTATTTCTCGATTACTGGTTAACCCGCGAAATTGGCATTTTTGCGAACACGACTGAGCAACAACTTAACGCACTGGGGTTCTAAGAAGTTACGGGCAATCTCTATGCGATTCCGCACCTGCCGCCGAAATTTGGCTGGCTGATTCGGCAGCGGCCCAACGGTCGCGAATGCGACAACGTAGGCGAGATCGCGATTTCGGCCTACCCTTTGCGATGTCATTTTGAATCGGGTCAAGATCTAACCCCGGCGCCGAAAGGCGAGCTCCCGCGGAGGATCGCCAGGCTATTTAGTCCAACGATTTTGAGGGGATGCTTGGTGGGTGCACCGGGGGCGCGAACCTGGGACCCACTGAGTCAGCTGTCCCAGAGATGCCGGCGCCACCCGACATCTACATATCACGCCACCAGCAATTCCCGGCTTCAGGATTCCGCTGTTCTGTATTCGCGAGGGTTGGTTGTCTTCGAGGGAGGGTACTTTCCCAAAAGCGGGCCCATTGATTGACCTCGTGCATTCAGCGCTCACGCTCACGCATTCTCGTGCGTTCACCAGTCTGAGCTATCCGGATCTCCTTATCTCCTTCCGATGGATGACGATCTCGAACCGGTTCCATGACTGTTGCCCGCGCAAACGAATGCCCGTTTTCCAGATGCTGGGTGATGCGCTCCTTGGCGAAAGCCATGATGTTTTTGCGTGCATTCTCATCGTTCGGCAGAGCGCGTTCGACAAGCTTGTTGATGACGGCAATCTGGGATTGGGCCGCGAGGAGGTCGGAATCGTGCACGGCGGCGGGTCGGTCTGCATGGCGTGCATCCACCGTCACACTCCACTTGTTGCGCCACATCTGCCGCCGTTCAATGCTAGCGAGTCCCGTGGCGGCGTCTATGGATTTGATTGCCCTGATGACGGGTTCAACGCCATCTCTGCGCAAAGAGATGCGGTCGCCAGGCCTGCCGCCGCTATTTGCGACGTCCGTTTCTAGGCCGACGCCCCACACCTGATGTCGCCGGCCATCGTCCAATTCAATGGCTACATAGGTTGACGGCTCGGCGTCGGCGCGGTTGCGGTAGGGGCCATAACCGACCTCCATTAGACGTCCGGAAACGCCCTTGTCGTAGTCGAGCGTGTCGGCCTGCAGTGACCTGTCGGAGGCCGAGCGAGCCTCGACATCGTTGGTACGCGCATGGGCTCGATCCCATGCGACTTGTCGATCAGCCAGCGCTTGGCGGTCAGGCTCGTTTGGCTGATAGCCCTGCACCGCTAATCCCCGCGCGCTAGCCTCGAGCCACGCCTCGCGCCGGAACTCGATGGAACCACGGACGTGCAGTGCCTCCCACTGGCGGTGGTGTGCCACGCTGATCATGTCCCGGATCACCTCGGCGGCAGCTATGCGGGTGACCAGGCGATCGTTAGTGGTCTTGAAGGCGAGGTACTCTTTTCGCTCATCGGCATAGAGCCGTGCCTCGCGGTGGGATCCATCCATTTCCGAGTCACTGGCCACCACGTAATATTTCCGACGGATACGGTCCGGAAACGCACTATCGGTGACCTCCGCGGATGAAGCCTTGCTGGGGGATGTTGCTATGGACTCGTCGCCCCCCTTTTCTCGGGCGGAAGCCCGCCCCCCGCGACGTTCTCGCTCCAGGCTAAAGTCCTCGCTCGCGTCATGCCTGTCGTTCATGCTGCGCGCCCTTCTGCTTGCGGCCGGTCGGCCGCGTCGGCGGAATCACCTGAGCGTCGATGTAGTTCATGGTCCAGGCCTTCAGTTCCTCTTCGGAGAGGCCTTCAAGGTCGACATCCACGTCCCCGAAATTAAAGCTCGCGCCGGCAGGAATGGTGGAGGGATCGGCAACCTCCTCGTCTGTCATTGGCCGCGACCGGAATACCATGCGGAGCTCAGCGACTTCAGACCGAAGCTCTTTGATCTCTGCCTCGATCAGCGCATTCGAGCGGACTTTGGGCATCTCCGGGGTGGGCACCGGCAGTAGACGCCGCAGGAAGGCGTTGTCTTCGTAATATACGATCTTGTCGGCGATGACGGGCGGCAGCCCCGAGGCTAGGATGAAGGCCTTGGACCTAGGCAAGAGTTTCAATTCCTGCGGCAACATCAGGGCGCGACGATGCTCGGAGATGGTCTCGCTGGTCGAACGCGTCGCAAGCCCTTTTGGTCCGCTGCGGCTGCGCGCCTTCACGGTGTCGTAGCCAATGCGCTCGGACAGCTCATTGGCCACGTCCTGCTCCTTCGGTGCGAAGACGACCTCGACGGCGTGGTTGGTCATGAAGTTGCGGGCGGCATCGATGCCGTAGATCGCGCGCAGTTGCGCGGGGCTTTGGACTACAGTGAGGAGGCGAATGCCGTATCCGGCGATGAAAGCCACTGATTTAGCGAGCACATTGACATTGCCCAGCGCTGGAAACTCGTCGAGCAAGAGCAGCACCTTGCGATTAAGCTTCGGATTCTGCTCCGGTAGTTCGCGGGTGTTGAGATCGACCACCTGCTGAAAAAACAAATTGAGAAGTGGCGCCATGCGATCGAGATTGTCTGGCGTGACGCCGAGATAGATCGACATCGACCGTTGCCGCAGCTGCCGCAAGTCGAAATCGTTGGTCGAGGTCGCGGCATCGATGCGAGGGTTGAGCCAGAGACCGAGCCTTGCGGTAACGGTCTTGCGCACCGAGTTCATGGTGTTTTCGGAAGCCGCGAGGAAGTCGTTCAAGGCGCTGACGCAGTGTCGCGATAGTGGCGAAGGGCCGGTTTTGCGAGCGGCAATGAGTTTCTCAAAATGGGCCTTGAGGTCGCTCGCTGCGGACAGCTGGTGCAGGATTTCGCCAATCGTCAAGGGCAAGCCAGGCGTTTCCGCGACATAGCCTCCGACAGCCACAAAGGCCGACCGTGCCGCCTCGAACCAGAACGGGTCGCCACGGCTTTCGGCCGGAAACAGCATCACCGCGATGCGCTGCAGATCATCATAGAGATCGCCCGGATCGCTGCGCACATAGCCCAGCGGATTATAGCGTGCCGTGCGGCCGCTCTCCTCGAGAGGGTCGAACAGATGGACCTCCTGCCCATGCGCTGCACGAAATCCCGCCGAGCGATCCCAATTCTCCTTCTTCACATCCAGCACGACAACTGAATCCGGCCAATTGAGCAGGTTCGGAATGACATAGCCGACACCTTTGCCGGCGCGGGTTGGAGCGTAGACCAGGACGTGTTCCGATCCGCCAAAACAGAGCAGTTTGCCGTCCTTGCGGCCGAGCAGCACGCCCTGCTTGGATCGCAGGCCAGCCGCCTTGATCTCGCGCTCCGAGGCGAAACGGGCGCTGCCATGAAGCGCCAGAGGTCGCTGCCGGAGGATAGCGCCGAGCAGGCCAAAGACGACGATCACCCCGGCTAGAGTTGAGAGCGTCAGCCAGCGGTCAAAGCGTGGGTCTGTGCCGTACCGGGGCCAGCCGGTGGCGATCTCGGACCAATGGATGCCTCCGTCGTGATGCCTGAGCCCGAGCAGCAGAATATTTGAGGCGACCAGCAGAAACAGCCCAATCGCGCCGAGCGCAAGCGCAGTACCGAGCGCGAGCCTAGTGGGCGTGGTCGCGTTTGCGAACGGGGTCATAATAGATTTCCGAGATGCGGTAGCGGCCATCGCGCTTCTGCATCTGCACGACCACGTCGACCAGAAGCAGCAGAAGCGAACGGATATCGTCGCGATGAAGGTCGCGGCCCTCGGGACTTTCCTTCACCAGCAAGGTCAGTTGCTCGAAGGCAAGCCGGGCGCTGTCGGCATGGACCGTCGTGATGGACCCCGGATGTCCGGAGTTCACATTCCTTAGATAGAAGAACGCCGTTCCATCCCGCAGCTCCTGCAGCAGGATACGATCCGGCCGCATCCGCAGGCAGGACTCAAGAAGCTCGCGCGGTCCAATTCTGGCGACGCCCTGCCCGTCCTTGGCATAGAGCAGCCGCACGCAATTCTGATGGGGAATGACAAGCTCGGCAGTATCCTCAATCGTGATGAGCCGCTCATGCGACGGAATCGCCGCGATCAGCGCCTTGGACAGGGTGGTCTTGCCGGAACCGGTTGCGCCAGAAATGAGAATGTTGCGGCGGGTCCGTACCGCAAGCTCGAGAAACTCGCGCCAAGCGCCGGTTTCTTTCAAGGCAAGCAAGCGATGCTCGTCAGGGCGGAGCTCGTTCCCCGTGACACGGACCTCGTCGAACAGTCTTGCCTGCTGGAAGGCGTCAAGCGTCATGGTCAGGGTCGATGGCTTGCGGATTGTCAGGCTGATTGTCCCGGCCGGGACAGCCGGGGGGATCACGATCTGACAGCGCTCGTCGCCGATCAAACTGGTTGACACCACCGGATGCTCTGGACCGACGTCCTGACGGGTGTGACCGGCGGCGGCAGTTGCCAGATGCGAGAGGTAAGCATGCGTCAAAGCCGGCGCCTCATGCCGGGTCCAACCGCCCGGCCCTTCCACGAAGATCTCGCCCGGGCGGTTGACGACGATTTCGGTCAGGGTCTTGTCCGCCAGGTATGGTGCCAGCGGCTCCAGATAGCGCTCCAGGACCAGGCGGCCACCATCGCGTTCGCTCGATGCACCCGCGCTCATTTCGTCACCATGGCGGGAGCCACGATGGTTCCAGGGATGGTGCGGTCGAGAATCTGGGTCCGGGTCTCGATTCGCCGAAGTTGGTAAACCGAGGAGAAATCGACGTCGCGTGCGACAAAGATATTGACGAGTTCACCCTGGTTCTTGTTCAGCGTCGGCGGGATGTTGATCGACTGCTCAACAGCGATAGCGGCGGCCGTATTGGTGGCGCCCGCGGTGTTGTTGATCTGGATGGAGCCGTCCTGCATCTGCTGACGAGCGATCGATGAGGCATCGCTGACGATCGAGAGCAGGAGCGCCGAGCCGAACCGCTCAAAGAAATGGGTGTCGATGTCGCCGTCGAAGCCGGCGCGGCCCAGCGCATCGGTGGCCGGCGAGGCCAGTGCTGCAATCACGCCGGTCGGCGTCTTGGCGCGGGTCCACAGCACGAACAGGCGCTTTGAGCCGCGCCGCACATTGCCGCGATACTCGCCGACCACCTGCGTGCCCTTTTCCATGAGCACCACGTTGCCGGAATCCGACATCACGTCCCGTATGACGACGCAGGAGACGAAGCCGGCCACGTCTGAGGACATTGCGGTTTCCAGTACGCACGGAATTGAAGTGCCCTGGGTGACCAGGAGATTACGGTTGGGAAGCCGCGCGGCGCGCACGCCCTCGATCGGGGTGGGCTTCAGCTTGTCGGCAAGGTCGTTGCGCGGCTCGCCCCCTCCAAACCCATAGGGATCGGCAATGACACTTCCGGTCATGCTATCGCGGGCGGGACGCCCGGAAGAAACGGGCCTATTATAGGCCAGGACTGGGGCGCGCCGGGCGCTCTCCAGCAGCTGGTCGGAGGCGGGCGCCGGCGCCGCTGGCGCAGCTGCGACCGGCGTGGCTGCAATTGAAGCGGTGATGATTGGTGCAGACGGCGGTTCCGGTGCGGGCTCGAACGCCGCCGCGGGCCGGATCATCAGCTTGCGGGCGGAATCGCTGACTGGCTTATCGCTCTTCCAGGTGCTCCAGATGATCAGAAAGGCAAAAGCGGTCAGCGCCAGCGCGCCGAAGCCGCGCTTAAGCATCGCCGTTCGACCATTCTCCCCTCCTCCCACGGGGGTAATGCCGCGGTCGCCGGCAATCGTCCCATCGTGATGCTCGGTCATGTCGCGCCGCCTATCGTGACTTCAGGGATGGAGGTGATTTCTTCGCCCGCCGCTCAATCGAGGGGCTGGTGGTATTGGTGCCTGGGTTGATTCCCACCGCGTCGAACGCCTCGTTGAAAATGCAGAGCACGTTGCCTCCTTTGCGCAGACGAAACTCTCGTGCTGTGGCATGAACGACCACGAGTTCGCCTCGGACATCCTTGGGCACCAGGCTTTCCGAGCCGTCGGAGTTGATCAGGTAGATTGCCGGGACTTCGCGGTTGCCCGCGAAGCGGAAGGTGGTCTCTTTGCCGTCGTCGAACACGGCTTCCGGTTCGAGATCGATCGATCCCTGGGCCGAAAACCGCCAGTTGCGCGCCCCATAGGCATGGTGCAGGTCGAAGGTCTGCTCGATCAGCGCGCCTTCCCGCTCGGCGCCCCGCGCGGCCGCTTCCATGCGCCGGCGCTCAATCTCGTCACCGGGATAGGCGAAGCGGACAACGAAATAACTGTCCGCCAGCGTAGTCTCGGCGATCGACAATTCGAACTGATAGGAGCGCTTGCGGCCGTCCGGGCGGGTGGTCACGACCTGCAGATTGGTCGGCGGATGCTTTTCGCGCGGCTTGAGGAACAGGATCGAGCCTGCCGGGGCAACCTCCCATGCCACGGAGTCGCCGATCGCGACATGCGCGACCTCCTCGTCATCAGCAAACAAAATCTGGGTTGAAGCCCGGATGACGCCGTTGACCCGCACCACGTTGGCCGGATCGTAAGTGACCGTGCGCACGCGAGCGTCGTGTTGACCAGGTGCCGGCTGCTGCAGCGCCAGCACGGGCCCCGGGAATGCCAGCGCAAAGATCATCAAAAGGAGGAAACGTTTCATGGCACGACCTCCGGATCGGCGCGATATTCCGAAACCAGAAAGCCGAGGGGATTAATGAGACGGTCGGCAGAGGACATTGGCGCGCTGGCGTACGAGAACGTCAGGGTCGAGACCCAATGGGTGATGCGGGTTTCCTCGCCCTTGCGGCTCTCCTTCATGAACCGTACGGAGGCGACATTGTCGGCGAGAAGCGAGATCGCCTTGATGCGTACCGTGGCGACCCCGAAACGGCCTTGAACGACCTGCGGGCTTTCGGGATTCGAGCCGCGGTACCATGCCGCGAAACGGGCTTGCTCGCCCGCCCCCGAGAGCAAGGAAATCGTTCGAAAATTGGTTTCCGCCTCCGGATAGCTGTAACCCTCGCGTGCACGCACGTAGCGGCCGAGAAAATACTTGGTCACGGCCTCATCGTAGCGCGCCGGCGTCGATTTAAGCGCGGAGACCGTGTCAACAATGCCGGTGGCATTATCGACCCGGATGACGAACGGCTCGACTGTCTTGAGCGGCGCAAGGGCCGCGACCGCACCGACCGAGGCGGCCGCCAATACACAGGCGCCCGCGGCGATCACCCATGCCGTTCGGCGCGAACGATGGGCCGAAAGCAACAGATCCTGTTCCCACCGGCGCGCGTTGTCGAAATAGGTCTTCAGATCATCCTGCCGGACCATCTCACGCCTCCTTGCCGCAGGCGCGGTAAGAGGCTGCAATGTCCAACCGAGAGCTCGAATTGGCGGTATGGCTGGATGGCGCTGACGGCCCAATCTCGCCTTTGCGGATGATGGGTGGTGGTGCCGATGGCGTAATTGGCGGCTCGGGCGCAGCCAATGGCGTGCCGTTCTCCCAATCCCAAAGTGAACGATTGAGCGGTCGGCGCGTCAGACCATCACAGGACGGCGGCCCCTTTGACCATTTCGCGCAGCCTCCAAGCTGCCATCCGATAACGCAAATGATGAATAGTCGACGCCACATCGTTCTGATGCCCCTGTCTTTCCTGTCGCCTGATGCCGGCGATCTTTGCTTACGCTGTCGTAGTGCCCTGGGATCGGACCCGCCGCATACTGCCGCCCTGCCGGCTGGCTCTGGCTGCAGCAAGACCCCGGCTTGCCGACCAGCGGGCGCCGGCATAAGCGCCGCCGGCTGCGGCCGTGACATTGGCAATCAGCGGACTTGTGACCAGCCGGCTTGCAAGCGACGCGCCGCCCCCGGCAAGACCGCCTGCGATGATCGGCAGTTGCAGCGCGATGTATCCGGACAGGCCGAGCACTGCGCTGATCGCAACTGCGGCCACGATCATCTCGCCGGCCGTCCCTGCGCTGGCTGCGAACCTGTCGATGAAGCCGCTGACGGTCGTTAGCATCAGCCCGACCAGAGCGACCACCAGGACTAACAGGATTACGAAATTAGCGACCTGGCGAAGCCAGGCTTCCGTAAACGGCCGCGTGGCCTCGAACAGTCCGAGCGCAATGAAGACCGGGCCAAGCGCGATCACGACGCCGAGGCCGACCTTGGCATAGAGCAGAATGGCAAACTGCAAGAAAGAGGCAACCGCGACAAAAACCAGGAGAATGGCGGCAATCAGGGCAGGCGCAACATCGGTTATTCCCGCTTGATCGTAGATCTTGTTGGCGACGTCGATCCCTTTGGAGAGAAGCTGATCGAAAGGCGCTCCGGAATTGGTGTTCAGTCCGGATCCCGCCAGGGCATTGCCGATCTCCTTCGGCAGGGAATCAAAGAACAGACCCGTGACGTACTGCTGGAAAGCGCTTGAATTGGTCGCGAGCAGAACCACCACCACGATCCGCATCGCCCGCCAGGCGAATTCCATGATCGGCTCGGAGATCGCGCCGCGCATCACAGCAAAGCCATAGAGGACGACGTAGAGCATCACGGCGACGCGCAGCGGGCCATCGATGTATGACGCGAGATTCGACACTGACGTGGACACGAATGCCGTAATCGGTTGCTCAAATTCCTTCAGGAAGCTATCAAAGACATTTAGGGCCATCGCGGCGATCCTTACTTCAGGGCGTCTTTCATGTCTTGGACGGTGATCTTCTTGCGCGCTTCATTCGCGTTGACGCAGTCGGGCGTGTTCCCACGTTCGCCTGGGTTATCGCGGCACGCCTTGAGCGTTGCTTGAAGCTCGTCCCGATGCTCGAAGAACCAGCTGATGGTCTTCGTCTGCTGAATCCTGTCGGATTCGTTGCAGCCGGTGAGAGCAATGGCAACAGCGATCGCCAGAACGGATGCTTTGATCGTCATTGCAGGGCCGCCTTCATTTCATCGACCAGTTGACGCTGTTTTTCGCGTTCCCGCTGACCGTCCATGTCCGTACGGGCCTGCTGGATCATCGCGAGGCCTTGCATTCGGAGCACATCGTTCTGGAGCAGCGCCTGTTCGGCCTGCAGCCGGGCCGACAAGTCAAGGGTCTCCTTGACGTCTGTCGCAGTGCTGATGCGAGTTCTGAGTTCCTCCAGCGCATCGATGCGCTGCGAGGCAGTGTCGTACACCGCCTGCCCCATGGAGTGCTTGGCGCCGGTCTGCCGCGCGATCCGGTCGAGCTCGCTCTGATAGTATGAATTGCCGCTGTTACCGGCATATGCCCGGCTCTGCGACAGATAGTGGTCAATCGCGTCGGCGAAGTTGCCGCCACCCTGCCCCGCGACGAGACGTTCGATATCAGAGAACTGTTGGGGCAGCGTTTTCCGGAACTGCGGTGTGTTCAAGAGCGACCCGATCTCGTTGGCGTTGGTCCGCTTGTTGAAGCTGTCATAGAGCTGCTTGGCCTGGTTCAATTGATCCTGAGCCACCTTGAGCTGCGACGTCAGGGTATCGACCTGCTTCTTCAGTTCGGTCAGTTGCTCAAATTGCCGCGCAAAGACGTTGGGGTCGAATACAATCTCGGCTGCTGCTGGAGACGCGATCAGGAGCGCTGCGACTGACGCGGAGGCAAACATCCCCGACATGCGCTGAACCATCATCGAACTTTCCTCCGCTCCGCGTGAAATACCGGCAGCCATTGGGCCGGATCGTCGCCGACCTCGCTGCGAATGCGATCGAGCAGTTCGACCGTTTCCGTCCGTCCCGACAACACGGCGAGTGCGTCGTCGAAGCCGTTGAGATCAAGTTCCGCCACCACCGAGTTGTGGCCCTGCTTGACCAGGAACCGCCGGCTCTCGGGCGCGAGCTCCTCCTTGATCAAACGGAATTCAGTGTCAGTCAGATGGAAGCCATCGACATAGTCCGATCGTGTTCCCCGCGCGTTCGGCAGGAAGATTTGCGTCGGACATTGCTCGACAATGGTGTGTGCGATCGGCGAGGCCAGCGCGTCGCGGGGCGATTGCGTGCCGAACACCATGACGCCGTTCTGCTTGCGGATGGTTTTCAGCTTGTTGTTGGCGAGATCCCGAAAGGCCTCGTCGCCGAGCGCCTTCCAAAATTCGTCGATATCGATGATCAGGCGCCGGCCGTCGATCAGCCGCTCCACGCGATGAAACAGATACATCATGAGCGGCGTGCGAACGGCCGGATGATCCAGGAGATCAGTCATGTCGAACCCGATGAACCTGGCGTTCAGCCCGATGGCATCCTGCTCGCCGTCGAGCACCCAGCCGAAAGGCGCACCCCGGCACCAACGCTCCAACCGCGCGCCGATTCCTTCGCGATCTTGCTGGCCGAGAAAGGCCCGCAGCGCCCCGAACGAGCGCTCCGCCTGCCGCAGTTGACCAAGAGCTCGTAACCCCGAATCAATCCGCTCCTCCTCGGTCACCGTCAGCGGCCGGTTTTCCGGCGTGACGAGTTTTCGGATCAGTGCACCCAGGAAGGACAGGTTCGCTGGCGTCAGCTCCAGCGCCTTGAGCGGTGCGCAGCCGGTCGCAAGGCCGTTATGGAGCGTCAGATAGGTCCCGCCGGCGGCGCCTACGAAGAGTTCTGCGCCGCGGTCCTTGTCGAAGAACACGTAAGTGGCGCCGAGCCGTTCGGCCTGCGACAGCAGAAAATTCTGCACGACGGTTTTGCCGGAGCCGGACGGACCGCAGATGAAGGTGTTGCCGAGGTCGCCGTGATGGAACGAGAAGTAGAACGGCGAGCCGGAGGCTGTTTTGAGCATCGCAACCGCCGGACCCCAATAGTTGCCGGCAGCCCTCCCGGTCGGATAGGTGTGGAACGGGGAAAACGCCGCAAAATTGCGGGAGCTGATCGCCCCAGTTCGTGCCCGATATTTGAACAACCCGGGAAGCTGTGCCCAATAAGCTGCTTCGAGTCCAAGATCTTCGCGCGCGACGACGCTACCGGCATCGGCCAGTGCGCGCCGCGCCACGCTCATATGCTCCTGCAGCTGGGAAGGCGTCTCCGCATAGATCAGAAGCGAGAGGTGATGATCGCCGAGCGCGAACCTATTGGATTCGAGATCGTCCAGCGCGTCAGCGAGTTCGTCGATCTGTGAGGCCGCCGGATCCTGAGCCGAGACCAGCTGGTTCTGCTTGCGCGTCAGCACCGTCTTGGCGTCGGCTTTTGAGAGAAACGAAAAAGATTGCGTGAGGATGATCTCGAAGGGCGCGGAAAGCAGCGCGTTCAACAGCCCAGGTCTGGTGGACGCCGGATACTCCTTGATCCCGAACATGCCAGCGAAGCGCGATCCGCCGGCACCCCGGATTTCGATGGCTTCGCGGCCGAAAATGACACGATTGGAATAGAGCGCAGGGCCGATCGGCCCTTGCGGCAACGGGACGGGCAGCCACTCCCCGCTTGTGATGGCGTGGAGCAGTTCCATGGGTTCTGAAAATGCCACGCCCTTGCGCTCGACCAGTCCAAGGGTATGGGCACCGTAACGCTCGAGGGCCGCGACCATGTCACGCCTGGCATCCTCGAGCCGCTTCAAGGCATCGCTGTCGACCTCGAGGGAACGCCCAGCGTTTCGGCCAAGCTGCTTGAAGAACGCTGCGGCCACGTCTGTGGTGGCGCGGCCGGGATGCCAGACCAGCGTCAGATAGAGATCGTTGCGAAAGAGCGCTTCGTTACGAAGCCGATCGCGATATTGCGCGTCAAGCGCGGCTGCAAATGTCGATCGGAATGTACCAGCCGGGTAGTCCGACGTTCGGCGGCGCACCAGATGGGTCCATAGCGCCAGCCGTGGATCCGCAACGTTGCGTAAGGTGAGGTTCAGCTTGGCGTGAAGGTCGTTCAGATCCGCCGTCTCGGCGGTTTCGAACGAAGTGCCGTCAAGCCTGATCACCGTGAGCAGCGCTCGGGTCGTGAGACTGATTACCGTATCGGTGATGTGCCGGCCGAACGGCAGGTAGACATCGGGACCGATCTCCCGCGTTTTCAGAGCGGCGCTACGCATTACCAAGGTCTCCTGCTCGATATCGCCGAACGAGCTTGAGCGGTGTGCAAGACGATCCGCCCCAGAATGACGCGTTGCGCGTGCGCCCTCGCGTCTCGATCCAGGCAAGCAGGATCCGGAACATGTTGGGGTCGTGGCGGCAGATGATGCGGCAAAGCCCATGGATTGGAATTGCGACCAGCCCGTAGAGAATGCTGCCAGCCACCAGAAACAGGATGCAGGAGAACATCACATTGAGCGCCATGGCTTCCATGGTGACGCCGGCAATCATGGCCGGACGCGTGCAGGCCAAAAACAAGGTGTCCTCTGTGAGACGCGCGGCCTCGGTCATCAATGACCCCCGGTCAAGGTCGAAACCACCTCGGAGGCGCCGAAGGTGATGGCGACACCGAGCACGACATAGGCGGCCTTGCGCAGATCGAGATAGCCGAACATCCAGGCGATGCCGACGATGATGACAGCCAGCGTCGCCAGCAGGCGGGCGACGTTGCCGGTCAGCATGTTGACGATATTCTGCAGTACGCCTTCGATATTCGCGGTCTGCGCAAACGCAGGCTCAACCAACGCGATGCTGAGAACGGCCCCCATGCAAAGGAGGGCAGCGGAGTGTTTAAGAGAAGAAGTCATGGCACGGCTCCGATTGGCACTGCAGCCGGACCCAGCCCGGACCGCGGTATTGAGTTGAGATGAAAAACGGCGATCCTCATCGTTCGTAAACAAAGGCTGACGTGCCTAGTCCCGAGCGATAGACGTCCCAGGGCCGGCGCTCGCTGGCAGAGGCGGGGGGTGGATCGATTGTCGTATCGCCGGTGGGGCGATCGCGGCTGGTGGTTACCATCGGCTGGGCGCGAGGCTCCGAGACTTGACCGGAAGCCCTGGGCGCGAAGCTCGCGACAACCTCGGCAATCGCCTGGTCGCGGTCTGCGCGTTTTTTGCTCGCCGCTTGCAGTCGCGCATCGAACAATCTGCCAAGCCCGGCAATGTGCTGGCACGCATCGAAGGTGGTACTAGCCGTCAGCCCGGCCTTCCGTGTTTCCTCCGCATCAAGTTGACCGAGACCTGTTCGGACTTTCTGACCGGAGGCGATGGCTTCGGTCGCGAGCTGGATGGCTTCGTCACGGTCGGTTGCCTGAATCGGAATCGATTTGCGCCCTTCAATCGTGATCAGCAGCGGCTCGAACGAGCTCGCCTGCCGGACGATTGCCGTCAGCGGCCGGACCATTGCCGTCGGGGCGCATCGCTCGACCAGAGCCGCGAATGCAGCTGGATCCATGGTGAAAGCCTTCTTGTCGGGAGCTGAGACGTTCGATGCTAGGCTGCGGCCGCCAGGCTCGACGGCGCGTCAATTGCACGCCCTGAAATCTGCCCGGCCGCTCGGATCGCGCCGAGAGCCTCCTCGGTGATCGGCAACAATCCAGCGACGGCTTTGGTCGAGCCGATTTGGCGAGGCATGCCGAGGCGATCGAGCTGCCATCCGGCCCGGCGCAGGATGCGTTCCATGCGCAGGTCAGTGACTGTTGCGATGGCCTGAAGATTGTGCTGCTGCCCCCATTCGATCATGGCTGCAAACAGCAGGAACGTCGCTTTGCGCAGACCATTCTCTGCTGTTGTCGCCACACTTTTGGTGTCAACGCAAAAGCGCGAGCTCTCCCAAATTGTGGTCGCTTTCGGCGCCGGGTTGCCATCCAGCAACACCGGGAACGTATCCGCGAGCATGTTGCGCCCAGTGGTCGGCAGTAGGCGAACACAACCCACGACGTCGGTCTGCTCGAGTGCCAGCAGATATGTCGGCTTGAAGGTGTCGTACTGATCGATCTCCAATCCGTTGGAAACAGAGACCTCCCAGTCGAGCCGATCCTTGAACACGCGCCTTCGCAGGCGATGCATTCCCAGCGTTAGTTCGGAGTCGTGCAGGAGTGCCGCACGGCTACGCACAATGACCTTCATTCTTAACCTCAAACTTACGAATCACAGCTTCGAGATCAAGAAAGCAGGCGCGGTCACGGCGTTGCGCTGTCAGTTCTGACAGGGCGTGTTTGGAATCGTTCTTGCCGCAAAGCTGCCGCAACGTCGCAATACACGGCTGCACGTGGAACGCGAATCGTCAAACTGTTCGCGTTGTGGGAACTAAGAAGTGACTGAAGAGGCGCAATGAAAGATGTCAAAAGAGCATGCGATGAGTTTGTCGATTGTCTTCACTCGGCCCATACGGAAGATGATTTTCGGCGTGTCGCGGAGCGAGCCGCGCATGCATTGGGGTTCCGGTGGTTTGCCTATTTTGGCCAGCGAGCGAATGGCCCCAATCTGATCTCATCCTATCCAAAGAGTTGGACCAGCCACTATTTTCGGGAAGGATATGACAACATCGATCCCGTTCTCCAGAGCCCGCGAAACACAAGGCGGATGTTCCTGTGGGACGGACGCGAGGCGCGAAGTGCGAAGTCAGCGAAAGAGCGCCGTCTGTTTGACGATGCGCTCAGCTTCAAGATCAGGACCGGCCTGACGGTTCGCATTCCCTCAAGTCAAAACCAGTTCGCGGCGTTTACACTTGCGGTGGACGAGCGCTGCCTTGCACTCGATCGTTTCATCGAGACCGCGCACGACATGTTGGAAATGGTGGGTCTCAACTACCATGCACATGTGAGTGCCAGGATCGGACGCACCTCGGCAGCTGGCGGAATCGTCAGCCCACTGACGCAGCGCGAGCGGCAGTGTCTCGCCTGGACCTCTGATGGCAAGACGATGCGGGATATTGCGGAGCTTCTCGGTATTGGGCAGCGAGGCGTAAAGTTTCATTTGGACAACGCTAGGCAAAATCTTGCCGCATTGACCCTTCCACACGCTGTCGCTCTCGCGATTCGACAGGGATTGCTTCCGTGATGCGCAAAACGGCTGTCCGCTGGTAGGAAGTGCCAAGCTCACGATCCAGTCAGGATGGCGGTTGAGCGGTCGCACTCAAGACGCGGGATTCTCTGGTACATAACCACGGCGTCTTTTGCGGACGAGCCAAGCCTCGAGCGCTTCGACGGCTTGGACCCTCCCCGCAAACAGATCCATCCGCCGGCGGCCGCGCCGGCCGAGACGCCCCCATTCGCGCACCAACGCCGTATCTCCGAACAGAGTCGGTTCGATCGTGAGGACATAGAACCTGGCCATATTACAGGCCGGATCGCATCGTTGGAGAACGAGGTATGGGACCGTGAGTTCGGACATGCGTAAGAATCGCAACTGTCGAAACCGCCGTCCAATTAATTAATCGAATCGATCAGGCCTCTCGATTCAGAAGTTTAATACTGCTGATGAAAGAATTGAGGGTGCTCAGCCACCGGTCGCGGAAAATGTGTCGGCTGTTGTGCGCCTCTGACTGAGAAGGTGGGCGTCGCCCTGCGGGCCGGGCTGGAGGCTGCGCTGAAGCCCCGCGAGCGGGTCTTCCCCCTTACGGGCTGCCATCCCTGACGCGAGAAGGCCCGAGTCCCCGAACAGCCAGCTGCTGAGTCTATCGGAAACCGCGCGTATTCGCGTCGGACCTGAACCCTAAATGCAAGCCAAGCCTTTGGCCTTGGGGTCATTGACGGCAGCGGAACCTTCGCGGAGCAGCAGCCAGCCGGCCAAATCGACGTTCGCTCCAGACAAAACGACGGCGGCTGTCTGCGGATTCCGATCGATGTCGCCCAGGATTCCGAGATGATCTCGCCCACCATTCCGATTTGAAGTCGCCCACCCGT
>NZ_JBYSYD010000019.1:0-14597 GCF_058782905.1 Bradyrhizobium sp. FW305-F6
GGTTCTGGTGCGGCCTTCCACGATCAACCCGCAAGGGGTTCGCTACGCAAGCGTGCGACCTCTTCGGCTTCGCCTCTGGAGGTGACCGCGGCCGCCCCCGAACACGTCGGCGCCTGTCGAGCGGGGATGGTCCCCGCCGCAAGACGGGAGCCTTTCAATGTCGCACAATCTCACCCTCGCTCAGAACCACGCCTTCGATCTGGCCCGCACGCTGATGGTACCTGTCATACTTTTCCAGGCTGAGAGCGAATTCGGTGTGATGGTCTCCAGCGAATACGACGGCGACCAGGACGCCATCGTCCATGAATATGACCCCTGGTGCCCGGCTCATTGAGCCGGGTGACCGGTTGCCGCTGGCGCCATGCCGGCTGCAAGGGAAGCTTCGCCGCGCCCAGGTATCTGACAAATTCGACAGCTTGTACGCGCGCCCTTGCATTCGGCAGGCTTCGCGGCCGTTCGGGGATGTGCCGCAAGGCCAGGAACAAGTGAGACCAACAGAAGAAGGGGCCGGACGCCGCGTGCGCGACGCCGGTGCAAACAATGGACAAGAGAGAAATCGAAGAGCTGCGCGAAAATGTTGGCTGCGCAGCCCTGCTGGAGAAAGACGGCTGGAAGGTCGATCTCAAGGAAAGTACCCGCCGTGCGATCAAGTATCGCCGCGACACCAACATCATCATCGTCATCCACCAGGGCCGCGGCTGGTTCGATCCCCTGTCGCCGGCGAAAGGGGACGTGTTTTCACTTGCCGAACACCTCGGTGCCCACGGTTTCGTCCAAGCGTGTGATCGTGTTGCGGATGTGGTTGGCTTCGTCCCCGCTGCACCTGCGTGGCAGCGCCCGGCAAGGCCCAAGGCCCTTGCGTCCATCGTGGAGCGATGGGGATATCGCGTGGGGCCGCGCCCCGGCTCGCCAGCCTGGCGCTATCTCACCGGCGAGCGCGGGCTGCCGGCAGACATCGTGAAGCAGGCGGTCGCTAGCGACCGGTTGCGAGAGGGCCCCCAAGGCAGCATGTGGGCGGCGCATAGCGATTCTGCTGGAGTGCTTACAGGCTGGGAGGAGCGTGGACCGGGATGGCGGGGCTTCGCCACGGACGGCGGCAAGGAGCTTTTTCGCTTCGGGTCGGAGGAGTCCGAGCGGATCTGTATCACGGAGGCGGCCATCGATGCCATGAGCCTCGCCGCAATCGAGGTCCTGCGGCCTGACACCCTTTATGTCAGCACCGGCGGCGGTTGGTCGCCCGCGACCGACGGGGCCATCCGCGGCTTGGCCAAGCGCGCCAATGCTTGGCTCGTGGCAGCAACCGACAACAATCGGCAAGGCGAGGTCTACGCCGACCGAATTCGTGCCATCGCCGCAGATGCAAGTGCGCGTTATGCCCGTTTGCGGCCGTGCGCCGGCGACTGGAATGAGGATTTGAGCGCCTGACGTCTAACTGATGCGGCTCGCCAGGGCGACGCGCCGGCTGCGTGGGGGCGCCGCGCCAAGGCCTTCAAATGAGTGGGTCTCTGACGCCTTGGTGTTGAGCAAAGGAAGAGGGGATCGAACAATGAGGGAGGGAAAATGAAATGGAAATGAAGCGCTGCCGCATGCCCGGCCGGCGCGTCAAGGGTGAAGCTTCGCCCGCGTTTCGCGGCCCTTGACCCGCCGGACCTTCGATGCGGCCGGCGAGGAGGTGTGATGAAGGACTGAAGTGACGAAGGGATCAGGCGGATCGCTCGCGCTGTCAGTCCGGCCAGGCCAAGAGGAGCCGCCCATGCACACCTCCCCCAGCATCCGCAAAGTCTTCGAAGGCGTTGCGACGCGCCACGAGATGCACCGCTTGTTCAACCGCCATCGTGGTGACCCCGCGATGGCCGAAGGTGAAGGCCAGCATCTCTTCGCCGGTGAGTGGTTCGAGATCAACGAGCGGGAGCACGACTACATGCTCGACATCCTGCCCCCGCTGTTCATGCGCGCCGACATGTTCGCGATGCGCGAATTCATGACCGGCAGCGTCACCAGCATCTTCTTCGCGCTCATCATCGACGGCAGGCCGCGTTGGTTCCACGGCTATTGCGATTTGTCGGACCGGGGTTCGCCCGAGCGGATGAAGGCAGAGATCATTGAGCGCGAATCGCGGCCGGTCCGCGCCATGACGCGCGACGAGCGGCTTGAGCACATCTGGTCGAGCACGCATGACGACTATCGCGGCTATGCCGGCGAACGCTGGCCCGCGCCCATGCGCGGTCGCCGCACCGTGCCCGTCTACGCGGGCCAGCGCGGCACGGTCCTGAAGATTCTCGACGACCTCTGCGAGGCGGAGATCGCGGCCAAGCTGCCGGTGCAGCTGCGCCATCTGCCGGAGACGATCGCGGCCTAGCCTCCCCTTCCCTTCCCGACCTGCGAGCAGCCCGGCCACACGCCGGGCTTCGCATTTCCGCATCCGGCCCTGGCGCCGGCTCTCCGTCAATCCCGCAAGCGCCCATGCCCTCGGTCGCAGCCTGCGCCGGCGGACGGCTGCGCGCGCCCAGCAGAAGGACATTTCCAAATGGCGCATGACGATCCTTTCACCCTCGACCACTTCGGCAACACCGCCCTTTGGTCGGGCCTCGGCCTTGGCGTTACCGCGTTCGGCCCCGATCCCGGCGGCGACGACGATCATGATGGCAATCCGCCGCCGTCGGCGTCGGCCCCCGCAGGGCCGGCGGTCTCGTCGACGCAGCCCTCCCCGGCCAGCTCGCGCAAGCGCGGCGACAATTTCTACCTTGCCGATGCGCGCGGCCTCGCAAGGAACTGGAAGCAGCGCGCCCGCGACAATGTCGCAGCGGTCCGGCTCGCCTCACAGATCGAGGCCGAGCAGCGGCCCGCGACGATTGACGAGCAGCGGCAACTGATCCGCTTTACCGGCTTCGGCGCGTCGGAGCTTGCCAATGGCATCTTCCGCCGGCCGGGCGAAACCGAGTTCGCGAAGGGATGGGACGCGATTGGCGCCGATCTGCAGGATGCGGTCGATGATGCTGACTACGCCTCGCTGGCGCGCTGCACCCAGTACGCCCATTTCACGCCGGAGTTCATCGTGCGAGCGATCTGGGCGGCATTGCTGCGGCTCGGCTGGCGCGGCGGACGCGTGCTCGAGCCCGGCATCGGCACCGGCCTGTTTCCGGCGCTGATGCCGCCGGTTCTGCGCGAGGTCTCCCACGTCACCGGCGTCGAGCTCGATCGCGTTACGGCGCGCATCGCGCGACTATTGCAGCCCCGGGCGCGGATCGTCACCGGCGATTTCGCGCGCACCGAGCTGCCGGCGCGGTTCGACCTTGTGATCGGCAATCCGCCGTTCTCCGATCGCACCGTCCGCTCGGATCGCGCCCTGCGCTCGCAAGGCCTGCGACTCCATGACTATTTCATCGTCAAGGCGGTCAAGCTGTTGAAGCCGGGCGGCCTCGGCGCCTTCGTCACCTCGCACGGCACGATGGACAAGGCGGATGGCTCCGCGCGCGAGCTGATCGCCAAGCATGCCGATCTCGTTGCTGCGATCCGCTTGCCGGAAGGTAGCTTCCGCGCCGATGCCGGCACCGACGTCGTGGTCGACATCCTGTTCTTCCGTCGGCGCAAGCACGGCGAGCCGGAGGGCGACCTGTCCTGGCTCGACCTGGAGGAGGTGCGCCCGGTGATCGAGGACGAGGGCGCGATTCGCGTCAACCGCTGGTTTGCGCGCCATCCCGGCCTTGTGCTCGGCGCGCACGCGCTGACCTCCGGTCCGTTCGGCGAGACCTACACCTGCCTTCCCAGGGACGGCGAGGACCTCGCGCTCGTGCTGGCCGAGGCGATCACCCTCCTTCCGGACGCCCTCTATGACCGCGAACCGGAGGCGATCGACCCTGACGGCGAGGATGAGGCCGTGCCGGCGAAGTCGGATAGCTCCGCGAGCCTCACGGCGCGCGAGGGCAGCTATCTCCTCGATCACCGGCATGGTCTGATGCAGATCCTCAATGGGGAGCCGGTCGCTGTCACGGTGCGCAGGGGCCGCAGTGCCGAGGGTGTTCCGGAGAAGCATGTCCGGATCGTCCAGAAGCTGATCCCGATCCGCGACGCGGTCCGCGAGGTGCTGAAGTGCCAGGAGCTCGACCGGCCTTGGAAGGATGCGCAGGTCCGCTTACGCGTCGCCTGGTCGAACTTCGTCCGCGCCTTCGGCCCGATCAACACGACCGTCGTCTCTACGACGGAAGACCCGGAAACCGGCGAGGTCCGCGAGATGCATCGCCGGCCGAACCTGCAGCCTTTCCTCGACGATCCCGATTGCTGGCTGGTCGCGTCGATCGAGGACTACGACCTCGAATCCGATACGGCGAGGCCGGGCCCGATCTTCACCGAGCGGGTGATCGCCCCGCCGGCGCCGCCCGTCATAACCAGCGCCGCCGACGCGCTGGCCGTCGTGCTCAACGAGCGCGGCCATGTCGATCCCGATCACATCGCCGAGCTCGTGCATCGCGATGCGGACGACGTGATCGCCGAACTCGGCAGCGCCATCTTCCGCGATCCGGCCGATGGGTCGTGGCAGACCGCCGACGCCTATCTCTCAGGCGCAGTCCGATCGAAGCTCGCGGCAGTCGAGGCCGCGGCCGCGCTCGATCCCGAATATGAGCGCAATGTGGCGGCCCTGCGGGAGGTGCAACCTGCCGATCTCCGGCCCTCCGACATCACCGCGCGGCTTGGTGCACCCTGGATTCCCGCCGCCGACATTGTCGCCTTCGTCAAGGAGACGATGGGTGCGGAAATCAAAATCCACCACATGCCGGAACTCGCAACGTGGACCGTGGAGGCCCGGCAGCTCGGCTGGATGGCCGCCGGCACGTCCGAATGGGGCACCGAGCGGCGGCACGCCGGCCAACTTCTCTCCGATGCGCTCAATTCCTCAGTGCCGCAGATCTTCGACACCATCAAGGACGGCGATAGCGAGCGTCGTATCCTCAACGTCGTCGATACCGAGGCGGCGAAGGAGAAGTTGCACAAGATCAAGACCGCCTTCCAGAACTGGATCTGGTCTGATCCGGATCGGACTGATCGCCTGGCGCGGGTCTATAATGCCCGCTTCAACAACATCGTGCCGCGCACCTTCGACGGCTCGCACCTGAAGCTGCCGGGCGCCTCGGGCGCCTTCGTTCTCTACGAACATCAGAAGCGCGGCATCTGGCGCATCATCGCCTCAGGCGCGACCTATCTCGCCCACGCTGTCGGCGCCGGCAAGACGATGACGATGGCGGCCGCGATCATGGAACAGCGCCGCCTTGGCCTGATTGCCAAGGCCATGCTTGTCGTTCCCGGCCATTGCCTGGCGCAGGCGGCGCGCGAGTTCCTGGCGCTCTATCCAGGCGCGCGAATCCTGGTCGCCGACGAGACCAACTTTACCAAGGACAAGCGGCATCGCTTCCTGTCGCGCGCCGCGACCGCGACGTGGGATGCGATCATCATCACCCATTCCGCCTTTCGCTTCATTGGCGTGCCGTCTGCGTTCGAGCAGCAGATGATCCAGGACGAGCTCGAGCTCTACGAGCAACTCCTGACCAAGGTCGAGAGCGACGACCGGGTCTCGCGCAAGCGGCTCGAGCGATTGAAAGAGGGATTGAAGGAACGGCTCGAAGCGCTCGCCACGCGGAAGGACGACCTCCTCACCCTCTCGGAGGTCGGCGTCGACCAGATCATCGTCGACGAGGCGCAGGAGTTCCGCAAGCTCTCCTTCGCCACCAACATGTCGACGCTGAAGGGCGTCGATCCCAAAGGCTCGCAGCGCGCCTGGGACCTCTACGTAAAGTCCCGCTTCATCGCGACAAAGAACCCCGGCCGGGCATTGGTGCTCGCCTCCGGCACGCCGATCACCAACACGCTCGGCGAGATGTTCTCGGTGCAGCGCTATCTTGGCTACGCCGCGCTTCTGGATCGCGGGCTGCACGAGTTCGACGCCTGGGCCTCCACCTTCGGCGACGTCTCGACCGAGCTCGAGCTTCAGCCGTCCGGCAAGTACAAGCCGGTCACGCGCTTCGCGACCTTCGTCAACGTCCCCGAGCTGATCGCCATGTTCCGGTCCTTCGCCGACGTGGTGATGCCGGAGGACCTGCGGCAGTACGTGAAGGTCCCGGCGATCTCGACGGGCAAGCGGCAGATCCTGACCGCAAAGCCAACCCCGGCCTTCAGGCGCTACCAGTCCCTGCTAGACGCGCGGATCAAGGCCATCGAGATGCGCGACCGGCCGCCGGAGCCGGGCGACGACATCCTGCTTTCCGTCATCACCGATGGCCGCCATGCCGCAATCGATTTGCGTCTGGTCCATCCAGGTAGCGACAACGAGCCGGACAACAAGCTGAACCTGCTCGTCGCCAATGCCTTCCGCATCTGGAAGGAGACATCGGCAAACAGCTACGTGCGCGCCGACGGCAAGCCCTACGAGCTGCCGGGGGCCGCACAGATGATCTTCTCCGACCTCGGAACGATCAGCGTCGAGAAGACACGCAGCTTCTCGGCCTATCGCTGGATCAGGGACGAGCTTGTCCGCATGGGCGTGCCGGCGTCCGAGATCGCCTTCATGCAGGACTTTAGGAAGTCCGAGGCCAAGCAGCGCTTGTTCGGCGACGTGCGCGCCGGCAAGGTCCGCTTCCTGATCGGCTCCTCCGACACGATGGGCACCGGCGTGAACGCGCAGCTCAGGCTGAAGGCGCTCCATCACCTCGACGTGCCGTGGCTGCCGTCGCAGATAGCGCAGCGCGAGGGCCGGATCGAGCGTCAGGGCAATCAGCACGATGTCATCGACATCTTTGCCTATGCCACGGAGGGCTCGCTCGACGCGAGCATGTGGCAGAACAATGAGCGCAAGGCCCGTTTCATCACCGCGGCGCTTTCGGGCGACACGTCGATTCGCCGGCTCGAGGACCTCGGCGAAGGTCAGGCCAACCAGTTCGCGATGGCCAAGGCGATCGCCAGCGGCGACCAACGGCTGATGCAGAAGGCGGGACTGGAAGCCGACATCGCGCGGCTGGAACGTCTCCGCGCGGCGCATATCGATGATCATCACGCCGTCCGCCGGCAGATCCGCGACGCGGAGCGCGACATCGAGTTCTGCACGCGGCGGATCGCAGATGTCGGCAAGGATATTGAACGCCGCGTTGCGACGGCCGGCGACTCCTTCGCCGCGGGCGTGGCCGGCAAGCGATATGTCGAGCGCAAGGAGGCCGGCCGCGCGCTGATGAAGGAGATCCTGACCCTCGTACAGCTCCAGCAGGAGGGCGAGATTGTGATCGCCTCGATCGGCGGCTTTGACCTCGAATATTCCGGCGAGCGCTTCGGCCGCGACGGTTACCGCTACACCACCGTGCTGCTACGCACCGGCGCGGATGACGAGATCGAGCTGCCCGTCACGGTCACGCCGCTCGGCGCGATCTCGCGACTGGAGCATGGGTTGGAAGATTTCGAGGGCGAGCGCGAGCGCTATCGCCAGCGTCTCGCGGATACACGCCGCAGGTTCACCTCGTATCAGGCGCGCGAGGACGGCGACTTCGCCTTCGCTGCAGAGCTCACCGAGAAGCGCCGGCAGTTGGCGGAGGTGGAGAAGGCCCTTGCGAGGGATGTGGAGGGGAGCGGCGAGAACGCCATCGCAGCGTGATGAGGAAAGAAAGTGAGGCCCGCTCGCAGATCGGCCAGGCCGGCAACGCTGACGCTCAACCGCGGCCTGCGCGATCCCGGCCCGTCGTCCTTCGCAGGGCTTAAGAGCCCTGCTTGTCCGGCCGGACAGGGATGCTCGGCCGCAGTTGTGCCGGCCCGACCGCTCCGCGGGCCGGGGGATGTCTTCGGAAAGAAGACGAGGAAGGACCCGCGAGGCGCGGTCCACCAACCCCGAACAGGAGAAATCCCATGCAACTCATCAAGATCGATCCGCGTGCGCTGAAGGAGAATCCGGACCGTATGCGCCAGACGAAGTCGGCGCCGCAGGCCGACGCCCTGCTGCTCGCGACGATCAAGGCCGTCGGCATCGTCCAGCCGCCCGTCATCACGCCCGAGACCGGCGGGGGCAACGGCTATGTCATCAACGCCGGTCATCGCCGCGTGAAACAGGCGATCGCCGCCGGCCTTGAGGAGATCGATGTCCTCGTCGACGAGGCGGCCAACGATAGCGGCGCCATGCGCTCGATGATCGAGAACATCGCCCGCGAACCGCTCAATCCCGTCGACCAGTGGCGCGCGATCGAACGCCTCGTCGCGCTCGGCTGGACCGAAGAAGCGATCGGCGTCGCATTGGCGCTGCCGGTGCGGCAGATCAGAAAGCTCCGCCTCTTGGCGAACGTGCTGCCCGCCATGCTCGATCACATGGCCAAGGGCGACATGCCCGACGAGCGGCAGCTCCGCACCATCGCCTCCGCCTCGCTGGATGAGCAGAAGGAGGTCTGGAAGAAGCACAAGCCCTCCAAGGCCGATCCGCAGGTGTCGTGGTTTAGCGTGGCGCAGGCTCTGACTAAGGCCCGCATGTACGCACGTGATGCCAGCTTCGGCGACGACCTCGCCCAGGCTTACGGAATCCAGTGGGCTGAGGATCTGTTCGCGCCAGCAGATGAGGACAGCCGCTATACCAGGGATGTCGAGGCCTTCCTCGGCGCCCAGCAGGAATGGATGACGAATAACCTGCCGAAGCGCGGCGTCATCGCTGAGACGACGAACTGGGGCGAGGTCAAGCTGCCGCCGAAGGCAGAGCGCGTCTACGGCAAGGCCTCGAAGAGCGATTGCACCGCGATGTATCTGGACCGTGACGGCCGGGTGCAGACCGTGCATTACCGCATGCCCGCGGCGAAGAAGGCGGCAGGCAAGGCTGCGGCGGCCGACAACGACGCTGCGGATGAGTTCGCAACAGTTTCGAAGCCGCGTCCCGACGTGACGCGCAAGGGCCTCGAGATGATCGGCGACTTCCGAACGGACGCCCTGCACGAGGCGCTCGGCCGCGCTCCGATCGAGGATGACACGCTGATGGCCTTGTTGATCCTCGCCTTCGCCGGCCAGAACGTCTCGGTTGATTCCGGCAGCGGCGGGACCTACTACGGCAACCGGCGCTTAGCCCGCCATGCCGCGGCGCTATTCGATCAGGGCGGCAAGCTCGTCCTCGACATCGACACGCTCCGCGTCGCGGCGCGCTCAACCCTCACGGAAGTCCTGTCGTGCCGGGAGAACCGCACCGACAGCGGCATCGTCGCCCGCGTCGCCGGTGAAGTCGTCGGCGCGGACAACTTCCTGCCGAACATGGGCACCGACGATTTCCTGTCGTGCCTGTCGCGTGCCGCGCTCGAAGGCTCGTGCAAGGACACGCCGGTTCTTCCGCGCCTGAAGGTGAAGGACACCCGCATCGCCTTGGTCGAGCACTTCAGGGAGGGTCGCTTCGTGCATCCGGCCGCGTTGTTCGCTCCCGACAAGGTCGCCTTGTCGTCGTGGCTGGCGAAGAACGCCGTCGTCGAAGACGACGAGGCCGACGACCAGGTCGAGGACCCGGAAACCGCGGATGGCGATGGCGACGACCCCTCGGACTCCGAGACCTTCTCGGAGGCGGCGGAATAGCCCGTCCCGACCCAAACGATCCGAACGACACCCCACCGCCAGCTCAGCTGGCGGCGGCTTCCTTTCCACCCCCATGAACAGGAGGACGTCCATGTCCGCACAATTGATCTTCGACCTCGTCCCACTCGGCGCGATCGTCCGGTTTTTCGACGGCACGCCGCGGCCGCCGGAGCGGCACCGCAAGAAGCTCGCGGCCTGGGAACACCGCAATAGCGGCGGTCGCTTGATCCGCAAGCAGCCCGAACGCCGCGTCGGCAACACCGTCATCAGTGCGAGCATCACGCTGCACACCGGCGATTATGGCGGCGACGGCGTCGTGGTGCTTCGCGTCCACCGCTCGTTCTCGGTCGACAGCGACCTAAAATTCGCTGTGACCGAACGCCCGAAGGCCGGCGCGGTCCGCGTGCTCGACCGGCCCGGCGAGGACGCCGAGCTGGTCTATCTCGCCGGCAGCCGCGCCGATGCCGAAACCTGGCTGCAGAGCCACCGCTATCCAAATGCCGTTCTCGACGAGGTGACGGCCGATGCGGTCGCGGCCGACGTCGCGGAGGGGAGCACCGCCGCATGACCGCGCCCGCACTCTCCACCACCATGACCGATGACTCGGCCTCCGGATCCCCGGAGGTTGCGTTCGGGCGCAGCGGCGACGGCTTCCTTGCCGCGCGTGTTGCCGACACCGCCTTCGCCATGCTGCCGGCGCGCGACGGTCGCCACTATCTCGCGACCGGCTGGTGCATTAGCCGGCCGATCGCCGAATGGAAGCACTCCGACTTCTACGGCCATTTCGGCGATCTCGCCGACGAGGCCGCCTTCCGCGCGAAGATCGCGGAGAACGCCGACCACCAGCGCGAGAAGCGCGCGCTCGGCCGTCGCGACATCGCCTCGACGGCGAACACGCCTTGGGGCTCATCTCAGGGCGCGACCGTCTATGCGGAAGGCGTCGTCTGCCATTCGACGGCGGGCCATGGCGGCTTTCATCTTTCCGCCGAACGCAACCGCAGCGTCCATTCGATGCTGCGCGCGCGGGGTGGCTGGTACGAGGAGGACGAGGGCTGGGCGATCGTGGCGATCACCTTCCCGAATCTGTTCACCAGCTACGAGCGGCGCTGCGCGGAGCGCACGATCAAGGATAGCTGGCCCGATGCGTGGGAGGCGATTTTCGGGACTGTGCTCCAGCCCGGCGAATCCCGGGAGAAGGATCGGCGCGCCTTCGAGACGGAACACGCTGCCGATTGGATCGTCGTGTCGGCGATCACGTCGGATCACGAGAAGGGCTTCGTCGAGGTCGTCGCCACGCCCGGCGGCCGACGTGGCGCCGGCACCGAGGAGCGGCGTTTCCTGGTCCCGTCAGACGAGTATCGCATCGGTCGCTTCGGCTTCGTCGTCGATGAGACCCGCCACCCGGTCTATTCCGGGCCGTCGAGCTTCATCGCCTGGCAGGAGAGGACGTCGCCATGAAAGCTTCCCCCGAGCGCCTCGCCCAACTTTCGCGCATGGAGGAGGCGCGCCGTCAGACGCAGCGCCAACTCGACATGATCGACCGGCAGATCATCCGTCGCATGACCGCGCTGATCCCACAGCTCGGTCGCAAGCGGTCGGGATACCGCCGCGGCAAGCCGCCCGACCCGAGGGCGTTCCTCGAACGCTACCGTTCGAACCTTGCGGCGATCACGGCAGCGCGCCAGCCGGAGATCGATGGCCTCTCGCGCAAGCTCGCCCGGCAGGATGCCGCAATCGAGGCGTTGCGGGCCCGATGCGCGCCGGAGTCTGGCCCCGCTCGTGACGACTCGGAGCGCGCACATCGCACGGACGAATGTCACACTCCGGCCGACTGTCGTCCGGGGAAGCGGCATGGCGCCGCGGCATAGCGGGACCAACTCGACCTTGCGGCTCGCTCAGGCGAACGTCTCGATCATGGCGCGGCGGCGGCGATCTGCTAGGGCGAACCTTTCCGGCATCGCCAATCCGGCCCGCACCCTGTCGGCTCTCCCCTCGGGTTTGCTGCGGTCTGCGCCCCCGGCGGTCCGCTTCAAGGCCAAGTCGCAAGCGACCGGAGACCACCGATCTCGGCAAGGCCCGGCCGCGTCCGGCGCACGGCCCAGCAGGCTGGGACCCCGCTTGTCCGCAACCGGACCTTGCTCGCCTGGCGGTCCCCGGACCTTGAAGCGGCCCTCGCTCCGGCGGCGCTAGGCGACCGCACCCGAAGGGAGGTCCGGCAGGGGCCGGACCGAACCCGACGGCGAAACCAGAAAAGGACTTCACCATGACCAAAACCGCTCGCGCACCCCGCACCAGCGCCCCCGTCGTGCCACTCCGCCGCGGCACCACAGTCGAAATGGTCCGGCTCGTTTGCCCGGACGAAGCCCAGGCCACCCGCATCGCCGAGAGCTTCGGCCTCCCCGTCCTCGACAGCGACGGCATCCGCGATCTCCACCAACGCCTCATCACCGAGACCGCAGACGCTCTCGGCGAAGGCGTCAACGAACGCGCCATGCAGATTCACCTGCAGCGCATCGTCGGCTCCTATGTCGGCTCGGCCCACGGCGCCGGGCAGTTCTACAGCCGCGCGGTCACCGAAGCACGCGAGGCGACGGCAAAGCTAGCCAACGACACGCGCGACGAGGATCTGGACGGACCGGTGGGCTTTGAATCCGCAGCCCAGCGCAAGCGCGAATTCGCCGCCGAGGTCGCCGTTCAGGCACACGCACTGCGCATGGCGGCCGAAGGCGCCGCCGCAGCCTACGAGCACGTCGTCGGCGAGAGCTGGAAGCCGTTCGAGCGCCAGCCCGAACAACCCGGCGAGACCGTCAGCCGCAAGGCGGCCGAGGTTCAGATGGCGGCGTTCGGGTGACGCCGCCAGCGGGGCTTCGGCCCCGCCTCTCGCTCACGATCCGATATCGGCCGGTCCTTCGGGACCGGCCTTTTTCATGTCGCAGATCGCGACGGCGCAAACGAGCAAAGAGAAATGACCCGGGATCGAGCGCACGTCGCGGCCCGTACCGGCTTTCGGGCGATGCTCCGGCCGGCGCGGCAGCGCAACGGCTTTGCCGTCCTCCACTGCGTTCCGGTCCGGCGTTTCTGTCGTCGCGCGTGTGCAGAGCGAGCTTGGCGATCTCCCGGGCCGCATCATGGATCGCAATCGACTGCGCACCATGCTTGCCCATCTCGGCCGGACCTTACATGTGGGCTTCCTCAATGATTGCCTTTTCGATGCCGCAACAGCGCTCTGCCTCAGAGACCCATCCGATGCCGAACGAACGGTGCCCGCCTTGTCACGATGCAGCCCGATCGCTGCCCGAACGCCTGTTTGACCGATCGACACCGTGAGCCGTGGCAAACTTTGATCGCGGAGGGCGAAGGCCTGCTCGCCGACCGGCGCCTGTCGCCGCTGCAGCGCGCCGCCATTGGGGGTGACAACGAACGCAAGCGTCGGCTGATAGCACCTTTGATGGATGGCGATGCATGACCAGCCTGGGTCCGAAGGGCGAGGCGGCATTGAAGGCGGCCATGGCACGACTGCTCGACGGTCGGCCCGAGCGCACCAACGGCGCGCTCACCGTCTCCAATCTGGCGCGAGGCCGGCGTCGGCCGGGCAACGGCGAACCGTGCGGTCGATCTTCTCGCCGAGTTCCGTGCTGCCGAAGCCCGCCACCGGCGATCATCTCCTTAAGCACTGAAGGATCGCGTCCGCTCCCTTGAAGCCGAGCTCCGGGCCCGTGCGCGGTGCCGAGATGGCCGAACTGCGCGCGCCGACCCGCGCGCTCGCGCAGCACATCCAGGTGCTGACGTTGCAGGTTGCGAGCGTGACGAGGTGATTGCCGGCTTGCAGGATGAACTGGCGCGATCGAATGAGGCCAAGGTCGTTCCGCTGCGGCGCTCGCTGCGAGACAGCGCTGGCTGAGAGCCGCGCAATATCTCACTGCCGGCCGGTCCTGCGGCCATCGGTCATGGCCGACGTCTCCTGCGCGCGCCCGTCGAGGCAGGGGCTCGGTTGTGGCAGACGCTGCCGGCCCGTCAACCCTGTTCCGCACCAGCGACCGTGAACAGGGTGGGACGGCCCGGCTCGCCGCGTCTGCCCCTGCCGCTTCGCCCTCGGCGGAGAGGGCGAGCACAGGAGCCACCCATGATCACCGATACCAACAGCCCGGCCCGGACCGGCAACGATATCTACGAGCGCGTCACCAACCAGATCATCGCCGCCATCGAGGCCGGCGCCGGCGAGTACCGGATGCCATGGCATCACGACGGATCGGCCATCACCACGCCCGTCAACGTTGCCTCACGCAAGTCTTATCGTGGCGTCAACGTCCTCTCGCTCTGGGCTGCGGCGCAGGCGTCCGGTTATCCCGCCGGCATCTGGGGCACTTATCGCCAATGGCAGGAGCTCGGCGCCCAAGTCCGCAAGGGCGAGCACGGCCACCTCGTCGTGTTCTGGAAGACGACGGATCGCAGCAGCGACACAGATCGTCAGGATGGCGACGACAATCATCACGAGCCCGCCCGGCGCCTGTTTGCCCGCGGCTACACTGTCTTCAATGCCGCCCAGGTCGACGGCTACACACCGCCCGAGCTGCCGGTGCTTCCCGAGGTCGAGCGGATCGAGCACGCGGAGCGCTTCTGCGCCGCCCTTGGCATCGATATTCGCCACGGCGGATCGCAGGCCTGCTACATCCCATCGAAGGACTGCGTGCAGATGCCGGACTTCGCCTGCTTCCGGGACGCAATTGCCTACTACGCCGTGTTGCTCCACGAATGCGGCCACGCTTCCGGCGCCAAACATCGCCTCGACCGCGATCTGTCCGGACGATTCGGCTCGGCCGCCTACGCCATGGAAGAATGCACGGTCGAGCTTCTCAGCGCCATGATCTGCGCCGACCTCAACCTCAGTGTTGAGCCACGACCCGACCACGCCCGCTACATCGCCTCCTGGCTGGAGTAATGGCGAGCTCGCCATTACTCCAGTAATCAGCAGCAGATCATAATGTGAAGGAAGATTCTAAGCGCAGCTGGCCTGTGGAGATCGGCTAAAACGG